>CAZRWU010000015.1:0-36079 GCA_964603915.1 uncultured Rhodospirillaceae bacterium
GTGCTGCACGGCGAGATACTCGAGAATCCGTTCCTTGACCTTGGTGAGGCCATAATGATCGGCGTCGAGAATCTCCTGCGCGAGCTTGATGTCCTTCTTGACGCGTGAGCGCTTCTTCCAGGGGATGCTCAGCATCCAGTCGAGATAATTGCGCACCACTGTCGCTTCCGCCGACATCGGGCTCATCGACCGCAGCTTCTTCATCTCGGCCAGTGCCTTCTCGCGCGCTTCCTTGCTGAGGCCCGTTTTGTTGATCCGCTCCTCGAGTTCGGCGAGTTCATCGCGGCCGTCCTCACCCTCGCCAAGCTCCTTCTGGATCGCCTTCAGTTGCTCGTTGAGGTAGTATTCGCGCTGGGTCTTTTCCATCTGTCGCTTGACCCGGTTGCGAATCCGCTTCTCGACCTGAAGAACGCCGATCTCAGATTCCATGTGAGCGTAGACCCGCTCAAGCCGCTCGGCGACGACGCGCGTTTCGAGCAGCTCCTGCTTTTCGGAAATTTTCAGGGCCAAGTGAGAGGTAATGGTATCCGCCAGCTTCGCCGGGTCCTCGATCTGATTGATCGACACCAGGACTTCCGGCGGAATCTTGCGGTTGAGTTTGATGTACTGCTCGAACTGGCTGATGACGGAGCGGCCCAGTCCCTCGATTTCCTGCGGATCGCCGATCTGCTCGTCGATGAACTCGGCTTCGGCCTCAAAGAACTCTTCGCGGCTGGTAAAACTCGTGATTCGGGCCCGCTGTCCGCCTTCGACAAGAACCTTTACCGTTCCATCGGGAAGCTTGAGGAGCTGAAGAACCGTCGACACTGTCCCGACGCGATAAATTTCATCGGCCGCCGGTTCGTCTTGTGCGGCATTCTTCTGTGCGACGAGCAGAATCTGCTTGTCGTCCTTCATCACGTCTTCGAGAGCGCGAACCGATTTATCCCGCCCGACGAACAGCGGCACGATCATGTGCGGAAACACGACGATGTCGCGGAGCGGGAGGACGGGATAGATGTGTTTTTCGGCTGTCACGGTCATTGTGCCCTTTGGCTTGGGTAAAACCGGCCGAAGGCGCGAAGCGCGCCGCCGCCTCCGGCACTCAATAACAAGTGGCCTGCGCGCAGGGCAGGATCAAGGGCTGGTGACTTATACAACCCTCACGCGCTGCTTCCCATATCGCCGCGCCGGTCAGAGTAGATATACAGCGGCTTGGCCTGACCTTCGGCGACCTCGCCGTTGATGACCACTTCTTCAACGCCTTCCAGGCTGGGCAGTTCGAACATGGTGTCCAGCAGGATATTTTCCATGATCGAACGCAGCCCGCGGGCGCCTGTCTTGCGCAGAACCGCGCGCCGCGCGACGCTCTGCAGCGCGCCCTCGGTGAAATCCAGCCGCACGCCTTCCATCTCGAACAGGCGTTGATACTGTTTGACCAGCGCGTTTTTCGGCTTGGTCAAAATCTCGACAAGGGCGCCCTCGTCCAGATCGTCGAGGGTGGCGACGACGGCGAGGCGCCCAATGAACTCCGGAATCAGGCCGAACTTCAGCAGATCCTCGGGCTCGACGTCGCGGATGATCTCCCCGGTCTGGCGCTCGTCGGGACCGCGAACATCGGCGCCGAAGCCGACGGTCGTGCCCCGGGTGCGCGCCGAAATCAGCTTTTCGAGCCCGGAGAAGGCGCCGCCGCAAATGAACAGGATGTTGGTCGTATCGACCTGCAGAAACTCCTGCTGCGGATGCTTGCGGCCGCCTTGCGGCGGAACGCTCGCGACGGTTCCTTCCATGATCTTCAAGAGCGCCTGCTGCACCCCTTCGCCCGAAACGTCCCTCGTGATCGACGGGTTGTCCGACTTGCGCGAGATCTTGTCGACCTCGTCGATGTAAACGATTCCCCGCTGGGCGCGCTCGACATTGTAATCCGCCGCCTGTAGCAGCTTGAGAATGATGTTCTCGACATCCTCGCCGACATAGCCCGCCTCGGTGAGCGTCGTGGCGTCGGCCATCGTGAAGGGCACGTCGAGGATACGGGCAAGGGTTTGCGCGAGCAGCGTCTTGCCGCACCCGGTGGGACCGATCAGCAGGATGTTGGACTTGGCCAGTTCCACGTCGTTGCCTTTGACGCCGTGGCTCACCCTCTTGTAATGGTTATGAACAGCGACGGAAAGAACACGTTTGGCGCGACTCTGGCCGATCACATAGTCATCGAGAACGCCGCAGATCTCTCTCGGCGTGGGCACGCCGTCGCCTGACTTGATCAGACTGGTCTTGTGTTCTTCACGGATGATGTCCATGCAAAGCTCGACGCACTCGTCGCAAATGAAGACGGTCGGACCCGCAATCAGCTTGCGCACCTCGTGCTGGCTCTTTCCGCAGAAGGAGCAGTAGAGCGTGTTCTTCGAATCCCCACCCGCGGATTTACTCATCGTCTAGATCCTTCGCCTCTGCGAGTGAATCAAGTTAGCCACGGCTGCTCCGCGCACTCAATCGCAAAAACACCCGCAACGCACGCCGCCAATGGACCGCGTCAAGTCAAGCCAGCGGCCATGCCGGTGCTTCGGCACCGTTGCCGAAGTATTTAGCGGCTTCCCGCCTTCGCAACTTCGTCCGGCAAAGCTGGCCGACTCGACACCACCTCGTCAACGATGCCGAAATCTTTCGCCTCCTGAGCATTCATGAACCGGTCCCGTTCCAGCGACGATTCGATCACGTCGAGCGACTGCCCGGTGTGCCTAACATAGATATCGTTAAGCCTGCCTTTCAGCGTGAGAATTTCTCTTGCCTGAATCTCGATATCCGTCGCCTGTCCTTGCGCTCCGCCCGAAGGCTGGTGAACCATGATCCGGGCGTTCGGCAACGCGAAGCGTTTGCCAGGGGCGCCGGCGGCAAGCAGAAGCGAGCCCATGGAGGCAGCCTGCCCGATGCACACCGTTGATACCGCCGGTCGAATGTATTGCATGGTGTCGTAAATCGCCAGCCCGGAGGTTACGATTCCGCCCGGCGAGTTGATGTAAAAGGCGATGTCCTTGTTCGGATTTTCCGACTCCAGGAAGAGCAATTGCGCGCAGATCAAGCTCGCAACGACGTCGTTGATTCCCCCGGTAACGAAAATGATGCGCTCCTTGAGCAAGCGAGAATAGATGTCATAGGCGCGCTCGCCGCGGCTGGTCGTTTCGACCACCATCGGCACCAATGTGTTCATCGTCGTTTCAAAATTCTGTGGCAATGTCGAGAATGTGTTCATGGTCACCTGGTCCAGGGATCGGCAATCCGCCGCCAATCCACATCGCTTCAAATGGTCGCGCGGTCGGGAAAGAGCAACCGGTGTGGCGCGGTGCGGCTTGGAAAGCAACAGCAATACGCGCTGGTCCGGAAGGTCGATGAGCTTCTGAGATTCGTTAGCCGCCGGCGCCTTCCTTGCCGGCTTCGGCGATCTCGGCTTGCTCACTGCTTCCCCCCGCTGCTTGCTCGGGTTTGGCGGGCGAAGCCGGCTCGTCATCGGTTTCCAGCAGTTCTTCGGGCGAAACCTTGCGCTCCGTCACCGTCCCCATCTCAAGAATGAAATCGACGACCTTTTCTTCGAGGATGGGTCCGGCAAGCTGTTCGACGGCTTGGGGATGCTCCTTGAAGAAGTTGAGAATGTTCCGCTCCTGGCCAGGATACCGCCGTGCCTCGGCCATCATCGCCCGGTTCAACTCTTCTTGCGTCACCTGCAGATTATTGGTCCGGCCAACCTCGGCCAGCACGAGGCCAAGGCGCACCCGGCGCTCGGCAATGGATCGATACTCGGCGATCTCTTCTTCGCTGAAATGCTCCAGCGAGGGTTTGTGCTCGTGCTCGTGCTCGTGCTCGTGATCATGTTCATGCCCGTGCTCGTGCTCGTGCTCGTGCTCGTGCTCGTGATCATGTTCATGCCCGTGCCCGGAATGCTCGGCCTTGTCCTCGTGTCCACCCTTGAGTTGCTGGGTGATGTTGTCGAATTCACGCTCCAACATGCCTTTCGGCACCTCGAACGTGTACATTTCAGACAGCGCGTCGAGCAAATTGCGTTTGAGACGCATGCGCGAGAGCGTGTTGAGTTCCCGAACCCGGGATGCCTTGATCTGCTCGCGGAGCGCATCGAGCGTCTCCAGACCAAGCTTGGCCGCAAGCGAATCGTCGATCGGCGAGGGCACGCTCTCACGGATTTCGCGAACCTTGACCTCAAAGGCGACCTCCTGGCCGGCCAGCTCGGAGGCTGGAAATTCCTGAGGAAATGTCACCACGACCGTTCGGTCCTCGCCCGGGCGGGAGCCGATCAACTGATCCTCGAAGCCCGGCACGAACTGATTGGCGCCGAGTTCAAGCTCAAAGCCCTCGGCTTTGCCGCCTTGAAACTCCTCGCCGCGCAGACGCCCGACATAGTCGATCACGACAATGTCGCCCGGAAGCGCCGCTCGTTCCTCCTCCAGCGGCTTGGAGGACTTCAAGGTCTGCGCCAGTCGCTCCAGGGCGGCGTCGATATCGGCCTCCGTCGGCTCGGCGGCGAGACGCTCGAGCGCGATCTTGCCGTAGTCAATCGGCTCCACTTCCGGGAGCAACTCGACGGCGAGCGTATATTCAAGGTCGGCGCCGTCGCCCGTGGCTGGCGAGCACGGTCTGGAGGCGGGTGAGGTCGGCGCCGTCGCCCGGGGTCACGATTTCGATCTTGGGCTGACCGGCGGGGCGAAGGCCGCGGTCGCCGAGGACGGTGCGTGAGGACTCGCTCAGCGTTTGCTCCAGCGCTTCGCTCAACACCGAGGGTCCATAACGGCTGCGCAGCAACGACACGGGCGCTTTTCCAGGTCGAAACCCTGGAAGCCGAACGGTCCGCGCCAGCTCCTGAAGCCGGCTGTTGATTCGCTGTTCGATTTCGGCAGCGGGAACGGCGACCCGAAATTCCCGCTCCAGACCTTCTGTTTTAACTTCCGTGACCTGCATTTGACCTCTGAAAGCCTTTGGCGGCGTACAGCGGCCAAAGTCCTGCTGTGTGGTTGACGTTGCTGGTATCTTGACGCACGAATCCTTCAGTATGTGGTGCGGGCGGAGGGATTTGAACCCCCACGACTTGCGTCACAGGTACCTAAAACCTGCGTGTCTACCAGTTCCACCACGCCCGCTTTCGTAGCAGAACCCGTGGCGAGTTAACCGCTAATCTAGCGGTCTGACCCATTGTGTCAATTGTCACACCGGATGGCGCGGCGATGAGCCGGTCATCGGCCGAGCCTTGAGCCTGGCGAGCACCTCCGGAATGCCGTCCGCGAGGTCCTCGGCGATCAGACCGGGACCGTGCGCCGCCGCGACTTGTCCGTGAATCCACGTCGCCGCACAGGCCGCCGCGAAGGGATCCATTTGCGCGGCGAGCAGGCCGAGGATCATTCCCGCCAGAACGTCGCCGCTGCCGGCGGTGGCGAGGTCCGGCGGGGCGTTGACGTTGAGCGCGATCCGGCCATCGGGGGCGGCAACGACCGTATCCGCGCCCTTGAGCAGCACGACGGCGCCGGCGCGCGCCGCCGCTTCGCGAGCGCGCGCGAGCTTGCCGCCCTGGATCGTGAAGATTCGGGCGAACTCGCCTTCGTGAGGCGTCAGCACGCAGTGCGGATTGAGCGCGCGGTAGAAGGCTTCATGATCGCCGGCAAACACGGTCAGCGCGTCGGCGTCAAGAACGCATCGCTTGCCTTTCTCCAGAGCCGAGAGGACACGGTCGCGAGTCTCGTCGCTGACGCCGGCGCCGGGGCCGATCAAGACCGCGTTGCGCCGCGCATCGGCGATATACTCGTCGAAGGCCTGCCGATCCGCGATCGGCGCCACAATGGTTCCGGGCGAGCCTGTCGCGAAGATCGGGGCCGTTTCCTCGGGCGCCGCGATTGTCACGAGGCCGGCGCCGATCCGGCGCGCGCCATCGGCGGCAAGGCGGGCGGCTCCCGTCATGCGGCCGCCGAGGACGACGGCGTGACCGCGACTGTATTTGTTGCCGGCCCATTGCGGCCAGGACATCCGGTTGATCCACAAGGCCGGCCCGTTGATGAACGCCATTGGTCGAATGTCGCCAAGGACGGCGGCCGGAATGCCGATATCCGCCACGCTCAGCGCTCCGCACAGCGCCCGTCCCGGCAGCAGCCAATGACCGGTCTTGGCTCGAAAAAACGTCACCGTCGCGCGGCACTGCGGCGCACACCCGAGAACCGCGCCGCTGTCGCCGTCAACGCCGCTCGGGATATCGACCGCAATGCAATCGAGGCCGCGCGCGTTGATGATCGCGATCGCTTCGGCGGCGCGGCCTTCGATGGCGCGGGTCAGTCCCGCGCCGAACAAGCCGTCCACCACCAGTGGATCGCCGTCGAACAGCTCCGGCGTTATCGCGTGGACGTCGCCCGTCCATCGCTGCGCGTTGACCGCCGCGTCTCCTTTCAATGCGTCACGCGCGCCAAGCAGCGCAACCCGCACCGGCCAACCGCGCGCCGCGAGAAGACGGCCAACGACAAATCCGTCTCCGCCGTTGTTCCCGGGCCCGCACAGAACCAGGACCGGCCGAGGCGTCCAGCGCGCGCGGATTTCTCGGGCGATTGCTGTTCCCGCCGCCTCCATCAAAGACAGGCTGGGCGCCCCGCCGCCGGCGGCGGCCTGATCCGCCCGGTACATCTCCGCCACGCTCAGCAGCGCGTTGTCGTCGGCCACCGCGTTTTCTCCTCTGCTTGTCCTGCCGGTGGTCGATCCGCCCAAGACTGGCGGTCGCCACGTCGCGACCCTATAAACCCTATAAGAAGTGGTTGGCGGAGCCAACAGGCGGGGAGGGTGGAGGTGCGAAGGGGATGGGCATGAAGGTGCTGGTCCTTGGCGCCGGCGTCATCGGCGTCACGACGGCCTGGTATCTTGCCCGGAACGGTCATGGAGTTGTCGTCGTCGATCGGCAGCCGGGTCCGGCCCTGGAAACGAGTTTCGCCAACGGCGGCCAGATCTCGACCAATCATGCCACGCCGTGGGCGACTCCCGCGACGCCGTGGAAGGCCCTGAAGTGGCTGGGCAAGGCGGAAGCGCCGTTGCTCATCCATCTCCGCCCCGACCCCGCCTTATGGGCGTGGCTCGTCCGGTTCCTGCGCAATTGCACCCGTCGCCGTATGCGGATCAACATCGAGCGGGCGTTGCGCCTCGCCGTCTATAGCCGCGCCCAACTCGCCGAACTGCGGGGCGAGACCGGGATCCGTTACGACCACTTGCGCCGCGGCATCTTGCACATCTTCCGCGCCGAGAAGGAGTATGCGGCGGCGTTGCCGCTGATCGACCTCATGAACCGGCACGGCTGCAACCGCAATGTCGTCTCGGCCGATACGTGCATGGAGATCGAACCGGCGCTTGCCGCCGCCCGCGATCGCCTGGTTGGAGGGATTTTCAGTCCCGACGACGAGAGCGGCGACGCTCACGCCTTCACTGTCGGCCTCGCCGCCTTGTGCGCCAACCTTGGCGTCGAGTTCCGCTACGGCACGAGCGCCGAGCGGCTCCTGATCGAAGGCGGGCGCGTCGCCGCCGTTCTGACCGACCGCGGGCGCATGGACGCCGATGCTTTTGTGCTCGCTCTCGGCAGCTATTCGCCGCTGCTGCTGCGCGAGGCCGGGATGACCATTCCCGTCTATCCCGCCAAGGGTTATTCCATCACCATTCCCGTCGGCGATCACGCCGGCGCTCCCGTCGTCAGCCTGATCGACGACGAGTTCAAAATGGTCTACAGCCGCCTTGGCGAGCGGTTACGCATTGCCGGCACCGCCGAGTTCACCGGCTACGACGCCTCGGTGACCGATATCCGCGCGCGCTTCCTCTTGCGAAAGGCAATGGAACTGTTTCCGGACTGCGGCGATGCGTCGCGGGCCGAGTTCTGGGCTGGCTTGCGGCCGTCGACGCCCGACGGCGTGCCCGTGATCGGCCGGACGCGCTTGACCAACCTTTTCCTCAACACCGGCCACGGCACCCTCGGCTGGACCATGGCGTGCGGGTCCGGACGAGTCGTTGCCGATCTCATCAGCGGCAAAAGCCTGGAGATTTCCCTCGCCGGCCTCGGCGTGGAGCGCTTCGGTTGACGGGGAAATCCCTGAGGCGAATGACCGGCGCATTCTCCTTGCCGGCCCCGCCGCATCTCTGGACATTTTCCAACCTTTTGCGGTAAAATATTAAGTATCGAAGATCGCGCTTTTGCGCTTGGCGATTGGCGCGGCGGGGGGTGGCGCATGGACTCTGGCCTTGTTTCCGGAGATGAACTTGGCCCGGCGAAGATCGTCCAGATCTACGAGCCGAGCGTCGGGCTTCAGGCGGTCCTGGTGATCGATAATGTCGCGGCGGGCCCCTCGATCGGCGGCGTTCGCATTTCGCCCGACGTCACGATTGCCGAATACCACCGTCTCGCGCGCGCCATGACGCTCAAGAACGCGGCCGCGGGTTTGAAGCACGGCGGCGGCAAGGCGGTGATCCGCGCCGATCCCAAAATGCCGAAAAAGGACAAGGAGCGATTGATCCGCGTCCTTGCCTACGCCTTGAAGGATGTGCGGGAGTACATCATCGGGCCCGACATGGGCACCGACGAAGAGTGTATGGCGTGGATTCACGACGAGATCGGCCGCGCCGTCGGGTTGCCCCGGGAGGTCGGCGGCATTCCCCTCGACGAGATCGGGGCGACCGGCTGGGGCTTGCGTCACGCTGCGGAGATTGCCGCCGCCTACTGCGGCTTCTCGCTCAACGGGGCCCGGATCGTCCTCCAGGGTTTTGGCGCGGTCGGACGTCACGCGGCCCGCTTCCTTGCCGCGGAGGGCGCCGTCGTGGTCGCCGTCGCGGATACCGGCGGGGCCATTCACGATCCCGAAGGTCTCGATGTCGAGGCGCTCATCGCATTGAAGAGCCAGGGCAAAAGCGTCACGGACCTTGTCAACGGCGCTTCACGCCTCGACAACGATGAATTGATCGGCGTTCCATGCGAGATCTGGCTTCCGGCGGCCCGCCCGGATGTGATCCGCGAAGACAACGCCAGCCGCGTGAAGGCGAAGATCGTTCTGCCGGGGGCGAATATCGCGGCGACCGCCGAGGCCGAAGCGATCCTTGCCCAACGCGGCGTGCTTTGCGTGCCGGACTTCATCGCCAATGCCGGTGGCGTGATCTGCGCCGCTATGGAGTACGCCGGTGCGACGGAAGCCGGAGCCTTGCAGGCGATCGAGGAGAAGCTGCGCCGGAACACGCGCGATGTTTTGCGGACGGCCCGCGAGGACGGTCTTCTTCCTCGCGAGGCGGCCGTGCGGCTGGCGACCGGGCGGATCAAGCGGGCGATGAGCTACCGCCGTTGGTCGCTGTTCTAACGGGCGCGATGACGGAGTGGGATAACGCGGACGATGTTGCGGATCCGATTGCACGGCCGTGGCGGCCAAGGGATCAAGACCGGCGGCCGCATTCTCGGCAGCGCGCTGTTCCGGACCGGTTTGACGGTACAGGACGCCCCCCGTTACGGCGCCGAGAGGCGGGGCGCGCCAATGGTCGCCTCTGTCCGCGCCGCAAGGGGGCCAATCAACGAACGCGGCGTGATCGCCAAGCCTGATCTGGTTGTCGTCGCCGATCCGTCGTTGGTTACGGAGCCCTTGGCGGGCGTCTTGTCGGGCGTGTTGCAAGGTGTGGACTCGCGGACCGTGCTTGTCGTGCGAAGCGCCGAGGCCGCCGCCGTGTGGCGGCAGCGGCTCGGCGTCGCCGCCCAGCCCCTCGCTCTCCTGTCCGCCGATTCGCATCCCCGCTCCGCCCTTGGCGCGCTCTGCGCCGGCGCCGCGGCCCGGCTGCTCGGCATGATCGATCGGCGGACGCTGGAGGCGGCCGTTCGGGACGAAGCCGCGACGCTGGACAATCCTTCGGCATTGAGCGGGGCGATGACCGCCGTCCTTGCCGGATACGACGCCATGGAAGGCGCGGATGCGCGGGTGACGGAGGCGGCCGAGGCTTCCGCCGGAACATACGAGCCTCCACGGTGGATCACATTGCCTGTCGAAGACGCGGCGCTATCGGCGCCGGCCATTCATCGGCCGACGACGAGCCCCTTGGTCCGCACCGGCCTGTGGCGCACGGCGCGTCCGGTCATCGACCTTGCCCGCTGCCGCCGCTGTCTTTGGATCTGCGGGACCTTTTGCCCCGACAACGCCATTGCGCCCGACCGGAACGGCGACCCGCAAATCGATTACGACCACTGCAAGGGATGTCTGATTTGCGTCGCCCAGTGCTTGCACCATGCGATCGAGGTCGTTCCCGAGAATGCAGCGGCTGAACCGCGGTGCCCGCCATGAGCGTCTCGTTGCTGACCGGCAACGCCGCCGCCGCGTGGGCCGCGCGCCTCGCGGATGTCGACTACCTTCCAGTCTATCCGATCACGCCGCAAACGGAAATCATCGAAACTCTCGGCGGATGGGTCGCGGCCGGGGCTTTGCCGGCGCGCATGGTCACGCTCGACTCCGAACATTCGATGATCACCGCGGCCGGCGCCGCCGCGGCGACCGGAGTGCGCGTGTTCACCGCAACATCGAGCCAGGGCCTGCTCTACGCGATGGAAATGCTTTACGCCGTCGCCGGCTGGCGCGTGCCCTTCGTTCTCGTCAACGTTTCCCGGGGACTGGCATCGCCCATCACGCTGGAGCCGGACCACGACGACATCCTCGCGGCGCGCGACAGCGGCTGCCTGCAACTCCATTGCGCGACCTGCCAGGAGGTGCTCGATCTTGTCCTGATCGCCTTCCGCCTTGGCGAAGATCCGCGCGTGCGTCTTCCCGTCATCGTCAACATGGATGGGTTCTATCTCTCGTTCACGCGCGAGCCCGTCGCGGTGCCGGAATGGGAGGGCGTCCGCCGCTTCCTGCCCGCGTTCGAGCCCGGCGACATGGCGTTCCGGGCGCAAAATCCGCTCAGCGCGGGCGTTGCGGTGCTGAGTGGCGCGGCGTACTCGTATTTCCGCTATGAAATGCACTTGGCGGCGAAAAGGGCGTTGACGGTGTTCGCCGAGGCGGCGCGCGAATATGGCGACATCGTCGGCCGGAGCTACGCCCCGATTGAAAGCTACCGCCTCGACGACGCGGCGATCGCCTTCGTGATGATGGGGTCGTTCTCGACCAAGGCGCGCGATGCCGTCGATCGGCTGCGCGACGCCGGAAAAGCGATTGGTTTGCTCCAGCTTCGTCTGCTGCGGCCGTTTCCGGAAGACGACGTGCGTCGCGCTTTGCGGCACAAGCGCGGCGTTGCGGTCGTCGACCAGAACCTGTCGCTCGGCAAGGGTGGCGTGCTGCATGCGGAACTGGCTTCCGTTCTCTATGGCGTGCCCGACGCGCCTTGCGCGCTTGTCAGCTTTGTCGCCGGTCTCGGCGGACGCGATATCGCGGCGGAGGAATTCTTCGAAATGGCGGCCGTCACGGAACGGGCGGCCAGCGCTGGAGAAACGCCGCCGCCGCGGCTGTTGTACACCGAGGAGGAACTGAGGCAGTTGCGCGCCCTGCAAGCGGTTGCCGTGCGGCGCGCCGCGGATGAGGCCGAGGGTCATGAGTGACACGCAATTCAAGAGCATCCGCCGCTTGCCCTCGGAGCATCTTCTCGCTCCGGGAACGCCGATGTGCGCCGGATGCGGCGGACTGGAGGCGCTTAAGCAGATCTGCGACGTGCTCGGCGATCAGACCGTTTTCGTCAATGCCGCCGGATGCATGACCTTGCTGTGCGTTTATCCGTTCACGCCGTTCCGCGGCTCGTGGCTCTATACGGCGATGGCGTCCGCCCCGGCGGGCGCGCAAGGCGTGCGCGATGCGCTCGATGTACTCCGAGAGAAGGGCCGGCTGGCGCCGCGGGATGATCTCGACGTCGTCGTGCTTGCCGGCGATGGGTCGAGTTACGGCATGGGCCTGTCATCGACATCGGGCGCGATTGAGCGCGGTCTGGACTTTCTTTACATTTGCTACGACAACGAGGGGTACGGCAATACAGGGCAGCAGACGTCGGAAGCGACGCCGCACGGCGCGCGGACCGCGACCAGCACCGGCTCCAGCGGAAATCCGGGGGAAAAGAAGGATCTCTTCGCCATATGGGCAGCACATCGGCCAACATATCTTGCGACGGTGGTCGCCGCCGAACCCCTCGATCTCGCCCGCAAGATCGAGAGGGCGAAGAACCTGAAGGGACCGCGCCTGATTCTCGCCCTGGCGCCGTGCCCGACGGGATGGGGCTTCAATTCCAGCGAAACGGTGGAAATCGGACGTCTGGCGGTGGAAACGGGCGTGTGGCCCCTCAAGGAATTCCTTTCCGGCATGACGGTGCATGCGCCGATTCCGTGGCCGCGTCCGCCGGTGGAGCGCTACCTGCGGCGGCAAGCGCGCTACCGGCACCTGTTCGAGCCCGAACGCAATGAGGCCGTTCTCGCCGGCCTCCAGGATCGTGTCAACCGCTACTGGGACACGGTCTCCCAGAGCCGAGGATGACACGGATGGCGCGCTTGGCCTTGACGGGCGGGCGCCTCGCTTACGGCGGTGTTCAATCGCTTCTTTTTGTTTTTGTGTTTAACCATAGGAGGAAGACCAATGGGACTTTTCGATTTTGTCAAGGCGGCGGGCGCAAGGCTAGGCATCGGCGGCGGCGACAAAGCGCCGAGCGCCGACGAGCTGAAGGCGGAACTGGCGAAACACGGTCTCAAAGGACAGGACGTGGATGTCCAGGTTGAGGGAGATACAGTAAAAGTAAAGGGAAAGGCCGTCAGCCAGGAAGAAAAAGAGAAGATGGTTTTGGCTCTCGGAAATGTCGAAGGCGTTGGGAAAGTCGACGAGTCGATCGAGGTTGCTCAACAATCAGCCCAGGCGCAGTTCTATACCGTAAAGAAAGGCGACACTCTTTCCGGGATCGCAAAACAATTCTATGGCGACGCAAACAAGTATAATGTCATATTCGAAGCCAACAAGCCTATGTTGAGCCACCCGGACAAGATCTACCCGGGTCAGAATCTGCGCATCCCGTCTGCTTGACCTCATCCGGCGCCGGCGGCACATGCCGGCGCCGCTCATCCCGCTTCGTTGCGGCGCGGCGACGCCGATTTTTCGACGCGGCGATCCGCCTCATCGCCGCTTCGCGCCAGGGCGCGCCACCACAGTGGGGCCAGGGCGAGTCCGGCCGCGATGATGCTCCATGTCCACAGCGCCGACGCGCCGGGTGGGCTGATCATCAGCCGCCCGGCCCCCAGCAAAAGCAAGAACAGCGAGAGCGCGGTGACGATTACGGCGCGCAGTTGCCGCCACAGCGCCTGCCGCGGCGCAGCGGGGCGATGACCGGCCTGAACCGCCACCGTCGACCAGAAGCCGACCGGCTGGACGCGCTCGTAGAAGTTCAGCAGGACCTTCGGCTGGGTGGGGGGCGTCACGTAGGTAATGCCAATGGCGGCGGAGGTCGTCGCCACAGCCATGATGAGAAGCCGAAGCCACTCCGTGTCGGCGTCGGCGCCGAGGGAGATCAGTAAGAGCGGCGCGGTGATCAGCGAGACGCCCATCGCCGCCAGTTCCGAGTAGAGGTTGATGCGCTCCCACAGCCATCTCAGCACCAGCACCGCGCCCATCCCGGCGCCGAACAGCAGCGAGATGAACCAGGCGGTCTGAATCGCGCCGAGATTTGCCATGACGACGAGGGCGATGGCCAAGATCAACACGTTCGACAGGCGCGCGACGATCACCAGCTCGCGTTCCCTCGGCGCCCTTCTCAGCCAATGCCGGCAGACCAACCGATCGTAAACATCGTTGCTCCAATAGGAGGCGCCCCAGTTGAGATGGGTATCGACGGTGGAGGCGAGCGCCGCGAGCAGGCCGACGAGCATCAGCCCGCGAATTCCCGGCGGCAGCAAATCGTTGACGCCGCTGACGAACAGGATCTCGCGCGCCGCGGCGAAGCCCGAATCGCCCGTCTCTTGCGGCGAGAACGGGTAGAGCACGAGAAGGCTGACGGCGATCGCCAGCCAGACGAGGCTGCGCAGGAACACCTGGACCCAGGCGAAGAGAACGCCGGCGACGCGCGCGTCGTGGTCGCTGCGGCAGGCCATCGACCGCTGCGCCAGGTAGCCGGTGCCGTCGGCGTTCATCTGGAACAGCCACTGCATGCCGATGACGATGAGAAAGGGCAGCAGCAGATCGGGCGCCGTTTGCGGGCCGAACGACAGCATCCGCGCCGCGATCTCCGGTCCGTAATGTTCGACCACCCGGTCGGCCAGCCCGGTCAATCCGCCGGCGGCGATGACCGCGATCCAGGCATACGCCAGCGTTCCGATCAGCGCCAACGCAAACTGGACGACGTCGGTATTGACGACGGCGCGCAGGCCGCCGGTGGTTGAATACGTCGCGGTGAAGATCAGGATGGCAAGAATCGAGATCAGACTGTTCGCGGTGGCGATGTCGAGGGGAAGTCCGGTGATGCTGACGCCGAGATCGAGGTTCATCGCCGTGACGAGGCCGACCACCGGTTGGTAGAGCCATGGCGGCAGCCAGTCGTGCCATGGCAGAAAAACCTCGGCGATTCGCATCGCCGCGAGAAGGACCATGGCGAGGACGACGCAGTTGATCACGGTGCCGTAATAAAGCGCCTTCAGCACCCGCAGCGGCAGGACGGCGCGGCCGCTGTAACGCAATTCCGTCAGTTCGGCATCGGTCAGAACGCCGCCGCGCCGCCAGCCGACCGAGAACACGAACGCCATCAGAAGGAACGCGAGGGCGTAGATCCACAAACGCCACAACGCGAAGACTCCGGCGGTGGCGACGAGACCCGTCACCAGCAGGGGAGTGTCCGCGGCGAACTGGGTGGCGGCCATCGAAAAACCGGCCTTCCAGCCGGGAATCGTCTTGCCGGCGAGAAAGTACTCGTTGAGGTTCCGCGAGGCGGCGCGGCGCGCCCGCAGGCCGGCGCCGATGCTGTAGATCACGAAAACGGCGAGGATCAAGAGATCGAGCACCACACGGGCCTTTCGTGCCAAGGAGGTTGCCGAACGGCTGCCTCAGCGGTACCGCCAATGCCGAATGCCTGGGGTCCAGGGCGGTGCGCCGGCCTTGTCCACCCGCCAGTCTTCGCCGAAGCGGCGCTTGGAGGCTGTCTCTTCTCGGAATGGCGGCTGTCGGCGTCGCCGCCAGCAGGAACGGAACTCCCGACATCGCCGGAAGGTGCGTCACGGCCGCTCGCGATCCGTCGGCAGCATTTCCCTCACCTGCGCCGCCACCGCCCGGCCAAGAGCGCGGTGGTTGTTCTCGTTGAAATGGACGCCGTCGATCCCGCCGATCGTCACCACCTCGCCGGCGTTCAGGAACGCGATGTCCAGGGCCGCTGCGAGTCGCGCGTAGACGTCGCCCAGTTCCCGCGAGGCCTCGACGCGATCGCCGAGATAGTCGGCGAGGGAGCCGCCCGCAACGCTCGGCGCCAATGGCGGCGGCGCGATCAAGAGGACATCCGGCGCCGGATAGGTCGTCCCCGCCGCGCCCGCGGCGGCCTTGACGGTGGCGGCAAGCTGCATGGCTGCCAGTCCGATCTGCAAAGGCGTCCGCTCTTTGTCCGCCCACAGGTCGTTGATGCCCACCATGATGATCACGAGATCGAGCGGCACATGCGTGCCCAGCGCTGCCGGCAGATAGGCGGCGCCGTTGAGGCCGGCGCCGGGGATCTGCAACGGGTCCGGCGACGGGGTGATGTTGGTCGTGCGGCCGCTCAACGCTTCCTCGATTACCTGGTAGCCGTCGCCGAGTTCGGCTTGCAAGATGCCGGGCCAGCGGATGTCGCCGGAAAAACGCGTCGTTGGCGGCTGCTCGTCGCGGGCGATCCAGCCCCAACTGTTGGAGTCGCCGAACACCATGATTCGCTTCGGCTCGGCGGCCAAGGTTGGCGTCGCCACGGCGATCGCCATGATCGCCGTCAGCCAGATGCGTAATTGTTTCACGTCATGCCTCCCACCCCAAGAACGCGCTTTCGCCTCCGATTCTGCGCCAGCGAGCGGCGTTGCGCCCGGAGTTGACACCCCGGTTTTTTCTCCGGCGCCCGCAATTGTGTTGACGGCCGGTTTCTCGGTCAAGGCAGACCTTCACGCACGTAACGGTCTGCAATATAATCGGATCGAGCGACGGCGACGGGCTCGATCGGGTTGAACCGAGAGCGGCCGCAAGCTGGAGGAAGCGTGCCGCCTGGAGAATGCATTTTCGAAACCGGCCAAGCCCAAGAAGCCGATGCGCCCAGCGCTCAGGCTTCTGCTTTCGAGAAAAGGAGCAAGTCAGCCTCATGCTTCTGGCCCGCTTTCTCAATCGTTTGATCCGCATTGGCACGCTGACGCTCATCGATCCAAGCGGCGGCGTTCACCGTTTCGGCGGCGGCGGGCCGGCCGTCACCGTTCGGTTGCACGATCCCAAGCTGAGTCACAGGTTGTTCTTCCAACCTGACCTGGCGGTCGGCGCCGCTTACATGGACGGCGCGTTGACGATCGAGGATGCATCCTTGTACGATTTTCTCGATCTTGTCGGTCGCAACTACGCGCACGGCGGCTTTTCCACCCTGAACGGGCCGTTCAATCGGCTCAAGCGTCCGTTCCGCCGGCTCTTGTCGCTCAATTCCCGCACTCAGGCGCGCAGGAATGTCGCTCACCACTATGATCTAAGCGGGGCGCTGTACGATCTGTTTCTTGATCAGGACCGCCATTATTCATGCGCCTATTTCATCGAAGAGCGCGACAGCCTCGAGGAAGCGCAGCGGCAAAAGTGCCGCCACATTGCCGCCAAGTTGTTGCTGCGGCCGGGAATGCGGGTTCTCGACATCGGCAGCGGGTGGGGCGGGATGGCTCTTTACCTCGCGGAGCGGTTCGACGCTGAGGTTGTCGGCATCACGTTGTCGGAGGAGCAGCTGAAGGTGGCGCAGACGCGCGCGCAGACGGCGAATGTCGATCCGCGACCGCGCTTCGTGCTGCGCGACTATCGGGACGAGGACGGCAGCTACGATCGCATCGTTTCGATCGGCATGTTCGAGCACGTGGGGCTCAGCCATTATGAAAGTTTCTTCCGGGTCGTGCGCGACCGCCTCACCGACGACGGTGTCGCCGTGTTGCACACGATCGGCCATCTTGATGCGCCGGGTCCGACCAGCCCCTGGGTGCGCAAGTACATCTTTCCCGGCGGCTACATTCCGGCGCTCTCGGAAGTGGTGACGGCGATCGAGATGTCCCGACTGCTGATAACCGATGTCGAGGTGCTGCGTTTGCATTACGCCGAAACGCTTCGTCATTGGCGTGAGCGCTTTCTCGCCAATCGCGAGCGCGCGAAGGCGCTTTATGATGAACGCTTCTGCCGAATGTGGGAGTTCTATCTCGCCGGCTCGGAGATGGCGTTCCGCTACATGAATCTTTGTGTTTTTCAGATCCAACTGGCCAAGCGCATCGACACCGCGCCGCTGACTCGCGATTACATGGTGGATGTGGAACGGGAGTTCCCTGACGGCGCGGAAATTCGGATTCACAAGCGCCGTGCCTGATCAAGAAGGGAAAAGCGAAGTGGAATGAGGAAAACGCGGCGGAGAAACGATTATTGACTGCAAGCGTACATTACAGTCTCCGCCTGTGGTTGCGGGCTCTGGCCTGAACAGAGCGCGGAATGCCCGGAGTTGCGGGCCTCTGACCGTATCGTTTGATCAGGGACAAGGCGCCATCGCATCGAAGGGGCAAAGAACATCATGTCCGAGGAAAGGCTTCTGGTTTGCGACGATGAAATTGCGGTCGGACGCTTTGTTCAAAATGTCGCGGAACCGTTGGGTTACGACGTTCGGGTCACGACCAGCGGCGAAGAGCTGATGCAAATCTACGATGAATTCAGGCCGACGATCATCCTTCTCGACATGGTCATGCCCGGCTTGGATGGCAACGAAGTCATCATGTGGCTTGCGGATCGGAGGTGCACGGCCCGGCTTATCATTATGACCGGCTATCACCCCGACTACGCCGACCATGCGCGGATTCTGGCCCGCTACAAGGGGCTTGGCTCGGCGATGACAATGGACAAGCCTTTCGGCATCGAGGAATTGGTCTCGGCCTTGGGAGCGTCATGACCGCTGCGGCCCTTTCGCAGCTCTCGTCGCTTTTTCTCGGCCCAACCCAGGGGTCGGCGACATGGTTGAGCAAAAGCGGTTTCTGCTGATCGCACTCATGATGGGTGTGGTGCTGATCATTGCGGCGAGCGCGATCTATCTCATTTATCAAGGCGGCCGCGAGCGCGAGTTCCTTCGTCTGCGGGATATCGTGCAGAGCCAGGCGCGCCTTCTCGAGACCATGGCCGGATTTGATCGGACCGCCACGGATCATCCCGAAAGCGCGCAAGCGGCGGCCGTTCGCCAGTTCATCGAAATTCAGCGCGCCTATGCCCGGCGTGGGTTGGGAAAAACAGGAGAAATTGTTCTGGCCCGGCGCGACGGCGAGAACATCGTCTTCCTGTTCCGGCAAAAGGCCCCGCAAGCGGATCAGCCGTTGTCCGTTCCTTTCGACTCCAGGCTCGCCGAACCCATGCGGTTGGCGCTGGATGGCCAAGCGGGCGCCATGATCGGCCGGGACTATCGGGGCGCTGTCGTTTTGGCCGCCTACGAACCCGTCACGGTGTTCAATCTCGGGCTGGTTGCGAAAATTGACCGCGCCGAGGTCCGCGGACGCTTCACCGAAGCCATCTTTCCGTTGCTCGTGATCGGCGCCATCACGGTCATCGGCGCATCGGCGCTGTTCATGCGCATCACCGAGCCGGTGGTGCGCCAGCTCCGCGACAGCGAGGCCCGCTTCCGCGGCTTGTTCGAGCACATGAAAAGCGGCGCGGCGGTTTTCAAAGCGGTCTCTGGCGGCCGCGACTTCGTTTTCACGGACATCAATCGGAGGGGGGAGCAGATCGGCCGGATCGAGCGCGATCGGGCGGTCGGCAGGCCCGTGATGGAGGTTTTCCCGGGCACGGACCGGTTCGGCCTGCTCGACGATCTGAAAGAGGTGTGGGCATCGGGCGTCGCGAAGGATCTTCCGCCGCGCTACTACCGCGACGATCGGATGGAAGGGTGGCGCGACAGTCATGTTTACAAAATGCCGAACGGCGAGGTCGTTGTCCTTTTTGATGACGCGACGGAGCAGAAGCAAGCCGAACAGGTGCTCAAAGAGAGCGAGGCCCGCTTCCGCGGCACGTTCGAGAACGCCGCCGTCGGCATTGCCCATGTCGGTCTTGATGGGACTTGGCTGCGCGTCAATCAGCGCTTTTGCGACATCGTCGGATACAGCGATGACGAACTGGTGCGCAGCAGGTTTCAGGATATCACGCATCCCGATGATCTGCAGGGCGATCTCGACCGGTTCAACCTTCTCTTGCGCGGCGGGATTCCCTTCTATAGCGCGGAAAAGCGCTACATCCACAAAGACGGGCGCGCCGTCTGGGTCAATTTGACGACCGCGCTGCAACGCGACGAGGCCGGACAACCGCTCTACTGCATCGCCATCATCGAGGATATCGGGATTCGCAAGCTCGCCGAGCGGTCTTTGCAGGAGAGCGAGACCCGGATGCGAGCGCTGCTCGACGCCAGCGAGGATGAGATCCTTCTTCTCTCCACCGAGGGCCGGGTTCTCGCCATCAATCGGGCCGCCGAGCGTCGTCTCGCGCGCAGGCTGAGGGAAGCGCAGGCGATCGGCGCCGATCTGACTCACCTTCTGCCGCCCGATTTGGCCGAGGGAAGAATGGCGTCGGTTCGCGAAGTGGCAACGTCGGGCGAGTCGAGGCACTGCGAAGTTCCGATTCGCGCGCGATGGTTCGACTTTTGGTTTTACCCGGTGCGGCATCCCAACCAGCCGATTTCCGAGGTTGCGGTCTATGCCCGGGAAATCACTCGTCAAAAGCAAGCCGAGATCGTGCTCCGGCGGCTTTACCAGGCGATCCATCAAAGCCCGTCGTCCGTCGTTGTGACGGACGTTGGTGGCAATATCGTCTACGTCAACCCGAAATTCAGCGAAGTGACCGGGTATAGCGATGATGAGGTTCTCGGCAAGAATCCGCGGATTCTGAAGTCGGGTCATACCAGCCGGAAAGAATATGAGCTGCTGTGGAGAACCATTACGAGCGGCGAAATCTGGCGGGGCGAGTTCCGCAACCGTAAGAAAAACGGCGATCTGTACTGGGAGATTGCGTCGATCGGCCCGGTCAAAGACGAGAACGGCAAGATTATCAACTTTGTCGCCGTCAAGGAGGATATTACGGAACGACGCGCCGTCGAAGAGCAGTTGCGCCACTCGCAAAAAATGCAGGCGATCGGCCAGCTTACCGGCGGGATCTCCCATGACTTCAACAATCTTCTGACGATCATCGTCGGCAATTTGCAGCTTCTGGAATCCGAGGTCCGCGAGGACGAGAGACTGCACGCGTTTGTCAGCGACGCCCTGTGGGCCGCCGTGCGCGGCGGCGAGCTGACGCACCGGCTGCTGTCCTTTGCGCGCTTGCAGCCGCTGCGTCCGGCGATTACGAACCTGAACAGTATCGTCGGCGGCCTGACCGATCTGTTGCAGCGCACGCTGGGCTCGACGATCGACGTCAGGGTCGATCTGGCCCCCAGCATCCCAAGCGTCCTGGTCGACAAGGGGGAGTTGGAGCGCGCCCTCGTCAACCTCGCGATCAATGCCCGCGATGCGATGGCGGAGGGCGGAACGCTGACGATCCGGACCGGAACGGCCGTTTTCGATGCGGAGGAGGCGCAACAGCATGGCGAGTTGACGCCCGGGTCGTACGTTACTCTCTCGGTCTCGGACACGGGCGTCGGCATGTCGCCGGAGGTGATGGAACGGGTTTTCGAGCCTTTCTTCACGACGAAACCGGGTGGCCAGCGCAGCGGACTTGGCCTCAGCATGGTCTATGGATTTCTCAAGCAATCGGGCGGACACATCATCGTCGACAGCAAGCAAGGCGCGGGCAGCACCTTTACGCTTCTGTTTCCGCAAGAGGCGCAGGCCGGCGCAGGCGAATCGGATATGCATCCGGATGAAGTCAGCGATGACGATGGTTCTGCCCTTGATGTCGTGAAGGGAGCGGCGGCGTCATGATCGCCGGGGCGACGCCGGCGTGAGGGGGGCGAGGCGTTGACAACGGCCGTTTCCGGCCTATAAGTTTGCGGTCATGAAAGAGCGCGCTCTCCGGGGACGGCGGGGCGGCGCTATCATTTTTTTCGGGGCAGGCCATGTTCGCAGTGATCCGCACCGGCGGAAAGCAGTACCGTGTGAGTGAAAATACCCGCATCGAGGTCGAGCGGCTGGCGGGCAATCCGGGCGATACGATCAGGCTGGATGACGTTTTGATGGTTGGCGGCTCTGCCGGCGAGTCACCTCGCGCCGGCAAGACGGCGGTGGGAGCGGCGAGCGTGTTTGCCGAACTCCTCGCCCAGACCCGCGGCGACAAGGTGCTGGTGTTCAAGAAGAAGCGCCGCAAGAACTATCGGCGCACGCGCGGCCACCGCCAGGATTTGACTCTGCTGCGGATCATCGGGATCAGTCCTTCCGGCGATATGCCCGGAGCGACCGCCGAGGAGAGCGCTTCCGCCGGCGAGCCGAGGCAAGCGGCGCCGGCGGGAGAGGAATCCGAAACCAACGCGCCTGAGGGCGAGGAAGGCGGGACGGACGCGCCCGTCGAGGGCGAGGCGAAGGAGTAGAGAGCGATGGCGCATAAGAAGGCGGGAGGCAGTTCGCGCAACGGCCGCGACAGCGCCGGACGGCGGCTCGGCGTCAAGAAATTCGGCGGCGAGATCGTGGTGCCGGGAAACATCATCGTTCGTCAGCGCGGCACCCGGTTTCACCCGGGCCACAACGTTGGCATCGGCAAGGACCATACGTTGTTCGCGCTCGCCGGTGGCCAAGTGCGGTTTCTCACCAAGGCGCAGGGGCGCAAGTACGTCGTTGTGGAGCCGGTTGCCTGAGCCGGTTCAGCCTCAAGTGAACGGTCTTGAGCCGAGGGGATGGGCCGCCATTCCCCTTTTTGCTGGAGGCCTTGATGAAGTTTCTCGACGAGGCCAAGGTCTACGTCCGCAGCGGTGACGGCGGCGGCGGCTGCGTGTCGTTCCGCCGTGAAAAATATATTGAGTTCGGCGGTCCCGACGGCGGCGATGGCGGACGGGGCGGCGATGTCGTGGTGGAGGCCGTCGATGGCCTCAACACCTTGATCGATTTTCGCTATCGGCAACATTTCAAGGCCGGCCGCGGCGGTCATGGAATGGGGCGGAACCGGAGCGGCGCGCGGGGCGCCGACAGCGTGCTGCGCGTTCCCGTCGGCACTCAGGTATTCGCCGAGGACAAGGAAACGCTCATTGCCGATCTGACCGAGCCCGGGCAGCGGGTGGTGGTCGCCAAGGGCGGCGACCGCGGCTTTGGCAACGCCCGGTTCAAGACCGCGACCCGGCAGGCGCCGCGCCACGCCGAACCGGGCCGGCCGGGCCAGGAGCTGTGGCTGTGGCTCAAGTTGAAGCTGATGGCTGACGCCGGACTGGTCGGCCTGCCGAATGCTGGCAAGTCGACCTTTCTCGCGGCGCGCTCGCGCGCCCGCCCGAAGGTGGCCGACTACCCTTTCACCACGCTGCATCCTCACCTTGGCGTGGTCGAGGCCGAGGGCGAGCGCTTGGTGTTGGCGGACATTCCGGGGCTGATCGAGGGCGCGCACGAGGGCGTCGGTCTCGGCACTCGCTTTCTCGGCCACATCGAACGGTGCCGCGTGTTGCTGCACCTCGTCGACGCCACCGCCGCGGATCCCGTCGATGCTTACCGAACCGTGCGCCGGGAGCTTCGTGCCTATGGCGCGGGCCTCGCCGATCGGCCGGAAGTGGTGGCCTTGAACAAGATCGACGCGCTGACGCCCGATGAAGCCGTTGCGCGCCGCGCCGTCTTGGAGAAGGCGGCGGGGACCGAGGTGGTCATGACCTCCGGCGTCGCGGGGACGGGCGTCGCCGCGGCGCTGGCGCGGGTGGCGGCACTGATCCGCCAGGCGCGGCAGGCGGAATTAGCTGTCCCTGCGCCGTCTTCGCAGACGTCGGCGTCGACGCCATGAACCTCGTCGAGCGGGAAAGACGGGCGCTCGCCGTCAGCCGCCGCGTGGTCGTCAAGATCGGCTCGGCGCTGCTCGTGGAGGAGGGGCAAGGAACCGTCCGCGGCGACTGGCTCGAAGCGTTCGCCAGCGATGTCGCGGCGCTGCGCGCTCGTGGTCAGGAAGTGGTGGTGGTGACGTCGGGAGCGGTCGCGGTCGGCCGCCGCGATCTCGGCTTCCAAGGCAGGCCGTTGCGGTTGGCGGAAAAGCAGGCCGCCGCCGCCACGGGCATGGTGCGGCTCGCCCATGCCTACCAGGAAGCGTTGGGTCGCCATGGCTTGACGGTGGCGCTGGTGCTGCTCACTCTCGACGACAGCGAGCACCGGCGCCGCTACATCAACGCGCGCAACACGTTGACGACCTTGTTGAGCGTTGGCGCCGTACCGTTGATCAACGAGAATGACACCGTGGCCACCGATGAGATCCGCTTTGGCGATAACGATCGCTTGAGCGCCCGGGTGGCGGCGATGATCAGCGCCGACACCTTGGTCCTGCTTTCCGACATCGATGGGCTGTACACGGGCGATCCGCACAAGGATCCCGGCGCTGTTCTGATACCGGAAGTCCATGACATCACGCCGCAACTCGAGGCGTTCGCCGGCGCGGCGCTGCCGGGGCATGGAACCGGCGGCATGGTCACCAAGCTGGCGGCGGCGAAAATCGCCGTCGCGGCGGGATGCGGCATGGTCATCGCCGATGGCAAGCCCTTGCACGCGTTGCGGCGGGTCGACCAGGGCGCGTCGTGCACGTGGTTCGTGCCGAGCGCATCGCCGCGGACCGCCCGCAAGCGCTGGATCGGCGGCAGCTTGAAGCCGAGCGGCGCGGTTGTCGTCGACGAAGGTGCGGTGAGGGCGCTCGCCGCCGGCAAGAGCCTGTTGCCCGCCGGCGTTGTCGGCGTGGAGGGCGTGTTCAGCCGTGGCGACGCGGTGGTGGTGAAGACATTGGACGGCCGCGAGCTGGGGAGGGGATTGAGCGCCTACTCGGCCGCCGAAATCGCGTTGATCATGGGTCACAAAAGCGGTGAAATCGACGCTTTCCTGGGCTACCGTGGGCGCGACGAGGTGATACACCGCGACGATTTGGCGCTGGGCTGAACTTAGAGGATGGCACAAGGATTCCGATGACCACCGAGACTATCGACCCGCAAGTTCGTCGTCACGACATCGCCCAACTCATGCGCCGGATCGGCCTGCAGGCGCGCGCCGCCGCGACCGGGCTCGCCTCGGCGTCGACCGAGGCGAAGAATCTCGCGCTGCGGCAAGCGGCGGCCAGCGTCCGTGGCCGAACCGCTGTCATTCTCGCCGCCAACGCCAAAGACCTCGCCGCCGGCAAAGCCAAGGGGCTGAGCAAGGCGATGCTCGACCGGCTCGCCCTCGATGAATCGCGCATCGCCGCGATGGCCAAGGGGCTCGAGGATGTCGCTGCGCTGCCTGACCCGGTCGGCGCCGTAATGGCCGAGTGGGATCGGCCGAACGGCTTGCGCATTTCCCGTGTGCGCACGCCCCTCGGCGTCGTCGGAGTGATCTACGAGTCGCGGCCGAATGTCACCGCTGATGCCGGCGGACTGTGTTTGAAGGCGGGCAACGCCGCGATCCTGCGCTGCGGCTCCGAAAGCTTCAACTCGTCCTCGGCGATCATGGATTGCCTAGCGGCGGGATTGCTCGCCGCCGATCTGAGCGAGGCGGCCATTCAACTGATTCCCACGATCGATCGGGCCGCCGTCGGCGAAATGCTGACGATGACGGAGTTCATCGATGTGATCGTGCCCCGTGGCGGCAAGTCCCTGATCGAGCGGGTGAGCGCCGAGAGCAAGGTGCCCTTGTTCAAGCATTTGGAGGGAATCTGCCATACCTATGTCCATGAGGACGCCGATCTTGAGCGCGCCCGTCGGGTGGTCGTCAATGCCAAGATGCGACGTCCGGGGATCTGCGGAGCGACCGAGACGCTGCTTGTCGACCGCGCCGTCGCGGGCGCGTTCGTGCCGCTGATCCTTGACGATCTTTCGGCGGCCGGTTGCGAGGTGCGGGGCGACGCCGAAAGCCGGGCGTTGGATGAGAGAATTTTGCCGGCGTCCGAGGAGGATTGGGACACGGAGTATCTTGACGCCATTCTGGCGCTTCGCGTCGTCGCCAATCTGGAGGAAGCGATCAACCACGTGCGCCGGCATTCCTCGCAGCATACCGAGGCGATTCTGACGGAAAATGTTGAGGTCGCGGAGCGGTTCGTGCGCGCGCTCGATAGCGCCATTCTGATGATCAACGCATCGACCCAGTTCGCCGACGGCGGCGAGTTCGGGATGGGCGCCGAAATCGGCATCGCCACGGGGAAACTGCATGCCCGCGGCCCAGTGGGCGTCGAGCAGTTGACGAGCTTCAAGTACATCGTGCGCGGCGCCGGCCAGTGCCGGCCTTGAGGAGGAGATCGGGTCGTTTCGACATCGTGCGCAGAGACGGGGGCAGCCTGTGCAACAGCGCGTCGGCTTGCTGGGTGGGTCGTTCAATCCCGCCCATGACGGTCATCGCTATCTTTCCGAACTGGCGCTCAAGCACCTCCAGTTGCATCAGGTCTGGTGGCTGATCGCGCCGAAAAATCCGCTCAAGGCCGGCAGCGAAATTGCTCCGTTCGAAGAACGGCGCGCCGTCGCCGAAGCGGTGGCGGACCATCCGCAGATCCGCGTCACCGATATCGAGCGAAGGATCGGAACAACGCACACGGTTGATACCGTGGCCGCTCTTCAGACAAGGTTTCCCGGCACCCGGTTCGTCTGGCTGATGGGCGCCGATATTTTGCTTGAGCTTCCTCGCTGGAAGCAATGGCGGCGTTTGTTCAGCTTCCTTCCCATTGCGGTTTTCCCTCGCCCTACCTATTCTTTGAAAGCGCTGTCGAGCACAGCGGCGCGGGCCTTCGCGAGCGCCCGGGTGCCTCAGCAGCAGGCGCGTTGCCTCGCTGACATGAAGCCGCCGGCGTGGACATTCCTGGAAGTCCGTTCCCATGATGCGTCGGCGACGCGGATCCGCGCTCGGCGCAGGCGATCCTTACAGGCCAGGCCGGATCCGGAGACTCAATCGAGGAGGGCATCGCGATCATCGCCAGAAATGCAACCAAGCTGACCGATCAGACAGAACTATTGGCGAGCGTGCAAGCGTCCTTGGAAAAGGACAAGGCCGAGGACGTTGTGGTCATCGACCTCGCCGGAAAATCGAGCATCGCCGACTACATGGTCGTCGCCAGCGGAACCTCGCGCCGGCACATCGGCGCCATGGCGGAGCATTTGTATCGGACGTTCAAGGCCGCTTCGACTTCGCGTCTTTCCGTGGAAGGAGCGACGCAAGGCGACTGGGTGCTGATCGATGCAGGTGACGTCGTAGTGCATCTGTTCCGGCCGGAAATCCGGGCCTTTTACGCGCTTGAGAAGATGTGGGAGTTGCCGCAAGCTCGCGTCGGCGCTTCCGCATAAGCGAATTGGCCGCGCCTGCGAAGGTGTTGTAGCGTCAAGAAGAGATTCTGCTCGCGCCGTGATTGTAAAGGCGACAGAGGCGGGGTTGGAAGGGGCGGTGAGCCGCCCCTTCTGTAACGTCAAGTCGTTCCTGGACGGTTGTCCGTCCTTTTTTATTATTCATCCAGAGGAGGCCTGCTTGCGGTCTTTCGGCGCAACGTAGGCGATGGCGCAATGCTTGCCGCAATAGGGCTTGCCGGCGAGAACAGGCGATCCACAAAAGTGAAAATCGTCTTCGCGCGGCTCGCCGATCGGCCAACTGCACATGCCAACGCGGAGCGCTTCCAACCTGAGAAAATGAACCGGCGCCGGCCTCGGCTTGGGCGACGGACGTCTTTGCGTCAAACCGAGCCGATGCACTTTGCCAATGACCGCGTTCTTGGTAATGCCAAGACGGCGGCCGATCTCGCTGGTCGATAGATCTTGATTCCACAGTGCAATGAGGTTGGAGGTTCGTTCTGGGGTCCAGTCGGCGGTCATCATATCTTCCTTGCCACGAGGCTCTCGTGAGTTGAACCATAATAACGACATGATCACGTACCGCGCGCGCGAGCACACAATATCCGCGCGCTAGGCGATCCGCCAGCGCGATATTTGGGTATAACTTCTATATGTTGGGGATAAGTAGGGGCAAAATCGCGCTTTTCTCTGCTCAATGCGCCCCTCTGCGCCACTGTCTGATCGTCGGCGCGGAACCTTATCCTTGCCTTGCTTGTTCCGGTGGCGGTGCCGGCCCGCCTTTGTCATGGGTTCCGGCTTTGACCGGGCGGCGCACCGAGGCTGATTGCAGAGGAGCGCAGGCCATGACGCAAACCACCGCCGACTTCATGCTTGACCGTCTTTCGCAATGGGGCGTCAGGCGGATCTATGGGTACGCGGGCGACGGCATCAATGGCATCCTTGGCGCTCTCAGCCGCGCCGGAGACCGGTTCGAATTCATCCAGTGCATCCACGAGGAGATCGCCGCCCTCAGCGCTTGCGGCCACGCCAAATACACCGGAGAAGTAGGGATCTGCCTGGCGACATCCGGGCCGGGCGCCATTCACCTTCTCAACGGACTCTACGACGCCAGGCTCGACCATCAGCCCGTGGTGGCGATCGTCGGTCAGCAATCGACGAAAGCGCTTGGCGGTCACTATCAGCAGGAAGTCGATCTGCTCTCGCTGTTCAAGGACGTCGCCGGAAACTTCGTGCAGATGGCCTCCGACCCCGCGCAGGTCAGGCACCTTGTCGACCGCGCCTTGCGCATCGCGATCGCGGAGCGGACGGTCACTTGCGTTATCATGCCCAATGACATTCAGGAAGCGCCCGCGGTCGCGAAGCCGCCTCACGCGCATGGAACGATTCATTCGGGCGTTGGCTATTCGCCGCCACGGATCGTCCCCTCGGAGGCGGATCTGCGGCGCGCCGCCGCCGTTTTGAATGAAGGCGGAAAGGTCGCCATGCTGGTTGGCGCCGGGGCCCTGCACGCCACCGACGAGGTGATCGCGGTCGCCGATATTCTTGGCGCCGGCGTCGCCAAGGCGTTGCTGGGAAGGGCGGTGGCGCCTGACGATCTGCCGTTCGTCACCGGTCAGATCGGATTGCTGGGAACGCGGCCGAGCTGGGACATGATGACGGCTTGCGACACCTTGCTGATGGTCGGCTCGAGTTTTCCCTATTCGGAGTTCCTTCCGGAGGAAGGCCAAGCGCGCGGCGTCCAGATCGACGCCGACGGCAAGATGCTGAGCATCCGCTATCCCATGGAAGTCAACCTCGTCGGCGACAGCGCCGAGACGCTGAGGGCTCTTATTCCGTTCTTGAAGCGCAAACCCGACCGCGCTTGGCGGGAATCGCTGGAGAAGAGTATCGAGGCGTGGTGGAAGGTCGTCGAAGGACGCGCGATGGACCCGGCGGAGCCGATCAATCCGCAGCGGGTCGTGTGGGAGCTTTCGCCGCGGCTGCCGGACGCCTGCATCATTGCCGCCGACTCCGGAAGCGTCGCCAATTGGTTCGCGCGCCAGCTCAAGATCCGGCGCGGCATGAAGGCTTCGTTGTCGGGCGGTTTGGCGACGATGTGTCCGGCCATTCCATACGCTCTGGCCGCCAAGTTCGCCTTTCCGGATCGCGTCGCCGTCGCGCTCGTCGGCGACGGCGCGATGCAGATGCTCGGCAACAACGCCCTGTTCGCGGTCGCCAGCTACTGGCGGCGGTGGCGGGATCCGCGCCTTGTCGTTCTGGTCCTCAACAATCGCGACCTGAACCAGGTAACCTGGGAGCAGCGCGTACTGTCGGGCGATTCCAAGTATCCGTCGTCTCAGGACGTGCCTGAGTTCAACTATGCCGCGTATGCGGAATCGCTCGGCCTGAAAGGGCTGCGGGTCGAGCAGCCGGACGAGGTCGGGCCGGCATGGGACGTCGCCTTCGCTGCGGATAGGCCATGCGTCATCGACGCCGTCACCGATCCCAATGTGCCGCCGTTGCCGCCGCACATCACGTATGAGCAGGCCAAGAGCTACGCGGAAGCGGTGCTGAAAGGTGATCCGGACGCCTTGAAAATCATCTGGCAGTCGGTCAGAAAGGGCGTGAGGGGGATCTTCCCGGGCGTTTGACCCGGCGCGGCGCCGTAACCGCCGATCGGCCCGCTGATGGAGGGAAACGCGTGTCGCCGTTGAGCATTGTGCTGAACGTCCTGTGGATCGTGACCGGCGGGATCTGGATGGCGGTCGCTTGGCTGATCGCCGCGCTGGTGATGGCGATTACGATCGTCGGATTGCCATGGACACGCGCCGCGATCAACATCGCGAGCTACACCCTGATCCCTTTCGGCCGCGTCGTCTTGCCGCGCGAGGTGGTGGCCGGGCGCGGCGATCTTGGCACGGGAGCGCTCGGAACGGTGGGCAATGTGATCTGGCTTGTGCTTGTCGGCTGGTGGCTGACGATTGCCCATATCGTTACCGCCGTTGGCCTTGCCCTCACGATCATCGGCATTCCGTTCGCATGGGCCCATCTCAAGATGATCCCGCTCGCCCTCTGGCCGATCGGCAAGACCATCGTGACCACGGAAGAAGCGGAGCTTCTCCGCAGCGCCGGTCAGCTCTGACGCGGCGCGAGTGGCTGTCTCGATTCCCGCGATCACGTAACCCGAAGGGTTGTCCGGCACGACGACCTCGCCCTTGAGCGCCGGATGATCTGTCCTCGTGGAACCGCCCCGTCCCCGGCTGTGTTCACCTGCTGCATCCATTCACTGTGCGAGCAGACGCAGCCATGACCCAGGATCCCAAGCATGCCGGCCCGAAGCCGCCCCAACCCGAGCAGCAGCAAGAGGCCCCCGGCGACACAGCCGAGATGACGCCGAAGCCCGACCATGGCGAAGAATCATACAAAGGCACCGGCAAGCTCAAGGACCGCGCCGCCGTCATCACCGGCGGCGACTCCGGCATCGGCCGGGCCGTGGCTATCGCCTTCGCCCGCGAGGGTAGCGATGTCTTGATCTCGTACCTCCCTGAGGAGGAGGAAGATGCCCGCGAGACCGCGCGCTGGGTCGAACAGGCCGGCCGCCGCGTCGTGCTCGTCCCCGGCGACATCGCGGACCGACGCCACTGCCGGAGCATCATCGAGCGCGCCGTTTCCGCGTTCGGCAAGCTCGACATTCTCGTCAACAATGCCGCGATGCAGCGTACCTACGAGAAGATCGAAGACATTGCCGCGGAGGAGTGGGAGCATACTTTCCGCGTCAACATTCACGCCATGTTTTACCTGTGTCAGGCGGCCGTGCCGCACATGAGGCCGGGTGCGGCGATCGTCAACACGACGTCGATCCAGTCGAAGGACCCTTCGCCCCAGCTTCTCGCCTACGCAGCCACCAAGGGGGCGATCTCCAACTTCACGGTCGCCCTGGCGCAGATGCTGGCGGAGCGGGGCATCCGCGTGAACGCCGTGGCGCCGGGCCCGATCTGGACGCCGCTTATCCCTTCGACGATGCCGGAGGAAAAGACGGCCAGCTTCGGCCAGCAGAGCCCGCTCTCCCGCGTCGGCCAGCCGAAGGAAGTGGCGCCGGCCTTCGTGCTGCTGGCTTCGGATGAGGCGAGCTACATCTCGGGTGCGGTGGTGCCGGTAACGGGCGGCCAGCCAATGTTGTAGGGAGGGGAACAACGCGCGGATCGCTCCTGAGACCTTTCTGCGCGGGTATCGAGAGATGATGCAGATGGAAGATCCGCATCGACCCGCTGGTAGCGGCGGGTCGGGGTCGGGGCGCAAATGCCACGCTATCTAGCCGGAGCCGGCGCGTTCCTTGCCGCCTTGGCGTCCGCCATGATCGGGCTTGCCCTCGCAACCGTTCTGGTTCTTGTCCTCTTCTTCGACTGGAACGACGCGAAGCCCCTGGCCTCCAGGCTCGTCAGCGCTTCTCTCGGTCGCGAATTCGCAATCAATGGCGACCTCGACGTCGATCTCGGATGGGTGTCGCGCGTTCATGCGGAAGAAATCACTCTCGCCAACGCGCCCTGGGCGCAGGACCCGTACATGGCGGAAATCGCCACTTTGGATGTCTCGATCGATCTTCGAGAACTTATTTCCGGGCGGGTCGTTCTGCCGTCCCTTGTGGTTCGCAAGCCACGAATCCTTCTGGAAACGAATGCGGACGGGGAGGCGAACTGGGCCTTCCTTGACGAACCCGATGAGGAGGAAGATCTCACGTCGGCGGAGCGCGCGGAGTTTCCTCTTATTGAGGAGATGCTGATCGAAGATGGCCTTCTCGTCTACCGCGATGGCCAGTCGGGAACAGAGGTCGATCTCGAGGTGGCGAAGCTGACCGCCGGGGAGGACGTCGAGCAGCAACAGGTCCGCGTCGAGGGAGATGGAACCTATCGGGACCGGCGCTTCGCCTTGAACATGACGGGAGGCTCGCTGGAGGCTCTGCGGAACGCCAGCGAACCCTACCCGATCGAGCTCGATCTCGTCGCGGGCGATTTTCAGGCCAAGGCCAACGGAACCTTGACCGAGGCGACCAGGATGACGGCTCTCGACCTTGCGCTCGATGTCCGGGGCGAGGACATGGCCAACCTGTTTCCCATCCTTGGGCTCGCGATCCCGCCAACCCCGCCCTACCGCCTCTCCGGCCGGCTTGGGCGCCAGGGAACGGAGTGGAGCTTCGCCGACTTTTCCGGCCGGCTTGGCGGCAGCGATCTGCGGGGCGCGCTTTCCGCGGATACCGGCGGTGAACGCATCCTCATGAAAGCCGATCTCGCCTCCAACAATCTCGATTTCGCGGACCTTGCCGGCTTCATCGGCGCAGAGCCAGGCGACGGCGAAAGTGGGCAAGAAAAAGCCCCGGAGACGGCCGATCGGGGGCGCGTGCTCCCCGATACCGAGATCGATCTCAGCCGGCTGCACGCGATGGACGCCGACGTGACGTTCACCGGCCGCCGGATCGTGACGTTCGATCTGCCGATCGACGAGTTCGCTGCGGAACTCTCTCTGCACGACGGAACCCTCCGCTTGAAACCGGTTTCGTTTGGCATCGGCGATGGCGCCGTCCGCCTTTTCATGTCGCTTTACGGCTCGCAAGAGCCGGTCAGGGTGGACATCGAGGGTCGGGTGCAACAGGTCGACCTCAAGCAGTTGCTGCGTGGCAGCGCATTCGCCGAGGAGAGCGCCGGCCTGTTCAGCGGCGAGGCGAAGATTTCCGCGACCGGAGCCTCGGTCGCCGATATTCTTGGCAGTGCCACGGGCGACGTGGCGCTGATCATGGCGGAAGGACGAGTCAGCCACCTCCTCATCGAGCTCGTCGGTCTCGACGTTGCGGAATCCCTAGGTCTTGTCATAGAGGGTGACAATCCGATACCGATCAATTGCATCGTCGCCGACTTCGCGGCGGAGCGGGGGATTTTCAGGTCGCGCACGCTCGTCTTCGACACGACGGACACCGCCGTTGTGGGCGGGGGCACGATCGACATGGGCAACGAAACGCTCGACCTTCGCTTTGAAGCTCATCCAAAGGACTTCAGTCCTTTCACGTTGCGCGCTCCCATCGCCATCCAAGGCGCCTTCAAGGAGCCGGCGGCCTTTCCCGACCCGGCCGGCATTGGCGTTGAAACTACCATGCAAAAGGTCCTCAACGCGGTCGTGACCTTGGTCAAGGGCCTTCTGCCGCCACCAGATCCGGGAGAGGCTGAAAACGTCGCGTGCGGACCGCTGATCAATCAGGCGCAGAAGGCGACAGGCGAGGAGAACGCTCGATAGCCGAACGGCTCGCCGACGGGGGGTAGCCGGGCGCCGCGCCGCCCTTTGCTTTCGCCCGGGCCCCTCGCGAGCTTATACCAACCGCTGTTGACGATGACCCGCCGTGATGGGGCTTGGCGGGGTCGGAAAGGCATGATTCTTGGGGGACCGGCACAGGGCATGGAGGAGGACAATGCCGAAGATCTCATTGCGATCGGCTTGGGATGCGGAGCGGGTTCGGGAGAACCTCTGGCGGTTCCTGCGCCAGACTTTCCTCCCCAACCGGGTGTTCGAGACCTACCACGCCATTCTCGATGCCGCCTGCCACGCCGTCCACGATACCCCCTGGCGCATCATCTCCATTGGCCAGCGCGACTGGGCGGGCACAGGTCAGCTTTAAAGGCGGTTGGTATAACACGGCGGCCGACGGGACGGAGCGATAGCCCTTCAAGGATCGGTCCGCGTTCCGCCTTACTTCGCCTCGACAGCAGACGTCTGCTGAGAGAAGTACTTCTGCAACGCCTCCTGCTCCTTGGTCTGGGGTAGGGTCAGCATGAGGAGAATCCGCGCCTTCCAGGAGGACAAGTCATCGCCGAACACGGCGCCGATCTCCTGCAAGGTTTTGCCCCCGCCCTTGAAGCCGTAGATCGGCAACGCGCGCCCGTTATGAACGCGTGTGCTGACGACCACCGGCACACCCCGATCGATGGCGTACTTGATTGCCTCGTACATCGGCTCGTTGACGTTTCCCCAGCCGAAAGCCTCGACGACGATGCCCTCGGCCCCTGTATCGGCGGCATGGCGCACGAAGCTGCCGTCGGCGCCGGCGTACATGGGTGCGAGATCAACGCGCGGCAGTTCATCGGGAAGCAGCAATTTCTGGCGGCGGGAGGGGTCGGCAAAGAACACCACGCGGTCCACGTCGATAGCGCCGAGATAGCCGTAGTCGCCAGACTGGAACGTCTCGACGTTGCTCGTATGGGTCTTGGTGATCGGTCGCGCCGCGTTGATGTAATGGTTCATCGTCACCGTGACGCCTTTGCCTTTTGCCTCCTCCGTCAGGACCTGGCGGACGGCGTTGATGAGGTTGCGCGGACCGTCGGTATCGGCTTCGGAAGCGCTCCGTTGCGCGCCGATGCATACCACCGGCTTGTCGCTCTTCAGCGTCAGGTCAAGAAAGTAGGCCGTGTCCTCGAGCGTATCGGTGCCGTGGGTGACAATAACGCCAGCCACGTCGGGATTGGCAAGCTGCTCATCGATAGTCCGGGACAGATCCGGCCAGCGGTCCGGGCCCATGTAGTCGCTCGGAATGTTGCTGAACTCGACGACCCGAATATTGGCGAGTTCCTTCAGTTCCGGCACTACGGAGATCAGGTCCTCACCGGAGAGTGCCGGCACCGGCCCGCCCGTCTCCGGATCGATCTTCATCGCAATCGTGCCGCCGGTCGCGACCACGACGACCGTTGGCAGATCGGCGGCGAGCGAGCGGCTGGTCGTAATGATCATCAGCATCAGGCAGATCGCTGCTGCAGCAGCCTGCAATGAGCATTCGCGTATTTTCATGGCCGTTCCTCCTGCGTTCTCAGATTCTTTGCTCGCACCTCATGGCTTTTCGGGTGGCATAACGGGTGGGCGTATGGAGATCGCGACGGCTTTTTCATCGGCAGCAGATGGGTGCTCCAAAACCATCGAGTGCCCGATGCTTTGTTCCCGGCGGAACAGGCGCGCATTCCACGCATTATGCGGCGGCTGGTCGAGCGGGTCCATCTCACACCGGATGGCATGGAGGCGAGATGATGCAAAAGCGGTGCGCGATTCTTCCCGCTCTAAGCATGCGGTGTTCCCGCGCCTCGGGAGGAATGGCGCTCTTCCTGCTTCTGGCGACTCTTCTTATGGCGGCGTCCACGCCCCACGCGGCATCCTCCGCCACCGCCAAGCGATCGGCACCTGCGATCACAGCGGAAAATTCGTCCCTACCGGTACTGGAGCACGAAACGGCTGCCCGCGGGCAGAGCCTGCAGCGCGTGCCGGTGCTGTGTCCCAATCGTTACGCGGACAGGCTTTTTTGCATGGAGAGGCTTGCCGCGCAGGGACGGAACTGGCCGTGAGCCGACGCTCGAAGGCCTCAGACCGATCTCTGAAGCCCGCAGTCCAATGTCTGAGGCCCGCAGACCAAGATCTGAGGCTCGCAGACTGCTGTGTGAAGATCGCAAGGGAGTGATCACAGGATGAGACCGGGTTGATGTGAACCGCTTGTCGAGGGGAGCCCCACCTGCCCAATGGACGCGGTGCGAATAAGAGTGCACCCGCGGGAGTGGCGCAAAGACGGGATGCGGATGTTTCGGACCGATGACCCTGATTCCGGGATGAGCGTTCAGGCCGTGCCGCGGCACGGCGTCGCCTGCGATCACTCGCACTTTGGAATGATCCTTCGCCGAGACGATGACCGCCACCTCGCCAGCCATGGCGGGAAGGTGCCCAGCGCCCGCCAGCGACAGCGCCGCCGTTACTCCCGCGGCCAGCACAGCCCTAAAGATCCGCCCTTCGGCTACCCGCATGACGCCGCTCCCTGATGTCTTTCTTGTGACATGGGGCTGCCCAGCGGCCTTGACAACATGGGCTTGTCGGGTTTTGCGAGTGAGCGAGCCATCCGCCTTGCCAGCCCGGCCGCCAGCCCGGCCGTCCGCGCGGGCGGCGCTGGGGATCGCCCCTCTCCCGAGCGCACGGCGAAAGCGAGACGGCTACAGGATTAGCGCCTTTTCCCGCTGCACGTGCCCGGCCAGCTGCCGCATGGCACGCTCGTCCAGCACCTCGCGCAGTCTCGGAAAATCGACCTCCTCCTCATGGCGGGCGTGGCCCTCGATCAGGTGCTTCAAAGCACTTGCGCGCTGCGCCCATTCGGGAGCGTCCTTGGGCATCTGCTCCAGCGCATGCATATGGATCTTGATGTCCGCATGCTCGCTGTAGAGGTGCTTGGCGTCATCCACCGCCTGCGCCTCGTCATGAAGCAGCGGATAGACGATATCCTCCTCGGCGAGAGCATGCGCCGCCAATCCACGCTTCAGGCGGAGCAGCAACTGCGTGCGGTGGATCGTAGCGCTATCGGCGCTCTGCTCCATCTCCGTCAGCAAGGCAACGAACCGGCGGTGATCAGCGATCAGCGTCTCGAGCGGATCGCCGCCGCTCGCCGCCCGCGCCGCTCCGGCGGCCTGGGCCACCAACGGCGGCAGAAGCCGGCTTGCCACCGTCGCCGCGACCGCGCCTCCGGCGAATG
>CAZRWU010000016.1:0-5857 GCA_964603915.1 uncultured Rhodospirillaceae bacterium
GACGTCGTCGTGTTCGACCGCGCCGGCGAGCCGATCGGACGTGCCCCCTAGAACCCTGCTCATTCTCGGCGGCACCACCGAGGCCGCCGCGCTCGCGCGCGCCGTGGCCGACGCCGGCGGCGACGGGATCGACGTCGTCACCTCGCTTGCCGGCCGCCTCGCCCCCCGCGGGAACATTCCGGGACGGGTGCGCATCGGCGGCTTCGGCGGGACCGGAGGACTCGCTCGTTATATCGAGGAGGAGCGGATCGCCGCCGTCATCGACGCGACCCATCCGTTCGCCGCGCTGATCTCGGCCCACGCCGCGGCGGCGTGCGCCGAGGCTGGCGTCCCGCGCCTCGCCGTCGTCCGCCCGCCATGGCGGCCGGAGCCGGGCGATCGGTGGCGCGAGGTCGACGATTTCGCCGAGGCCGCGCGCCTGGTCTCCCGGATCGGCCGCCGGGCGTTCCTGACCACCGGTCCCGGCGGCGTCGCGGCGTTCGCGGGCGCCGCCGATGTCTGGTTTCTCGTCCGCGTCTTCGCGCCGCCGGCATCGCCGCTCCCGCTGCCGCGCCACGCCGTGATCGTCGCGCGGCCGCCCTTCACTCTCGATTCGGAACGGACCTTGTTCGCCCGCCACCGCATCGACACCTTGGTGACCAAGCAGAGCGGCGGCCCCACCGAAGCCAAGCTCGCGGCGGCGCGGGAGGCCGGGGTCAACGTGATCATGGTCCGCCGCCCGCCGCCGCCGCCCGGCCGCGTCGTCTCCTCGGTGGCGGAGGCGCTCGCCTGGCTCCACGGTCTCTCAGGGTGAGGGCGCGGCCGCCATGACCGGCCCGCCCGGAAAAGGCAAGGCGGGCCCCTATCCCTGCGCTATCTAGGCGTGGTACAGACGGAGCGCCTGACGTGCAGAGGTTTCGTTGATGACATCCCTCGTTTCCTACCCGGTGCGCGGCTTGCGCGGCAGAACGGCGGTTCCGGGCGATAAATCCATCTCGCACCGCGCGCTGATCCTGGGCGCGTGCGCCGTCGGCGAAACCCGCATCGCCGGACTTCTCGAGGCCGAAGACGTGCTCGCCACGGCGAGCGCGCTCAAGGCCCTTCATGTCGCCATCGACAAGGAGAGGGACGGCGCGTGGCGCGTGCACGGGCGCGGCGTCGGCGGACTGGCCGAACCGGACCGGGTGCTCGATCTCGGCAACTCGGGAACGGGCGTGCGCCTGCTGATGGGAACCGTGGCGACCCATCCATTCACGACGTTTTTCACCGGCGACCCCTCGCTGCGCCGCCGGCCGATGCAGCGGGTCATCGCCCCGCTCTCGGAAATGGGCGCGCGATTCACCGCGCGCAGCGGCGGCCGCCTGCCGGTGGCGGTGGTTGGCGCGATCGATCCGATGCCGATCATCCACCACATGACGGTGCCCTCGGCGCAGGTCAAGACGGCGGTGCTGCTGGCCGCCCTCAACGCTCCCGGCGTCACCGCGATCATCGAGCCGGAGCCGAGCCGCGATCATACCGAGATCATGCTCGCCGACTTCGGCGCCGCGATCGAGATCGAACCGGTGGCGAGCGGAGGCCGCAGGATCAGTCTTGTCGGCGAGCCGGAATTCTATGGACAGTCCATTACGGTTCCCGGCGATCTCTCTTCCGCCGCGTTCGCCGTTGTCGCCGCCCTGATCACCGAAGGCTCGGCGCTGACCATCGCCGGCGTCGGCGTCAATCCGCTGCGCACCGGCCTTCTCGCCACCCTTGCCGAGATGGGCGCCGAAATCGCCGTCATCGAGGCGACGGCGGCCGGTAGTGAGCCGGTCGCCGATCTCGAAGTTCGCGCTGGTCCGCTCAAGGGCGTGCCGGTGCCCAGGCATCGGGTGCCGTCGATGATCGACGAGATTCCCGTTCTCGCCGTCGCGGCCGCCTGCGCCGACGGCGAAACCCGGATGGAGGGGCTTGCCGAATTGAAGGTGAAGGAGAGCGACCGGCTGTCGGCGATCGCCAGGGGCCTGACGCAGTGCGGCATCGGCGTCGAGCAGGGCGACGACTGGATCGTCATCGAAGGCGCCGGCGGGCGCCCGCGCGGCGGCGGACGCATCAATTCCGCCTTCGATCATCGCATCGCCATGGCCTTCCTCGTTCTCGGCTGCGCCAGCGCCAAGCCGGTCGGGATCGACGACGGGGCGGCCATCGAAACCAGTTTTCCCGGCTTCGTTCCGCTGATGAACGGCCTGGGCGCCGATATCCGCAAGGCGTGAGGATGAGCGCGCAACCGGAGCCTTTCGTGATCGCCGTCGATGGACCGGCCGCCGCCGGCAAGGGCACGCTGGCGCGGCGTCTCGCCGAGCATCTCGGCTACGCCTATCTCGATACCGGCGCGTTGTACCGCGCGGTCGGGATCAAGACGATTCGCGCCGGCGGCGATCCGGACGACGCCGAGGCGGCGGCGCGGGCCGCCCGCGCTCTTGCGGCCGAAGACCTGAGCCATCCCGATCTGCGCGGCGACGCCGCGGCGCAAGCGGCCTCGAAGGTCGCCGCGCAGCCGGCGGTGCGGGCGGCCTTGCTCGATTTTCAACGGCGGTTCGCCAGCGCGCCGCCGGGCGGACGCGGCGCCGTTTTGGACGGGCGGGATATCGGCACGGTTGTCTGCCCCGACGCGCAGGTCAAGCTTTTCATCACCGCCTCGCTGCCGGTCCGGGCCGAGCGGCGCCTTAGAGAGTTGCGGGATCGCGGCGCGGCGGTTATACATAGCACCGTGTTGCGGGACATGAAGGAACGCGATGCTCGCGACTCCGCGCGCGAACTCGCTCCTTTGCGGCCGGCTGCGGACGCTTACGTCATTGACACAAGCGATCTGGATCCCGATACGGTGTTTTCTGTCGCGCTGGCGCGCGCGCGTCTTCGCCTGGCCACAACGCAAGAGAATGGCGGAGTGGGCGCGGCGGGACTCTCCGGCAACCCGCGTCAGTAAGCAGGCGACGCCGCCGCGATGACAAAAACCGGCAGCGGCCTGAGGGCCGGAGTTCAGTAGCTCGGAGAGCAATTGCGAAGGAACAGGACACATATGGTTGCAACCGCTTCCCAGACGTCAGCCGATGACGCCACGACCGGCTCGGGCGAGAGCTTCGCGGCTCTGCTTGAAGAGTCGTTCGGCGACGGCAGCGGCTTCGAAGGGCAGGTCGTCACGGGCACCGTCGTGCGCATCGAAGGCGACATGGCGATCATCGACGTCGGCCTGAAATCGGAAGGACGGGTGCCGGTGAAGGAGTTCGCGCCGCCCGGACGGAGCCCCGAAATCAGCGCGGGCGAAAAGGTCGACGTTTTCGTCGAGCGATACGAGGACAAGGACGGCGTCGTCAGCCTGAGCCGCGAGAAGGCCCGGCGGGAAGAGGCATGGACTCAGCTGGAGCAGGCCTTCAAGAACGGCGAGCGCGTCAACGGCACCATTTTCGGACGGGTCAAGGGCGGCTTCATCGTCGATCTGTCGGGAGCGGTGGCGTTCCTGCCGGGAAGTCAGGTCGACATTCGCCCCGTTCGCGACATCAGCCCGCTGATGAACACGCCGCAGCCGTTCCAGATCTTGAAGATGGACCGCAGCCGCAACAACATCGTCGTGTCGCGCCGCGCCGTCCTCGAAGAGTCCCGCGCCGAAGCGCGCTCGGAGCTGATCTCCAACCTGAAGGAGGGGCAGGTTCTCGAGGGCGTCGTCAAGAACATCACCGATTACGGCGCGTTCATCGATCTCGGCGGCGTCGACGGGCTGTTGCATGTCACGGACATCGCCTGGAAGCGGATCAACCATCCCTCGGAAGCCTTGCAGATCGGCCAGACGATCAACGTGCAGGTGATCCGCTTCAATCCCGAAACGCAGCGGATTTCGCTCGGGATGAAGCAGCTCGAGGAGGATCCCTGGCTGGGCGTTCAGGCGAAGTATCCCGTCGGCGCCAAGTTCATGGGCCGGGTGACCAATATCACCGATTACGGCGCGTTCGTCGAGCTTGAGCCGGGCGTGGAGGGTCTGGTCCATGTCTCCGAGATGAGCTGGACCAAGAAGAACGTGCATCCCGGCAAGATCGTCTCGACCAGCCAGGAAGTCGAGGTCGTCGTTCTCGACGTCGACTCCGACAAGCGGCGGATCAGCCTCGGTCTCAAGCAGACGCTCGTCAATCCCTGGGACGATTTCCTCGACAAGCATCCGGTCGGCTCGGTGGTCGAGGGAGAGGTCAAGAACATCACCGAGTTCGGTCTGTTCCTTGGCCTGCCCGGCGACATCGACGGGATGGCGCATCTTTCCGATCTGTCGTGGACCAAGCCGGGCGAGGAAGCCCTTGCCGATTACAAGAAGGGCGACATCGTGCGCGCCAAGGTTCTCGACGTCGACGTCGACAAGGAGCGCATCAGCCTCGGCGTCAAGCAGCTCGAGGAGGACCCGTTCGAGACCAGCTTCAGCACGCTGCGCAAGGGACAGGTGGTGACCTGCACCATCACCGGCGTCGGCGAAAGCGGCCTCGATGTCGATGTCGGCGGCGGCATGCCGGGATTCATCCGCAAGAACGAGCTGTCGCGCGACCGCAGCGAGCAGCGCACCGACCGCTTCGCGGCGGGCGAGAAGGTCGACGCCAAGGTGACGCAGATCGACAAGGCCATGCGCAAGATCTTCTTGTCGGTCAAGGCGCGGGAAATGGAGGAAGAAAAGAAGGCGGTCGCCGAGTTCGGTTCGACCGACTCCGGCGCCAGCCTCGGCGAGATCCTCGGCGCCGCGATCCGCGAGAAGCGCGAGGCGGCGGAGAGGGCCGAGATGGAGGCAGAAAAGCGGCAGGCGGCGGCGCGCGCCGAGGAAGCCGCGAAGAACGACGGCTCCTCCGACAAGGAATGACCGGATCGAGGTGACGCAAACGCGCAAGCGCCGCTAGAACGATGCCACTCGAGGCGGATTATCTCGCCGACCGGCGGCGGCTGAAACGGCGCCTTGGCGTGTGGCGGCTGCTCACGGTCGCCGCCATCGCCGCGGCGACCATCGTCGGCCTCAGCCGGGTGGGCGGCGTCGGCCCCGGTTTTCTTGGCCGCGACTACGTCGCCCGGCTCGTCGTCGAAGGCGTCATCACCGAAGATTTCGACCGTGACGAGGCGCTCGCGGAGATTGCCCGCGACCGCCGGGCGAAGGCGCTCATCGTCCGCATCAACAGCCCGGGCGGAACCGTCGTCGGCGGGGAGTCGCTCTACCGGAGACTGCTTCTCGTCAGCGAGGCCAAGCCGGTGGTGGCGGTGATGGGAGAGGTCGCGACATCGGCGGCGTACATGACCGCGCTCGGCGCCAACCACATCATCGGGCGGGAAGGCACGGTGACGGGCTCGATCGGCGTGATTCTGCAGACCGCCAACATCACCGGCCTGCTCGACCGCCTTGGGGTCCAGACGGAATTGGTCAAGAGCGCGCCGCTGAAGGCGCAGCCCAACCCTCTTGAGGATTTCTCGCCGGAAGCGCGGGAGGCTCTCGAACAGGTGGTTCAGGACATGTTCGCCATGTTCGTCGGCATCGTTCAGGAACGCCGCAACTTCTCCGAGGCCGCCGCGCGCGAAGCGGCCGACGGACGAGTCTTCACCGGGCGGCAGGCGCTGCAGAATGGCCTGATCGATGCGATCGGAAGCGAGATCGACGCCCGCGCGTGGCTTGCCGAGACGCACGGCGTCAATCCGGATTTGCCTGTTCGGGAGATCGAGGACGACGGCACGGTCCGATGGGTGCGTCGGCGGATCGACGGCTTTTTTGGAAAAACATTGATTTCTGAAGTACTTAATCTTGACGGCTTGGTTTCTGTCTGGCACCCTCGGGCGCAATCGGCGGCACGGTGATCGCCGATCGAGTAGGAATGCGCGAATCACGCCC
>CAZRWU010000016.1:5867-36066 GCA_964603915.1 uncultured Rhodospirillaceae bacterium
CCGAGGGGGCAAAGTTGCCGGTCGCGGCGAGGCGACGTGTTACAAAGGCGCGCTCAAGCAGCAAGTCGAACAAAGGCCAGTCGAAGAACGGCGATTCGGATGAAGGAAGTCGCCCGATGACCAAATCGGAATTGATCGCACGCCTTGCGGCGGCGAACCCGCACCTTTATCACCGCGATGTCGAGCGCATCGTGACGACGGTGTTCGATGAAATCGCGACCGCCCTTGGCCGCGGCGATCGCGTGGAGTTGCGGGGGTTTGGCGCGTTTTCGGTCAAGGAGCGCGCGTCGCGGGTGGGCCGCAATCCCCGCACCGGAGCGGCGGTTGACGTGTCGGCCAAGTATGTGCCCTATTTCAAGACGGGCAAGCAACTTCGCGAGCGTCTCAACACGTCCGGCTGACGAAACTAGCGGCCGGAACGAACAGCCGGGACGAGCGAACGGAACGAGGCAAGGGGGAAGAGGGTGGCGCGGCTTATATTCTGGCTTTTCGTCCTGATCCTGTCCGCCATCATCATCGTTTTCGCGGTCAGCAACCGTCAGGACGTGGAATTGGACCTCTGGGTTTACCAGACGCCGGCGATTCCTCTTTTCGTGGTCGCCCTGATCGGGATTTTCATCGGTTTCATCTGGGGCGGCATCGTCGCCTGGATCAGCGCCGGCAGGAGCCGCAAGCGGGCTCGCGCGCTCCACCGCCGCATCGAGGCCGACGAGCGGGAAATGGCGATCCTCCGCCGGCAGATCGAGAAGCTGGAGGCCGGGGAAAGACGGACGGCGATCCCGCCGCCGCCGGCCGACGCGGCCTGAGCGCCGTCCTTCTGAGCACGGCTGGCTTACGGGCGCGGATCGCGATATAAACGAAAGGTCCGCGCCAGCGAAGGACCGCGCATCCGACATGCCGAAAACCAGACCCGCCGACCACCTCTTCGTCGCCTTCGATCTCGTTGATAAAGAGCGCGCGGTCTCGCTTGCCCGCGCTCTCGCCGGACATGTCGGCGGGATCAAGATCGGCAAGGAATTCTTCACGGCGAACGGCCCGGAAGGCTTCCGGCGCGTCGCCGACGTGGGCTTGCCGATCTTTCTCGACCTGAAGTTTCACGACATCCCGACGACGGTCGCCCGCGCCATTCGCGCCGCCCTTCCCTTGCGGCCCTTCATGCTCGATGTCCACGCCGGCGGCGGCGCGGCGATGATGCGCGCCGCGGCCGAGGCGGCGGCGCAAAACGCCGGCGAGACGGGCGCGGCAAAGCCGCTGGTTCTCGCCGTCACGGTGCTGACGTCGCTGCGTCAGGCGGATCTCGAGGAACTCGGGGTCACGGCGTCGGTGCAAGAGCAGGTCACGCGGATGGCGGTGCTGGCGAAAAGCTGCGGCCTCGACGGCGCCGTCTGTTCCTGCGCCGAACTGATGGCCCTGCGCGGCGCGTGCGGCGCCGATTTCGTCCTCGTCGTCCCCGGCATCCGCCCGAGCTGGGCGCAACGGGACGAGCACAAGCGGACGATCACGCCGGCGGAAGCGGTGGCGCTCGGAGCCGATTACATCGTCGTCGGCCGTCCCATCGTCCAGGCCCCGGATCCGGTCGCGGCGGCGGCGCGGATCTGCGATGAACTGGCGCCCGTGCTCCTCGGCGAGTGACATGGCCATCGACGTCAAGATCTGCGGATTGCGCACGCGCGCGGACGTCGAGGCCGCCGTCGCCGGTGGCGCGCGCTACATCGGCTTCGTGTTCTTTCCGCCATCGCCGCGGGCGGTGACGCCGGCGCAGGCCGCCGCGCTCGGCGACGCGCTGCCCGCGACGGCGCTCCGCGTCGGACTGCTCGTCGATCCGACCGACGACGATCTTGCCGCGGCCGGGGCGGCGCGCCTGGATATGCTGCAGCTGCACGGGAGCGAAACGGTGGAGCGGACCGCCGCCGTCAGGGCGCGCGTCGGCCTGCCGGTGATCAAGGCGATCGCCGTCGCCGGGGCCGCCGATTTGGAGCGGGCGCGGGCCTACGAGAGCGTGGCGGACCTCCTGCTGTTCGACGCGCGGCCGCCGAAGGACGCGAGCCGCCCGGGCGGCAACGCCGTCAGCTTCGACTGGACGCTGCTCCGCCGCCGGGCATGGCGCCTCCCGTGGCTGCTTGCGGGAGGACTGCGCCGCGACAATCTCAAGGAGGCGATCGCGGCCAGCGGGGCCGCCGCCGTCGATGTGTCCTCGGGCGTGGAAGACGCCGAAGGCGTCAAGAGCGCCGAGAAAATCCATGCGCTTCTGGCTCTCGCCGCGGCGCTCGATCCACCCTCCCGCCCGCTCGACCCGGATGGGCGCGCGCGGGCCGTTGCCGAAGGAAAAGCCATAACACAATGACGGATTCAACAGGAGCCGTGTTCGAACGCGGCGCGGGCGCCAACACCCTGCGCGGCGGGCCGGACCCGCGCGGCCATTTCGGCATCCATGGCGGCCGCTACGTCGCCGAAACGCTGATGCCCCTGGTTCTGGAGGTCGAGCGCGCCTACGAGGCCGCGCGGCGGGACCCGGCGTTTCAGGAGGAGTTCGACTACTACCTCCGCCATTACGTCGGCCGTCCGAGCCCCCTCTACCTCGCCGCCCGCCTGACCGAGCGCCTGGGCGGCGCCAAAATCTATTTCAAGCGCGACGAACTCAACCACACCGGCGCGCACAAGATCAACAACACGCTGGGTCAGGCGTTGCTGGCGCGGCGGATGAACAAGCGCCGGATCATCGCCGAGACGGGGGCCGGTCAGCATGGCGTCGCCACCGCCACCGTCTGCGCCCTGTTCGGTCTGTCCTGCGATGTCTTCATGGGCGCCGCCGACATCGAGCGGCAATCGCCCAACGTGTTCCGCATGAAGTTGCTCGGCGCCAACGTCATCCCGGTCGCGTCCGGCTCGGGCACGCTGAAGGACGCGATGAACGCCGCCCTGCGCGACTGGGTCGCCAACGTCGCCGACACCTATTACCTGATCGGCACCGTCGCCGGTCCCCACCCCTACCCGGCAATGGTGCGCGACTTCCAGTCCGTGATCGGCGACGAGGTGCGCGTCCAGATGCTCGAGCAGGAAGGGCGGCTTCCCGACTCGCTCGTCGCCTGCATCGGCGGCGGCTCCAACGCGATGGGGCTGTTCCATCCGTTCCTCGACGATCCGGACGTTCGCATGATCGGCGTCGAGGCGGCCGGCCGCGGCGTCGACACCGGCGAGCACTGCGCCTCGCTGACCGCCGGCCGGCCCGGCGTCCTGCACGGCAACCGCACCTACCTGCTGCAGACCCCGGACGGCCAGATCGAGAACGGCCATTCGCTGGCGGCCGGCTTGGATTATCCCGGCGTCGGTCCCGAGCACGCCTGGCTGCGCGACAGCGGCCGGGTCGACTACGTCGCCGTCACCGACGCCGAGGCGCTCGACGCCTTTCAGTTCTGCGCGCGAACGGAAGGGATCATTCCGGCCCTGGAGCCGGCTCACGCCCTGGCCCATGTCCGCAAGCTCGCGCCCACCCTGCCCAAGGACCACATCCTGGTCATGAACATGTGCGGCCGCGGCGACAAGGATATTTTCACCGTCGCCGCCGCCTTGGAACACGGGCTGTGAGCGCCGACAGCCGGATCGCCCGGCGCTTCGCGAACCTCAAGAAGGAGGGGCGGGCCGGATTGATGACGTTCGTCACCGCCGGCGATCCCGATCCGGACACGGCGATGGACATCTTCCGGGGATTGCCCGCCGCCGGCGCGGATTTTATCGAAATCGGCATGCCGTTCAGCGATCCGATGGCGGACGGGCCGGCCATTCAGGAGTCGTCGCAACGGGCGCTGCGCGGCGGTCAGACGGTGCGGCGAACCCTGGCGATGGTCGCCGAATTCCGCCGCGGCGACGCGCTGACGCCGGTCATCCTGATGGGCTACTTCAATCCGATCTATGCCTACGGCGTTCCGCGCTTCGTCGCCGACGCCCGAGCGGCCGGCGTCGACGGCCTGATCGTCGTCGATCTTCCGCCGGAAGAGCATGACGAGTTGCGCGTCCCGGCGCGGGCCGCCGGCATCGACATGATCTTGCTGCTCGCCCCGACCACGGGGGAGGAGCGTCTCGCCGCGATCCTTCGCGAGGCCAGCGGTTTCGTCTACTACGTCGCGGTGACCGGCATCACCGGCACCACCTCCGCCGATCCCGCCGCCGTCGCCGCGGCGGTCGCGCGCATCCGGCGCCACACCGCGTTGCCCGTCGCCGTCGGCTTCGGCATCAAGACCGCCGGGCAGGCGGCATCGATCGCGGCGGCAGCCGACGCCGCCGTCGTCGGCTCGGCGATCGTCACGAGGATCGCCGCCGGCCTCGACGCCAACGGCGCCGCCGGCCCGGATCTGACCGCGACGACGTTGTCCTTCGTCGCCGAACTCGCGGCCGGCGTCCGCCATCGCGACAGCGCGGATGCGCGCAACAGACCGAGCGCGGATGCGCGCGGTGAACGTGGCGCGGATGTGCGCGGTGAATAACGGCGTCTGAACTGCCGATGGGCCGCGACCGCAGCGACAGCGTGCTCTCGCGGCTGGAGGCGCTGCACCCCAAGGTCATCGACCTGTCGCTCGAGCGCGTGCGGCGGCTGCTCGCCGCTCTCGGCAATCCCGAGGAACAACTCCCGCCGGTCATCCACGTCGCCGGAACCAACGGCAAGGGATCGGTCGTCGCGTTCCTCGCGGCGATCTTCGCCGCGCACGGGTTTCGCTGCCACGTCTTCACCTCGCCGCACCTGATCCGCTTTCACGAGCGAATCGTCATCGCCGGCAAGGAGATCGCCGAAGGTCCGCTTGTCGATGTCCTAGAGGAGTGCGAGCGCGTCAACAACGGCGCGCCGATCACCTTTTTCGAGATCACCACCGCGGCGGCGCTGCTCGCCTTCGCACGAACGCCCGCCGACTTCACCCTGCTCGAAACGGGGCTGGGCGGACGGCTCGACGCCACCAACGTGATCGCGCGGCCGGCGCTGACCGTTCTTACCCCCATCGGGCTCGACCATCAGGCCTTTCTCGGCGATACGCTCGGCGCGATCGCGGTGGAAAAGGCCGGCATCCTGAAATGGGGAACGCCGTGCCTCTCCGCTCGCCAGCCGGCCGAGGCGGCGACGGCGATCCGCCGCCGGGCCGAGGCCCTGGACGCGCCGGTCGCCTGGGAATCGGAACACTGGCGGGCGAGCGGGGATCGGGACGGCATGCTGTTCGAGGGCCGGACCGAGACATGGCGGCGGGCCGGGCGCGGCGTTTGGCGGCTGCCGGCGCCGGGGCTGGCCGGGCATTTCCAAATCAGTAATGCCGGCCTCGCCATCGCCGGCGCGCACGTCGTGCTGGGCGCATCGCTGCGGCGGGAGGCGGTCGGCCGGGGCGTGGGCGCGGCGCATTGGCCGGCGCGGCTGCAACGGCTCGATCATGGCCGGCTCCGCGATCTATTGCCGGCGGACTGGGAACTGTGGCTGGACGGCGCCCACAATCCGGCGGCGGCGGCGGCGCTGGCGACAGAAATCGGGCGAAACTGGCGCGACCGTCCCACCGCTCTCGTCGTCGGCATGCTGCGCACCAAGGATGCCGGCGGCGTTCTCGCCACGCTCGCCGCCGCCGCGACGCGGATCGTCGCCGTGCCCATTCCCGCAGCGGCGGCGAGCCTGAGCGCCGACGAGATCGCCGCTTTCGGTCAATCGGGAGGCTTGGCGGTGGAACGCGCGGCGAGCGTCGAGGAAGCCTTGCGCCGGCTTGCGCTGACGATCGGGAGCCCGGCGCGCGTGCTGGTGTGCGGCTCCCTCTACCTCGCCGGGGCGGTCCTCAAGAGCAACGCGCCGCCCGTCGCCGGCAACGACTGACGGCGGCGGCTTAGAGTTGCGCATCGAGCCACTCGAACAGCTTGCCCTGCGGCAGCGCGCCGATCTTGGTGGCGGCGACCTGCCCGTCCTTGAACAGCATCAATGTCGGGATGCCCCGCACGCCGTACTTCGACGGCGTCATCGGGTTCTCGTCGATGTTGATCTTGGCGACGGTGACTTTGTCACCGAATTCGGCGTCAAGCGCTTCGAGCGCCGGGGCGATCTGCTTGCAGGGCCCGCACCACTCCGCCCAGAAGTCGACGAGAACCGGCTTTTCGGCCTTCAGGACATCCGCGTCGAACGATTCGTCGGTGACCGGTTTTGGCATTACGACACCCTATCGATGAAGAAAAAGGCTTTCGCTGAAGAGCGTCGGCAGAAGATATGAACGGCATACAGCCGCGTCAAGCGACGGGGACGAAGCCGCGCCCGTCGCGGCGGCCTCGCCAGGGGCGCGGCGGCGCTTTCGCCGACCCTTTCGCCGGCGCCCATTACGGCTCCGCGCGGGGCAGCGCCACCGCGGCGAGGACCGTCATCGGCCCGTAGGTCTGGACCGTGTTCCACTGCTCGTCGGTCCAGATGAAGAACGAGCCGGCGTAGCCGAGCGCGTTGACCGGAATGCCGGCGAACTGATCCGCCGACCGCGGCACGAGCATCATCCACCGCCGCGTGACCAGCAGATTGTAAGGTCCCGGCTGAACGCCTTGCCGCTTCCAGTCGGGCGTCTCGGGGGCGGGAAACAGGGCCTCGAGCATGTCGAGGTAGATCCGATGCGCCGCCGCCGCCACCCCGGGGCCGTTGACCGTTTCGGAATCGCGCCACGCCAAGGCGTGGCGGAACGGCGCGCCGGGAACGGCGTCGGCAAGGCGATCGGGCGCCGCGCTCGCGATCAGCGCCTCCATCGGCAGCGCCGGACCTTCGCGGGCGAGAGGAAGCGGCGCCAGTTGCAGGTGCTTATGACCTTGGCTCGCGCCGGCGAGACGGCCGCCGTTGTAGAAGCCGAGACCGTCGACTTCCTCCAGGCAGCGGAACAACGCCGCGAAGTCGTCGTGGTTGAGGAGGCTTTCCTGGCGCTCCCTCACGCGGGTGACGATCAGAAGATGATTGGGTATCACCGGGAACTTGTTGAGCAGGCAGATGTGCGTCCGTGAAATGATGGCGACGAAGAGGTCCCGGTCGTAGTCGATGAACGGGTTGGATTTCTCCGACGATTCGGTCCGATCCGGGTCGCCGCCGGTCTTGCGGCTGAAACTTTCGGCGCGGTGGATAAGGAATTGCACCGAGCCGTCGGCAATGGTTCCCTGCGTCGTCGCGCACGGCTCGAGCGCGCCAGACTCCCGCGCCCGATCGGATTGCCGCTCGGCCCTCTCAAGCAACGTTCCTGGAACGAACGGCCGCTCGCCTCGATTCACCGCTTTCCCTCCTCTCCGCCGTTGGCGCATGGCCCCCGCGGACAAGACGCCCATGCCCGGGCAAGGTGCGCGATGCACCGCGGCGCCGTCAAGACGAGCGCAGCCCGGCCGATGCAGAGCCCTGCGCTTCACCGAAAAAACCCTTGGAACCTTATGGGCACACCAAACGTTGTCGAAATGGCGACGGGCTGACCTTGCGAGGTTCACGGAAGGTTCCTACCTTGGCGGGACAGCCGCGCGAGGGGCCGCGGGGGAGAATGATATCCCTACGCGGGCAAGTGGGTGGCGGGGCTGGGCGCAGGAGTGCTGGCCTGCGCGGGATGCGCCGATAAGCCCCGAGCCCGCGTCGCGGCGGCATTTTCCCGGCAGGAGGCTGCGTGAGAGGGTTATGGACAGCAATCAGGACAGGGGGCGGTCGCCGGCTCAGGGAAGGAGAGGCGGCTCGGACGAAGATCTCAGCTTGTACATGCGGATGGCCCGCAGGTACCCGATGCTGGATGCGGAAACCGAGGCCGAACTGGCGCGGCTCTGGCGCGACAGACGCGATCCCCGGGCGGCCGAGAGGCTGGTCGGCGGCTACCAGCGGCTTGTGGTCAAGATTGCGCGCGAGTACCGGGCTTACGGGCTGCCGTTCCCCGATCTGATCTCCGAGGGCAACATCGGCCTGATGCAGGCGGTGGACAAGTTCGACGTCGACCGCGGATTCCGTCTCGCCACCTACGCGATGTGGTGGATTCGCGCCGCGATCACGGACTATGTGCTGCGTCAGTCGTCGCTGGTCAGGACGGTGACCAACGAGAACCGCAAGAAGTTGTTCTTCAACCTGCGTCGGCTGAAGGCCAAGCATCAGGCGGCGGACGACGGCCGGCTGTCGCCGGAAGTCATCACCGCCATCGCCGTCGAACTCGGCGTTTCCGAAGCCGACGTCGTCGTCATGGATCAGCGGCTCGTCGCCCGGGACGTTTCGGTCAACGCCCTCGTCGGCGCCGACGGCCAGACCGAATGGCAGGATTTTCTCGTCAGCCCGGAGGAGGATCAGGAGCTTCGCCTGATGCAGGAGGACGAGCGCGACAAGCGCCGAAGCTCGCTGGAGTCCGCCCTCGCCCAGCTCGATGCGCGCGAGCGCACGATCCTGATCGAGCGCAAGCTCAAGGACGATCCGCCGAAGCTCGCCGAACTCAGCGTGCGCTACGGCGTTTCGCGCGAACGGGTCAGGCAGATCGAGATGCGGGCGTTCGAAAAATTGAAGAAAATCATGCTGCGCTCGGCGGCGGCCGGGCAGGAGATGGGCTTCAAGGGAGTGATGGCCTGAAAGCGGTCCGTGGAGCGGGATCGGCGACTCAACGGGCGCCGACGAAGGTCCGCAGGTTGTCGAACAGGCCCTGATCGTTGATGATCCGCCGCACCTTGTGCTGATCGCCGAGCTGGCCGCGGCTTTTCATCCAGGCGGCGAACGCGCCGGGCTTGAGGGGACGCACTTCCGGGGCCCCCATCGCGTAGTCGCGGTCGCGATGGATCTTGTAGTCGTCGTTGGCTTCCGCCAGACTTTGGTCGAGAACGCGCGCGAACGTGGCGAGGCGCGTATCGTCGACTCCCTCTTCGGCGAACTCGACGAGGAAGAGATGGCGGCCGAGGTCGCCCTCGTTTTGCGGAAAAACGGCGCCGACGGCGTAGTCGGTCACGCCGGCGGCGATGGCCTGCGCGGCGCGGGCGACGGCCGTTTCGATTTCCTCGGCGATGAGATGCTCGCCGAACGCGGACAGCATGTAGGAGATCCTTCCCGTGACGAGAATCCGCGGCGGATCGAGATCGACGAAGCGGACGGTGTCGCCGACGAGATAGCTCCACAGGCCGGCGCAGGTGCTGAGCGCGATGGCGTAGTTGACGTCCTTGTGCGCGGTGCCGATCCAGTGCCGCGTCGGCGCCGCCGACTCCAGTTCCTCCACCGGCACGAATTCGAAGAACAGGCCGGTATCCAGCATCAGCCGCAAGCCCTCGCCGTCGCCCCGGTCGGCAAGGGCGATGAACCCTTCGCTCGCCGGATAGACCTCCCGGGTTTCCGCCCGCGCGCCGTCCAGGAGGTCCTTGAACAGAGGCCGGTAGGGGGCGAAATTGACGCCGCCGTGGACGAGCAGCTCAAGGTTGGGAAAGAACCGGGCGAGCCGCCTGTCCGATCCTCCGCCCGGGAGGGGGCGCCGCGCGGCGAGCCTGTCGAACAGGATCAGCAGCCAGCTCGGCGCGCCGCCGATGGTCCGGATGTCGGCGCGCAACGCGGCCTCGGCGATGGCCTCGATGCGCGCCTCCCAGTCGGGAATCGCGGCGATGGCCTCGGGCGGAAAGCGCCTGCGCCGCGCCCACCAGGGAATGCGCCCGGCGAGAATGCCGCTGACGTCGCCGGCCCGCACTCCCGGCGCAAGCGGTTTCAGGCGGGTGCTGCCGCCGAGCATGAAGTTGGGGCCGGCGAACACCGCGCTGTCCGGCCGATTGACGACGTGGAACGCGAGCAGGTCGATCCCCGCCCGGATGTTGGAGGCGATCATCGGCTCCGTGCACGGGATGTATTTGGTGACGCCCGTGGTGGTGCCGGACGTCTCCGCGAAGTAGGGCACGACCCCGGGCCAGGTCGCATCGGCGATGACGGGAAACACGGGCTGCCAGTATTCCTTCCAGAAGTCCTCGTAGGCGCGCAAGGGGACGCGTTCCTGAAAGTCCGGCACCGAGCGGATGGCCGCGAAATCGTGTTCGCAGCCGAAGCGAGTGGCGCGCGCCCGGCCAACCAGCCTCAGCAGCTGCCGCTGCTGGACGGCGCGGTGGTCGCGCCCTTGCAGCTGGCGGCTTCGAAAGCGCGCATAAAGCTTAAGCAACGGCGTGGCGTCGGGCATCGTCGGCAAGATCCATCAGGGAGGAATCCCCGTTGGCGCAGTCGCGCCGTCGTCGTCATGGTCAACCCTGGCCCGACGGCCGGAGTTCCATGCGGTAGGGGAAACCGGCGCGCACGCTCTCAAGGCGGAGCGGCACCCGGACGTAGCGGCCTTCCCGCCACAGCGGAACCTGGTCGAGGAACGTCGTGCTGTTGATCCAGCCGTCCTGCCCGCCGAGCAGGGCGAAGTCGTTGCGGTCGATGTCGGACAGGTCGGAGATGTGGCGGGCGTTCGAGCCATAGCGGACGGTGTGCCGCTCGTTGGTCGCGCCGTGGGCGGTTTTCATCAGCGTCTCGTTGCTGCCGCCGACGGAATGGTCGCCGAAGCGGAACCGTCCCCCGATGACCGGCAGGAACGCCAGCGGATGGTTGAGGCCGAGCCGATGGATGTCGCCCCAGGCGCCGAGGCCGGCGATGTCGGCCGCCGCCGCGGCGAGGCTGCTCCGCAGCAACGGCGCAAGCTCGTCGGGGTCGGCAGTGGCGATGTCGTCGAGGAGAAGGCCCTGGACTCCGGCGACGCTGGCGAACGCGGCCCAATCCCGCGCGCCGAGGCGGCCGGCGTAGAAGCCTTCGGTGAAACGGTTGCGGAACAGCTCGAAGGCCAGGGCGCCGCGCGAATCGGCGCGGAAGTGGCCGTCCCAGACGCGCAGCAGGGCGATAATTTCCGCCTCTTTGGCGGAGGCCGCGGCGGCAACGCCCAAGGCATCGAACTTGGCGACGACGACATCGCGCAGGACGACGGCGGACGCCATGTAGACGTCGCGCTGCAGCCCACCCAGGGTTTCGGGGTCGATGGCGTCCGTCTCGCCGGCGAGCTGCGCCATGCGCCGCACCCTGTCGTCAGGCGAAAAGAACGCGCCGACCGCCAGCGTCCCGTTGTTCGCCGGCCGGTTGTTGGCGGAGGCGAGAAAGCCGGATTCGGGATCGACGCGTTCGGGAAGATCGCCGCTTTCCCGCATCCTCCGCCACGCCGCCTCGGCGGCCTCGGGCGCGGCGATCAGGTGGCGGCGGAGCGCGTCGTTCGGGGCCGGCAGCCGCGCCGCCATGACCTCGGCGATGACGCCCTCGGCGTCGGCGTAGAGCATGTTCTGCGCCGGAACCGCGAACGTCCGGAACGCGGCGCGGTAGTCGTCGAGGTCGCGGGCGCGGCTGGCGGCGAGCATCGCCGAAATTTCGTCGCTGACGTCGTGGCCGATCCACTTCAGGGCGAAGTCGGGAGCGGCAACGTCGCGGAGCTGGGGGGCGTCGGAGAGAACCGGACCGTAGGGCGTCTCGCGGATGACGACCTCGCGGTCGAACCACCAGCGCACGCCGATCCGCTCGCGCCGCTCCCGGATTTGATCCTCCGGCAGGCGCGAGACGTCGACCAGCGCGCTCGACATCGCGCGCATGTTGGTGCCGCCCCAGGCGATCCAGGGGTTGCGCCCGATCGCGAAGATCGGCAGGCCCGGCACCATCAATCCGACCGCGTGATAGGACGGCGATTTCACCCCGGCGAGGAGCCAGACGTTCGGAATGCTGATGCCGAGGTGAGGATCGCTCGCGATCAGCGCCGCCCCCGACCGGCTTCGGCTTGGCGCGACGGCGATGCTGTTGCTGCCGGAGCGGCTATGCCCGGCGAGCAGGGTGGCGAGCTTCGCAGCGTCGTTGCCGCCCCCGGCGCTGTCGCCGGGGATGGCCGGCTCCGCCCCGCGAACGATCCGCGACCAGATTTCCGGCCAGTCTTCGCGATCGTGCAGAGTGAGGAGGCTGAACCAGACGATCCAGTTGAAATCCGTTCCGGCCAGCCGCCCGAAGGTCAGCACGTCGGCGACCGTCCACGGCTCGCGCTTCATCCCGAGAATGCGGTACTCCACGGGCAGCGCAACGGCGCGTTCCTGATAGAGATTGACGCCCTCGACGTAGCGCGTCAGCCAGGCGCGGGTCTCGGGCGGCAACGCCGCCTCGATCCGTTCGGCGGCGCGGCCGAAGTCGAGAATGCGGATGCCGTGATCGATGTCCGCCGCCAGCGGTCCGCCCATCTCGGCGATCCGGCCCTGAGAGATGCGCTTGAAGATCGCCATCTGGCCGAGACGAAGGTGGGCGTGGACGAGGCCGAGGGCGAAGGCGGCGTCGGCGTCGTGCTCGGCTTCGATGAACGGGATCTGGTGGCGATCCCAGTGAATCGTCACGGCGCCGGCGAGCGGCAAGTCGTCGTCCGGAAAAACGGCGAGCCGGTCCTCCACCGTGGTTTCCCGCGGCAGGGGCGCAAGCAGGCCGCAGCCGCCGAGAAGGCCGCCGCATATCGCCGCCGCGACAACGCGCGCCGCGCGCCCGCGCCAGGACGCGACTTGCGTCGCGGCCTTTCCCAGTGGCCGGCGCCGATGGTCGGATGTCGTCACGTCGTTGCAGCCCCGCCGGCCGTCGCCTCACGGCCTCGCCAAGAAATGGTGACGGAGGTGTTACGCGCCGACGCGCCGCGAGGATCTCAAGATTGTCACGAAAACGTGCGGGCGAACGCGTCGATTTCCTGGGGAAGACCGAGCGGCGTGCCGGTCAGCCGGCGGTCGATGCGTCGCGCCAGACTGGCGAGGACCTTGCCGGTGCCGATCTCGACCAGTTCGCGGACGCCCTGGCTTTGCATGTACATCACGCTCTCGCGCCAGCGCACCATGCTCGTCACCTGACGGACGAGCAGCCGGCGAATCTCCGCCGGATCGGTGACTTCGCGAGCGGTGATGTTGGAGATCAAGGGGACGCGGGGCGTCCGCACGATGACGCCTTGCAACGCCTCCTGCATGATCTCGGCGACCGGCGCCATCAACGGGCAATGGAACGGCCCGCTGACCGGCAGCATCACGCCGCGGCGCGCGCCGCGCAACACCGCGATTTCCAGCGCCCGCGCCACGGCGGCGCGGGTTCCGCTGATGACGATCTGGCCGGGCGCGTTGTCGTTGGCGGCAACGCACACCGAGCCGTCGTAGGTGTCGTGGGTGGCCTCGGCGGCAACCTCCCGCGCCGTTCGCAAATCGACGCCCATCAGCGCCGCCATCGCCCCCTCACCGACCGGGACGGCGCGCTGCATCGCAAGGCCGCGCACGCGCAGCAGCCGCGCGGCATCCGCGACCGAGAAGCTGCCGGCCGCGGTGAGCGCGGTGTATTCGCCGAGCGAATGGCCGGCGACGAAGCGGCCGAGGTGCGGCAGGGGAAGGTCGTATTCGCGCTCGAGAACGCGCAGGACGGCGACCCCCACCGCCATCAGCGCCGGTTGGGCGTTCTCGGTGAGGATCAACTCCTCTTCCGGACCGTTCGCCATCAGCCGCGACAAGGGCTTGCCGAGAGCGTGATCGACTTCCTGGAAGACCTCGCGGGCAATGGGGAAGGTCGCGGCAAGCTCCCGGCCCATCCCGATGGTCTGGGAGCCTTGGCCCGGGAACACCAGCGCCCGCGCCTCGGCCGAAAAGCCCGTCTGCGGTGCGTAGGCGGCGCCGGGCGGCAACGCCAAGTCTGTCTCGGCCATTGTTACCTTTTCGCTGCGTTTTTCTCTGCGTCAGCTACGTGTTTGAAAATACACGTTCAGCATGAAGAGATCATTACCGCCGTCGTGGGCGTCACGGAACGGTAACGTCGCCCGGCGGTAAAAAACGCACCTTTACTGTTGCTGATATGTCACACAAACGCGAGCCTCAAGCCCGCCCGCAAGCGCCGCACAGCGATCTTGGGCTTCCGATCCCATGGCAGAACCTCTAGGATCCGCTCTTTCATACCCGCCCGTCGGTCCGGACGCAAGGAAGACCTTGCTCCTCACGGCACTTAAGGAGAATCGCATGAGCGTATCGCAGAGCACCGAGAAAAAAATGCTGACCGCGGACGAGTTCGACGCCGTGCAGAAAACCCATTATCCGGCGCTCGGCGCGCTGACCAAGGAAGAACTCGCCGAGGTTGTGCGGCGAATCCGCGCCTACCGCGACAAGGCGCGCGACATCGCGCATCAGCAGCGGCGCGAGATGCGCGGCAAAGGCGCGCCGCGCGGCGCCCGGCCGGCTCAGGACAACACCGGCACCACCATCAAGAAACAGATCTTCGCTCAGGCCCTGAAACGCGCCAGCCGCGCCCGCGAGCGACTCGAAGCGGCCGAGAACAAGCCAAGCCAGGCGGCCCTGGCGCGGCGCGCGCTGGCCTTGAAGCGGGCGAACATGGTCCGCCACCATCCCGATCCGGGACGCACCGCGCACGGCTCGGCGCAACCCAAGCCGAGCGGCCGCCGCACGGTCGAGGTCGATCCGCGCGAAGTCGGCCGGGTGTCCGACTTCGTGCAGCGCGCCCAGGCGCAACGGGATCGCTAAGGGGTCGTCACAGCCGGAACAGCATCAGAAAAATCACCAGCATCCCGATCACCACGCCGGAGCCGACGCCGGGCCAGCGCGCCAGCGCATGCTCGCCGCGGGCGACCCACGCGGCCGCGGCCGCGCGGAGGCGGTGACGCCGCGCGGCGAGAGCGTGAACGCGGTCGGCGACGCCGCCGAAGGGGAGCGGCAGGGCGCGCCGAAGCGCGTCGCCGGCGCGGACGAGCGGCCAAAGAATGTCGCCTTCGGGGATCGACGGCGCCGTCAGCGGCGGGCGGCCGTGCGCCGTCCGCTGGCGCATGATCCATAAAACCCCCGCCGTCGCGGCGACGCCGAGCGCCAGCGGCCACAGGCCGCTCCACCACCCGGCGATGCCGACGGCCGCCGCCGCGACCGGGATGCCGGCGAGGAACGGCGCCACGCCGAGCACGGCGCTGGCCGCGACCAGGCCGATCCACGACGGCCATAGTCCCGGTATGCCGGCATGGCTCTCCGCCCGCGCCAGCAGGTAGAGGAATCGCGCGATCAGCACCGTCGTGCCGACCGCCGCCAGGGTCAGGAGCGGGTCGAGCGCGCCGTACCATGCCGCCGGCAACAGCCCGGCGGCGTCCTTGAGCATCGTCTTGGCGATCAGCCCACTCGTCAGCGGCGCGCCCGCCAGGGCCAATCCCGGAAGCAGGAGAAGGACGAGGGCGCCGCGCCGCGCCCGCCGGCTCGCCGCGTTCTCGACCACGGCGACGCCGAGAAACAGGGCGCCCTTGGCGAGGGCGTGGTGCAGGGCATAGAACGCGACAGCCACCGCCGCCGCCGGCCAGGCTTCGGGGCGGGACAGGCCGATGCCGATCGCCGCGGTCATGAAGCCCATCTGGCTGATGCTCGAATAGGCCAGCACCGTCTTGGCCTTGCGCTGCACGACGCCGATCGCCGCGCCGTAGAACGCGGCGCTCACCCCGGCGACAATGAACAGCATCGCGTATCCGGGATGGCCGCCGACGCCGAGGGGAAGAAAGGCGATCCAGCCGAGGACTCCCGCCTTGATCATCGCCCCGGAAAGCACCGCGCTCGCCGGCGTCGGCGCCACCGGATGGGCGAGCGGCAGCCAGCCGTGCAACGGCAGAACCCCGGCCTTGACGCCGAGGCCGGCGGCGAGCAGCAGCATGGCGAGCCCGCCCTGATCGGCGACATTGGCGGCGACGTCGGCGAGGCTGAGCGAAGCGGCGCCGCCGACGGCCATCCACAGCCCCGGCAGCAGCAAGGTTTCGCCGACGATCACGAGAACGAGATAGACGACGCCGGCGCGGCGCGCCTCGGGCGTTCCGGTGTGGACGATCAGCCCGAACGCGGCGAAGCTCATCGTGATGAAAAACAGGTAGAACGACGGCGCGTCGCGGGCGAGGACGAGACCGAGATTGCCGGCCAGCGTCACCAGATGAAACGCGAACAGGCGCGCCCGCTTGGGATCGTCGCGGTGATAGGCGCCGGCGGCGAGACCGGCGGCCAGCCACACCGCGGCCGTCAGCAGGAGAAAGATCCGGCGCATCTCGTCCAGCCCGAACGCCGCGCCGAGAAGGAGCCAGTCGAGGACCAGGGACTCCATCGGCCATCCGGCGAGGGCGACGAGAAAAGCCGGGAGCGCCGCCCAGGGCGCGAGGGCAAGCGCGGCGGGCCGCGTCGCGCGGAACGCCAGCAGCGCGGCCAGGGCGAGCGGCGCGGCGAGAACGAGGAGCAGAGTTGCCGGGGCAAGAACCGTCATAGCGCGCTCACGGCAAGTCTACGGCACGTCGGGGGCGGGCGCCGGAGCGGGCGCGATGCCGTAGTAGGTGCGCTCGGCGATGATCTGCGCCCACTCCAGGGGGCTGACCAGGGAAGCCGCGAACAGACCGGCGCCGATCGTCAGCGCCGCCGTCGTCAGCGGCGGCGCCACCAGCCACCACCCCAGCCGGCGCAGCGGCGGCCCGTGGTGGGCCGGGGGGCGGAACCACGCGGCGTACACGATCGGCAGGAAATAGGCGGCGTTGAGAACGCTGCTCGCGACGAGGACGCCGACGACCCAGTAGACGCCGTGATCGATGGCGCCGCCGGCGAGGTACCATTTGCTGATGAAGCCGGCGAACGGCGGCAAGCCGATCATGCCCAGGGCGGCGATGGTGAACGCGGCCATCGTCACCGGCATGCGTCGCCCGATGCCGTCGACCTCGTGGACATGATGAATGCCGAACTTTTCGGCGAGATTGCCGGCGCAAAAGAACAAGGTGATCTTCATCAGACCCTGATGGACGATGTGCACGAAGGCGCCGATGGTGGCGAGCGGACCGCCGACGGCGGCGCCGAGGACGATGTAGGAGAGCTGGCTGACGGTCGAATAGGCAAGGCGGCGCTTGATCTCGTCCTGGGCGAGCGCCCGCAGCGAGCCGTAAACGATCGTCGCGCCGGCGACGGCGGCGAGGACGGCGGTGGCGCCGATCGCCTGGGACAAGCCGATGCCGAACACGTCGTAAATGACGCGGATGATCCCGAACACGCCGGCCTTGACCACCGCCACGGCGTGAAGCAGGGCGCTGACCGGCGCCGGCGCCACCATCGCCGTCGGCAGCCAGCCGTGCAGCGGCACGAGCGCCGCCTTGACGCCAAGGCCGCCGATCAAGAGGGCGAAAATCATCGCGACGGTGCGCGAGTCTTCGAGGCCGAGCAGGGGCGCATAGCCGGCCGGACCGAACGACAGGTCGCCGCCGACGCTGTGCAGCCAGACGGCGCCGAGCAGAATCGCCGCGCCGCCGCACACCGTGTAGGCAAGGTACTTGCGTCCGGCGGCGAGCGAGCGGGCGGTGCCGCGGTGCACCACCAGCGGATACGTCGCGAGGGTCAGAAACTCGTAGAACACGAGAAAGGTCAGAAGGTTGCCGGACAAGGCGATGCCCGTCGAGGCCGTCACGGCAAGGCTGAAAAAGCCGAAGAAACGGCTGCGGTCGGGCGCGTCCTCGAGATAGCCGATCGCGTAAATGGTCGTCAGCAGCCAAAGCCCCGTCGACAGGGCGAGAAACTGAAGCGTCAACGGATCGGCGCGCAAGACGAGGTCGAGTCCGGGCAGGAACGCCAGCCGCGCCTCGAACGACAGGCCCTGATAGACGCCGATCAGCAGCACCGTCACCAGGATCACCTGGAGCACCGCGCCGAACAGATTGAAAATCGTGCGCAGACGGACCTGCTCTTCCTCGAGGAAAAACGTGGCGATGCCGGTGAAAAAGGAGCTGAACAGGATCAGGATCGGCAAGACGAAGCCCGGACGATAGACAAACTCAAAAGCCGGCGCGACGGCGAAGGAAACGCCGACGGCGAGAACATCGAGAACCAGAGCGGGGACCACGCCGAGCAGGATCGCGCCGAGCGCGAGAGCGAGCGCGGTCAGCTCCAGCGCCTTCGGCGCCGGGCGCAAGGGAGCGGACGAATCCTCCGGAGTGGCCATGGCCGCGCCGAGAATGCGGAAGATGTAGACGGCGGCAAGCAGGCTGCCGGCGATGATGACGACGGCCCAATGCCACATCCCTCCCGTGATGGCGGCTTGAAGCAGCAGCCACTTGGCGACGAAGCCGCCCGACGGCGGCAGGCCGATCAGGCTGACGCCGGCGAGCCCCAGGGCGAAAAGGCTCATACGGAGATGACGGCCGAGGCCGCCGATGGCGGCGATGCGGTCCGACTGCACGGCGTAGAAAATGGCGCCGACGGCAAGAAAGGCCGCCGCCTTGGCCATCCCGTGGGCAAGGACATGATAGAAGGCGCCGTTCCATGCCGCCGTCGGCGCGACCGGGAACAGCGGGAAGAACAGAAAGACGTAACCGATCTGTCCCACGGTCGAGTAGGCGACGATCAGCTTGAGGCGCTGCTCGCGCCACGCCTGGAGCGCGCCCCAGACGATGGCGCCCGCGCCGAGCGCGCCGAGCGCGGTGAACACCGCCGCGTCCGCCATGCCGGCGAACGGCCCCAGCCACAACCGGACCTGAAGGTAGAACCAGGCTTTCAGAACGATGCCCGAGAGGACCGCGCTGACCGGCGCGACGGCGTGGGAATGCGCCGGCGGCAGCCAGAAGTGAAACGGAAACAGCGCCGTCTTGACCAGCAGACCGACGGTCATCAGCGCCGCCGCCGCCCACACCGCGGGACCCGGCTCGATGCGCTCGGCGATCGTGGCGAGATCGAGGGCGCCGACCGCGCCATAAACGAGGGCGACCCCGAGCAGGTACAGCAGCGAGCCGAACAGCGCCGCCATCAGGTAGCGCATCGCGGCGACGAGGACCGGCCGCTCGCCGGTCTGGGCGACCAGGATGACCGCCGCCAGCGTGATCAGCTCCATGGCGACGTAGAGGTTGAAGATGTCCGCGGACACGAACAAGGCGTTGAGCGATGCCCACAGGAAGTACCACAGCGGCCAGAACAACGGCCGCCCCAGCCGCCCGGCCGGCTCGAGCGGACCAGGGTAGTAGCGGGCATAGATCGAGCACACGCCGATGACGACGGCGGTGAGAGAAAGGAGCGCCGCCGTCGCTCCGTCGGCGGCGAGATCGATGCCGAGCGGGGCGCTCCAGCCGCCGAGGGCATAGCGTTGCGGGCCGTGGCGCCAGACAAGCCCCGCCGTGGCGAGCGCCGCCGCCGCGCTCGCCGGGACGGCGACGACATGCAGCAGGGCAAGCGTCCGGCCGCGCGCGAACAGGGCGAGGATCCCGGCGACGAGCGGCGCGAGAACGGCGGCGACGAGGATGCTGCCCGTACTCACGAAACGCGCCGCTCAGTTCGCGTCGTCATCGGAACGATCTTCCGGATCGTCATCGGGCAGAACCAGCCGTCCCGTCACATCGTAGATGCGGCGGAGCAGAACCAGCGCGAAGGCGCTGGCGCTGACGGCGACGACGATGCCGGTGAGAACCATGGCGTGTGGAACGGGGTCGGGCGCCGCGTCGGGAACGCGCTTGGCGATGGCCACCAGGAGCAAGAAGACGCCGGCGCCGAGCACGTTGAAGGCGATCACCCGGCGCAACAGGTCGGCGCGAACGATGAAGCTCCACACCGCGATGCCGACGAGGACGACGGCGGCCAGCGCGTAGACGATCACGCTCGGCTCGGCGCCGCTCATCGGCCTTCTCCCGCCCTGTCGGAAGCGCCCGCGGCCGCGCCGGGCGGGGGAACCTTGGCCGAGGCGCCGTAAAGAAGCGCCAGCACCGCGCCGATCGACAGCGTCAGCGCCGCCTCGACGGCGAGGATCGTCGCATACGTCCAATCCGCGCTCCAGTCGAGAAAGGGCCGGCCGGCGAGCATCGCCGCGCCGCCGGCGACGATGAAGCCGGCGAGGCCGAGGGCGATCGCGAAACGGCTGCGGTCGTTGTCGACGATCGCATCGCGGCCGATGCCGGCGAGAAGCAGCAGGACGGCGGCGGCGCCGAGAATGGCGCCGGCGGGGAACGCGCCGCCCGAGTGCGCCGTTCCCGCCCATAACAGGTAGCCCGCCATGAGGATCATCAGCGGCGCCAATCCCGCCGCGAAAACCGCCAGGATCAGGCCGCCGCGCGCGAACGGGTCGGCCGGGGAAGGAGAGACGCGGGGACGAGCCCCGGGGGGATCATGCAAGGTTTGCGCCTTCAAGAGGAACGCGCCCAGCGCGGCCAGGGCGAGGACGCCCATTTCCAGGAAGGTGTCGTAGGCGCGGAAGTCGAGCAGCACGGCGGTGGCGGCGTTGCCGACGGGGTGATGCTCCAGGGCGCCGGCGACCGCGTCGCGAACGACGCGCGCCTCGGGCAGAACCCACACGCTGGCCGCGAGGACGGCGACGAGCGACGCCGTCAGCGCGGCGAGCGCGACGCGGCCGCGCCGGCCCATGCTGGTCGCGCCGCCTCGCTCGCGAACCGGGCGGGCGGGCGGGTCGGAGGCAGGCTTGGCGGCGCCGGGCGCGCGCGGTTCGCCGACGTGGCCCATGGCGTCGAGCAGCAGCGCGCCGGTGATGCCGGCCCCGATGGCGGCCTCGGCGAGGGCGATGTCGGTGGCGTCGAGGCGCACCCACGCCAGCGCCATCAACAGGCCGAACGCGATGAACAACACCACCGCCGTGAACAGCTGCGGCGCCCGCAGGCTTCTCCAGGCCAGGAAAACGAGCCCGGCCGCGACGATTGCGTCGAACGCCAAGGTCAAGGTCGTCAGGATCGCCCCTCCCGATCTTCCAGGCGCTCAAGCGTGTAGCGGGCGATGAGATAGCCGCCGACGGAGCCGGCGACCATGACGATAATCCAGGTCAGGATGAGCTTGACGGCCACGGCCACGCCGTCCGCTTGCAGGACGAGACCGGCGACGACGAAGCCGAGACCGAGGTTATCGGCCTTGGCGAGCGCGTGAAGCCGCGACAAGCTGTCGGGAAAGCGCAACAGGCCGAGGGTGCCGCCGGCGAAGAACACCGCGCCGACGACAAGCAGGGCGGCCGTCGCCAGGTCGAGCGGGCTCACTCCGGCTCCTCCGGGTCGACCGGACGCCATGTCTGGCTGGCGAACGCCACCACCGCGACGGCGCCGAGCAGGGCGAAGACGAGCGCGACGTCGCGCAGCGCGGGACGGCCGAGAAGCTCGGCGAGCACGAGCAGAGTGGCGACGCCCATGGTGCCGAACAGTTGCGCCGTGATCATCCGGTCCGGCGCCGAGGGACCGCGGATGATCCGCAGCGCGCCGGCGAGAATGTTGACGAGCAGAAAGATGGCGAGGGCGCCGTATACCGCGTCGATCATCGCCGCGCGCGCTCCCGGGACGCCGCCGCGGGCGAAACCGCGCGCCCGAAGATCGGCGCGAGGCGCGCCTCGAGCGCCGCGAAATCCTCCATCACCGGCAGCGCCTCGTCGAGCACGTGAAGCGTCAGCGCATCGCCGTCGAGCCGCGCCGACAGGGTGCCGGGAAAAAGCGCCAGGATGACGGCGAAGGCGACCCGCTCGGCGATCCCCATGCCGGCGACGGAGCAGGTGATCAGCGTCGGCGCCAGCGGCGGCACGGGCTGGAAGGCCCGGCGCACGATGTCGATGCCGCCGAGAGACGACTTGACGACGAAGAAGGGCAGGAAGCGCAGCAAGGGCGCGATTCTCGGCCACGGCAACGGCTTGGGGGCGAGCGCCAGGCTCGCCGCGGTGGCGAGGACGACGACCGCCGCGCCGACGCCCCAGCTCGCCGCCGCGCCCTCGCTAAGCACCCACCACAGGAAGGCGAGGACGAGGCCGCGGACGAGCGCCGAGCGCACAAGGGCCGAGCGCACAAGGGCCGAGCGCACAAGGGAAAGCGTCGCGTCGCGCTTCATTGTCATGACCGCCACCCACCGGCTCGATTTCACCCGGGACTTCACTTAGGCATTAAATGGCGCGGGGGGAACACCATAAGTTCGGCGCCAAGCGGATCCACGGCGTGCTCGGAGAGGCGCAAGACGCCGGCGTCGGCGCGGAACTAGGACCGGGAGCCCGGACCGTACTGATCGTCCTCATCGTCGGCGAGGCGCGACTTGGTGCCCATGGAAAGCACCATCAAACCGCCGAAGATGAAGATGGAGCCGACGATCCATGCCCAGAACTTTTGCTGGAGCGGCAACTGGGCGGCCACCGCGTTCGCCGCCAGCGCCCCGAACATGGCGATGGCTCCCCCGGCGATCCAATAGATGGCGCGGGGGAGTCTTCGCCACAGCGGGACGTGCGGGCGCGGATCGCTCACGAGACTAGAAGGGCGCGACCCCCGCCGTGCGGACGATGGTGATCAGCACCGAGGCGAAGATCGCCGACGTGATGACGCCGCTGATGTTCGCTCCAAGCGCGTGCGCCATGATGATGTTGTCCGGCGCCACTTCCGCAACCGTCTTCTGCGCTACCTTGGCGCAGGTCGGCACGCAGCTGACCCCGGCGATGCCGATCACCGGATTGTATTTGCGTCCCGTGGCGAAGTAGAGGACGTAACCGCCAAGGAGGCCGCCTATCCCGGAAAAGGTGAGAGCGAGGATTCCGACAATCAGCAGGATCAGAACCTGCGGATTGAGGATCGTGCTCGCCTCGACGAGAATGCCCAGCAACAAGCCGAGGAAAAAGGTCGCGGCATAAAGAACCGGGCCGCTCAGCAGCTCATAATAATGGGTGAGTCCGCTCTCGCGCACGATGACGCCAAGGAAGAGCGAGAGGAACAACGGAGCCGCCACCGGGAACAAGAGACACAGGGCGGTCACGGCGACGACCGAGAACACGATCTTCTCGCCGGGCGAAATCTTCATCGGCTTGTCGGGCGGCATCCTCAAGGCGCGGATGTGCCTGGGCACCATCATCTTGATCAGGAACGGATAGCCGCCATAGCACAGGCCGAGGTAGAGATAGGCGACGACAGTGATGGGAACGAAGAGGTCCGGCGACAGCATCAAGGCGGCGAACAGGACCATCGGCCCGTCGGCGCCGCCGATCGTCGACGTGGCGGCGGCGTCCGCCATCGGCAGGCCCATCCACATACCTAGTGGGAAGGTCACCAGCGTGCCGATCTCCGCGCAGAGCGCGATGAACATGCTCTTGAACGGTCGCGCCATGACGTAGCCGACGTCGAGCAGGGTGCCGATTCCCAGCAAGACGAGGCAGGCGATCATACCGTTGGAAAACGTGAAGGAATAAATAGGCTGCAGCCAGTCGATCTGCAGAATATCGATGAATTTGTCGCCCTCGCTGATCAGCGGATTGAGAAACAGCGTCCCCTGCGGCACGCCGACTTCCGGCATTTCCGCGACCATTCTTTCAGGCACGAACATCACGCCGGCGTTGACGGCGATCATGCCGAGCCCCATCGGCACCATCAAAAGCGCCTCGAGGACGCCCTTCAGGCCGAGATAGATCAAAGCCATGCCGAGGAAGATCAGTCCGATCCGCGTGACCGTGATGATCGGGTCATACCCCGCCGTATCGACCAGGGTGGCAACGCCCTGGAAGATCTGCAGGATTTCGATGTTTTCCATCCCGCCGTTCCGATGCTCAGTCGATCGTCATAAGGACCTGGCCGGCGTCCACCGCGTCCCCGGCCTTGACCTGGATGTTCTTGACGGTGCCGTCGTGGTCGGCGGCGATCATCGTCTTCATCTTCATCGCCTCGATCACGGCGACCTTGTCTCCCGCCTTGACCTTGTCACCCTCGCGCACCGAAACCTCGACGATGACGCCGCCGAGCGGAGCGACCTTGTCCTTGGCGCCGGCCGCGGCGGGAGCGGGAGAGGAAGCGGGCGCGGGCGCGGAGGGGGCAGGTCTGGCCGCCGGCGCCGCGGCGGGCGCCGGCGTCGTCGGCATCTGGTAGAAGGTGCTGCCGGCGTCCTCGCTGACATCCTCGACGATGACGTCGTACACCTTGCCTTCAACCGTAATTCTCAAGTGCTTTGTCATGGATCGTTCCCTCGATCTGGCCCTCGATCTGCGGCAATCAGCGCTGTGGCGCGCGCTTGGGCATATGCGATGTTTGGTGGAACACGCGGCCGGTGGTGGCCCAGCCATAGCTCGGGCGCGCCTCGCCGATGTAGACGAGCCTGTGCGCGCCGACGACGGCGTAAATGGCGGCGGCGATGGCGGCGACGTGCGCCGCCGTGTCCTCCAGCTGCGCCGGCTCGGGAGCGACAGCGACCTGTACGGGCGTGACCGTCGCGAGCCTTCTCTCCCTCGTCTTCTTCGCCCCTTCAAGGGCGAGAACGATCCCGCGGATCATGACGGCCGCCAGCAGGGCGACCACGACGGTCAACAGGTAGGCGAAGCCGCTCAGCGTGATGACCTCATCGATGCCGATGGTCGCAGCTTGTTCCATGGTGATTGCCTTCCCCCAAAAGCGTTGCCGGACGCCGAGCTTGCGCTTCTTTGTCTTAAAGCGGAATGTTGCCGTGCTTCTTCGGCGGCCGCATCTCCCGCTTGTTCAACAGCTTGCGCAAGGTCATCGACAGGACCGAGCGGGTGCGCGAGGGCTCGATGATGTCGGTGACGTAGCCGCGCGCCGCCGCCAAGTAGGGCGAGGCGAACTCGTCGCGGTATTCCTTGACCAGCTGGGCGCGCCGCTCCTTGGCGTCCTCCGCTTCCTTGAGTTCGCGGCTGTAGAGAATATTGACCGCGCCGTCCGCCCCCATCACCGCCACTTCCGCCGTCGGCCAGGCGTAGACCACGTCGGCGCCGAGGTCCTGGCTGCACATGGCGAGATAGGCGCCGCCATAGGACTTGCGGCAGATGATGGTGATTTTGGGCACCGTCGAGCCGGAGTAGGCGAACAGCATCTTGGCGCCGTGGCGAATGATCCCGCCCCGCTCCTGCTCGATGCCGGGCAGGAATCCCGGCACGTCGACCAGCGTCGTGATCGGGATGTTGAAGGCGTTGCAGAAGCGGATGAACCGCGCCGCCTTGTCCGAGGAGTCGATATCGAGGCAGCCGGCCTTTTCCATCGAGTTGTTGGCCAGGAAGCCGACGACGATGCCCTCGACCCGGCCGAAGCCGACGATCATGTTCTTGGCGAAGCCGGCGTGGACCTCGAGGAAGTCGGCGTTGTCGACGAGCCGCAGGAGAATCGCCCGTATGTTCATCGGCGACGACGGATCGGACTCGACCAGCTTGTCGATCCCCGGATCGTCGGCCATGGTCACCGCCGGCGTCGGCGCGTGCGGCGGATCCTCCGAATTGTTCGAGGGCAGGAACGAGAGCAGGCGCTTGGTCAGGTCGATCGCCTCGCGATCGGTGTCGGTCACGAAATGGACGTTGCCGCTCACCGTGGCGTGCATGTCGGCGCCGCCGACTTCCTCCATCGTCACCTGACGGCCGGTCACCGCCTTGATCACGTTCGGCCCGGTGATGAACAACTGCGCGTTCTTGCGCGTCATGATGATGAAGTCCATCAGCGCCGGCGAGTAGGACGCCCCGCCCGCGCACGGACCGGCGATGATCGCGACCTGCGGCACGACGCCCGAGAGGATGACGTTGCGATAGAACACCTCGCCGTATCCGGAAAGAGCGTCGACGCCTTCCTGGATGCGGGCGCCTCCGGAATCGGCGATGCCGACCAGCGGCGTGCCGTTCTTGAGGGCGTACTCCATGCCGAGAACCATGCGCCGGGCATGCATCTTGCCGAGCGAGCCGCCGAGGACGTTGAAGTCCTGACTGAAGGCGGACACCTGACGGCCGTCGACGAAACCGGTGCCGGCGATGATGCCGTCGCCCGGAAAATCCTTCTTTTCCATACCGAACGACGTGCACTGGTGCTTCACGTAAGCGCCGATCTCCTGGAACGTATCGGGCTGGAAGAGGCGCAACAGCCGCTCTCGGGCGGTCATCAACCCCTTCTCGTGGCGCTCCTGGATTTTCTTCTCGCCGCCCGCGACGAGAACCTGCTTCCTGCGTTCGCGGAACGCATCAAGGACCTTGGTGTCGAGAGGCATGAATTCTCCCAATCCCCACAGATGTGGATGCGAAGGCCTCCCCCGCCCCACGTTCCCTTCCCAAACACGGCGCCGTCATCGACGCCATCGTTCTCAAATTCGAGGAGCCCGGCAAACGGAAGTCGCGCGCCCAGCCCCCGCCTTTGAGCGCCTTGTCGCCGTCCGGATGGTCATTCCACCGTCAGGCCGCGCGGAAAATACGGCCACTACGCTTCGCTGTCAAAAACATTTCGGCCCCGGCCATGGCCTTGGCGCCCGCGGCCCGCCGTCGCCGGTTGCGCCGATGCGGCCGCCCGCAGCGCACGTCAGGCCCGCTCCGCCTCTTCCAGAACCGTTTTCAGATCGGCCGCGCGGGACCGCGCCACCGCCTCGACATGTTCCCCGATCGCCGGATTGAGCGCGATGAACTTGCTGAACTTCACGTGATCGAGGACCAGCAGCTCGCAATAGCCGATCGCGACGATGTCGGCGACCCGGCGCCTGCCGGTGAGGACGGCAAGCTCGCCGAAGAACTCGCCGCGTCCCCGGCGGATGGTCTGTCCCGGCAAACGCACCTCGACGGCGCCGGAAGAGATGAAGAAGACGCGCTTGCTGCGGTCGCCCTTGCGCACGATGAATTCGCCGGGCAGCGCCAGGCGCGGGCGAAACAGCCGGCACACCTGCTTGCGCTCCGCCGCGCCGAGGCCGGCGAAGAGGTCGAGCTTGCCGATCATGTCCGGGATCTTGAGGCCGAGATCGAGTCGCGCCCGCTTGGCTTGCCGCCGCTGCTCGGCGAGGACGTGACGCCGCAGGCTGTCGTAGACCTCGCGGCCGAGCAGGCCTTCCCGGCGCAACGTCTCATAGCGCTCCAGTTCCTCCCGGTGGGCCAGCGTGCAGACGTAGCGGTGCGCCAGCGCTTGGGCGAAGGCGGGATATTGCAGCTGCATCGCTTCGAGGTCTTTCGCCGTGGCGGCCGAGCGCGCCGCCAGCATTCCGCCGGCAATCTCGGCGATCCGCTCGCCGAACAGGGGCTTGATCCTGACCGCGTTGAAACGCGTCAACTCGTCGAGCGCCAGGCCGAGCGCCTGCATCGTCTCGAACCGTTGCCGCAACTGCCGGGCCAGGAAGCCGTCGATCCGGAAATGCCGATGCAGGAAATGGGCGATGCGGAAGAGCCGCCGGAACGCCAGGATGGCGCGCGCGGCGCGGCGATAACCGACGCGTCCGCCGCTCTGCGCGCCCTCGACGAGACGCTCGGCGTGGCGCAGCAGCTTCTCCACCACGCCGGACGACGTCCCCTGCTGGCCGTGATGTTCGAGCAGAAGCTCGCGCTCGCGATCGGCAAGGGCGATCAACGCCACGGCCAGCCGCTCCTGGTCCTTCAGCGTGTCGTGGGCTTGATGGTTCGCGCCGCCGCCGGCGGCGGCCTCGGCCATGCGTTGTTCGTAGGCGGCGAGAACCGGCTCGACCGCGGCGGCGGGAAGACGGTGGTGCGCCCACGCGCCGCGAACCGCGTCGGCCACCTCCAACAAAGAAAGGCCGAGAATATGATCGCGCAGCATCTGATCGCGCGGCGTCAGCCGGTCGAGCTTGAGCTTGTGGATGACCGTCCGGAGGGTGACGCCGTTGACGAAGAGGGTGAACAGCACGAAGCCGGTCGCCGTCACCGCGACGAATTGCTGGACCGCGTCGGGAAGCGCCTCATTCTCGATGACGGCGAGGGCGAGGGCGAGGGTGACGGCGCCGCGCAGGCCGCCCCACAGGATCGCGATCTTGTATTCCCAGCCGACCTTCTTAGTCATCCGGGCGAGGCTGAGCAGCGGCAACAGCAGAAACAGGACAAGGCCGCGGGCGACGAGAGCGGCGATGGCGAGCGCGACGATCATCGCCACGCTGACGAGACCCGCCTCCGGGATCAGCCTCGGCACCGCGATCGCCGCCAGGATGAACACCAGCGAGCTGGCCCAGAACGCGATCTGCTCCCAGACGTTCTGCAAATGCCGCCAGTTGTCCGGCGCCAGCGCGGTCTTGCCCCAGGCGCTGACGCAAAGGCCGAGGGTGACCACCGCGACCACGCCGGAGACGTCGAGGAAGCGGTCGCCGGCGATGAATACGAGGTACGGCGCGGCGACGGTCAGCGTCGTTTCCGCCGCCTTCAGGCCGTCGACGCGGCGCATCGCCTCGACGAGCAGTTTGCCGGCGAGAATGCCGAGAACGACCCCGCCGAGAAAGACGATGGCGAAGCGGATGCCGCTTTCGGCGACGTCGAACGGCTCCTGGCGAATCAGCAGGCCGAGGAGGATCGTGAACAGGGCGATGGCGGCGGCGTCGTTGAGCAGGCTTTCGCCCTCGACCAGCCGGGACAGGCGCGCCGGCGCGCCGATGTCGCGAAAGACGGCGACCACCGCGGCCGGGTCCGTGGTCGCGACGACCGAGCCGAGCAGCAGGCAGATCACCAGCGGCACGCCGAAAAGCCAGGACAGGCTGACGCCGATGATGACGGTGGTGACGATCACCGCGACGACGGCGAGGAGCAGGATCGGCGCGGCGTCCTGCTTTATCCGCGCCACGTCGATGGTGAGCGCCGCCTGGAACAGCAACAGCGGCAGAAAGACGTAAATGAACAGCGACGATGGCATCGGCAGGGCGACGATCGGCGCGACGATGGGCGCGACGAGGGCGTGGAAGCGATCGATCAGCGGCGTGTAGAGCAGGAAGGAGGCGAGCGCGCCGATGGCGACGCCGACGCCGGCAAGGACAACGGTTGCCGGAACCTTGATTCGCTCGGCGATGGGCTGCAGAACGCCGATGACGACAAGGAGCCCGGCGATAATGAGAACGACCGTCGTCAGTTCGAGCACGGGGCCTCCCTCCCGTTGCGGCCGCCAATCGGTGTGAGCGGGCCGCGGAAACAGCCTGTGGCGATGTGGAGATCCTGCGGCGGCGGCGGCATGGCCATTTTCAGGCGTGGAACGCGATGATACGGTGCGAGAGCGTCAAACCGGTCGAGGGTGGATGCGCGTGATCGTTCTTGCGCGCGCGATGCTTGTAGTCATGGCGGTAACGGTGGTGTTGCCGGCTGTCGCGGTTCCGCCGTCCCTCGCGCAAGACGGGCCGTCGGCCCCCGGGCCGGACGCAGCGCCGGAGCTGCCCGCGATGACGAGCGCGGCCGAGGTCAGGGCGTTCGTCGCGCGTCTTTCCGACGCCGAGGCCCGGCGGATGCTGCTGGCGCTGCTCGATGCGGCCGCGCAACGGCAGGCCGAGGCGCAGCGGACGCAGTCCGGGCTTGTCGCCGGCATGCAGGAGGCCCTTCCGCGCTTGCGGCAAGGGCTGGCCGACATGGCGGCTGCGGTCAAGGAGACGCCGGCGGCGGCTGCGGCGGTCCGCGACCGGGTGACCGGAGGGCGCGGCCAGGGGTCCGCCGGCGGGCTCATCCTCAAGTTGGCGGGCATTTTCGCGGGCGCGGCGGCGGCGGAGTGGCTGTTCCGCCGCCTCCTCACGGGCGTCGGACCCGCTCCGGCGGCGACGGCGACAGCGTCGTTCATCGACAAGCTGAGCATTCTCGGCATTCGGCTCATCGCCGAGATCTTGTCCATCGCGGTGTTCGCCGTGATCGCAATCGCCATCTTCTTCGTCCTTTACACCGGCCACGAGCCGCTGCGCGTCGCCTTCGTCAGCGTTCTGTGGGCGGTCATCCTGCCGCGCGCGGCCGCCGCGGCGGCCCGCTTCGCCGTCGCGCCCCGCCTTCCCGAACTGCGCCTCGTCCGCGTCGGCGACCGCGCCGCCCGCGCCCTCTTCCGCGGCGGCGGCGTCCTCGTCGCGGCCATCGGCGTCGCCGTGCTGTTTCACGACGTTCTGGTCGCGGTCGGGCTCGGCAGGGATATAAGACAGCTTTACGGGACGGTCGTGTCGTTTGTCATCCTGTCGTTGATCATCGTCTGGATCTGGTGGTGGCGACGCCCGATCAGCCGGACCATCCTGGAGGGCGGCGAGCCCGGCGTCCCGCCGCGCCGCGTGCGGCAGCTTCTCGCCGCCAACTGGCACGTCTTCGCCACGTGCTTCATCGCCGGCGTCTGGATGATGAGCACGATCCAGCGCATTTTGACCGAAAATCCGCCGACGGTGGCGATCCTCGTCAGCCTTGGCATTCTCTTCGCCATTCCCGTCGCCGACGCGGCGCTGACGGCGGCGGTCTCGGCGCTGCTGAAGATCCCGCGAGGCGCGCCCGCGCCGGCGGAAGGCGACGGCGCGGCGCCAGAGCCGGCCGCCGACGCCATGGCGGCGCGCGCCGCGCAGAGCC
>CAZRWU010000017.1:0-35371 GCA_964603915.1 uncultured Rhodospirillaceae bacterium
TCGATCACAGCTCCAGGCAAGGTGCGCTCGCAGTCGCCCTGTTCACCTCCTGATTTTCCCTCAATTGGTCCCATATGTCCAACAGGACGGCTCGACAGAGCGGACCGAACCCCGGATCAGCCGTCTCGTGCGCGTTCCTGCGCGGGTCGTTCCGCATCGACAATCGCTCGCAGACCGACTTTGTAGGTAGGGTAGGCGAGTTCAACGGCCAGCACCTGCTTGATCCGCCTGTTGGCGACCCGTCGGTTATCCCGCCAGAACGTCAGCGCCATTTGCGACATTTCTTTCGCCGCTTCAGTGAAGGAAACCACGGGCGGCGGTTCAACACCGAGAATCTGGCACGCATACTCAACGACCGCACGCGGTGGCGCCGGCTCGTCGTCGCAGACGTTATAGATACTGCCGGGTTCCGGACGCGCCATCGACGCGCGGACGACGGTTGCGATGTCGTCGACGTGGATACGGGAAAATACATGCCCAGGTTTTTCGATCCGGCGCGCTGAACCGGCTCTGATTTGATCGATCACGCTCCGTCCTGGACCGTAAATGCCGGCGAGGCGGAACAGATGCACCGGCAGACGGTAGCCGCGGTAGAGTTCAAGCCATAGCCGCTCGGCCGAGACCCGACGCCGGCTGCGTTCCGTGGTCGGATAGAGATCGGCCATTTCATCGACCTCGGCTCCACCCGTATCGCCGTAAACCCCTGTCGTCGAGAGGTACCCGAGCCAGCGCAGCCCGTCCATCGCCGCGAGATCGTCATGATGATGATCGAGCACGGGATCTCCCTCGTCGTCGGGAGGCGCCGAACTCAGCACGTCGGTCACGCCGGTCAACGCCGCCACCGGGTCGGCGAGCGGACGGCCGCGCGCGAACAGGAAAACGCGCAAGCCTCTCTCGCTCAGCGCGCGCTGCTTTTCCGCGCTGCGGCATGTTCCGGACACCATCCAGCCTTCCCGCATCAAGCGCTCGGCGAGCCGCATCGCGCTGTAGCCGAGCCCGAAGCAGAACAGGTGGGGCGCCGCGCCGGTCGCGATTCTGCGTGTCAACGGCGGGCTCGATGCATGCCCCGGGTCTTCGGTCCGGATGACCTGAAGTCGGGCGAGGAAGACATCAAGATCACGCTGCTAGAAGTCCAGATCGGCATAAGCTTTGGGCGGGGTCACGCCCGGCATGACATCGCTGAGCAGAAGCCGGAAACTCGGCCGCGACTTGATTCGCGCATACCAGTCCTTTGCCTCCGGATGCCGATCCCACGGCACCTCGCCGATGTAGTCGATCGACGAGAGGTGCGCCGCCGCGGTGAGATCGGCGAGCGTCATTCGGTCGCCGGCCAACCAGCGCCTGCGGTCGACAAGAAAGCGAATATAGTCGAGGTGATAATGAATGTTGGCGTGCCCGGCGCGAATGGCGGCCGAGTCCGGTTGACCGACGCCGATGAAGCGCTTCATGATTTTCTCGCCGACCAGATTCTCGGTGACTTCGGCGTTGAACTTCCTGTCGAACCAAGCCACGAGCCGGCGGACTTCCGCCCGCTCCAAGGGGTTGCACCCGATCAGCGGCGGCTCGGGCGCAATTTCGTCGAGATACTCGGCGATGGCCGTGCTGTCGGATAACGCGGTCTGGTCCGGCTCGACCAGAACAGGCACCTCGCAGGCCGGATTAAGCGCGAGAAAGGAGCGGCGGCGCTGCCATATCGGCTCGATCTTCAATTCGAAGTCGAGCTTCTTCTCGGCAAGAACGAGGCGGATCTTTCGACAGAATGGCGACAGCCATAGGTGGTGCAGCGTTCGCATAAGCCCATGCATACACTGAAAACGGGGAAGCGCAAGAGCTGTAACAGCTTGTGGACTTCATTGTCACGGGGCCTCCGAGGCGTTAACATAAGTTATAGCGTTTTGGGGAGGAAATAACGATGTCGGCCACTGGGTCAGCGCGGACGCTCCGTGTGCGGGCGTCCGCTTTTGGTGTTTTCGCCGCCCTTCTTATTGCCGCTTTTACAGGCGGCTGCGGCGATAAGACCGAAACGACCGCCGAGCCGGCCGTCGTTCCGGCGGTCACGGTGGCTCCCGCCACCCTCAAGGATGTCACCGCGTCCCTGGGATTTACCGGACGGGTCGAAGCCGTCGATACCGTCGAGTTGCGGGCGCGCGTGCAAGGATTTCTCGAGCAGCGGAGCTTTGAGGAAGGCGCGCGAGTCGACAAGGGCGATGTTCTCTTTGTTATCGAAAAAGCGCCGTTCGAGGCCGCCGTCGCGGCCGCGGAAGGCGCTGTTGCCCGCGCCGAAGCCGAGGTCGTCCGCACGGAGAAGGATCGCAAGCGTTACGAAGTGCTTGTCGCCACCGACGACGTCAGTCGGCAGCGGTTCGATCTGGCTGTCGCCGCCGAACTGGCCGCAAAGGCCGAGATGAAGACCGCGCAGGCGCAACTGGACAGGGCGAAACTGGACCTTGCCTATACCGATATCATCGCGCCGATCGACGGGCGAATCGGGCGATCGATCTATTCGATCGGCAACCTCGTCGGGCCTGAGAGCGGCGTTCTCGCAACCATCGTCAGCCAAGATCCCATTTATGTTACTTTCCCCGTCAGCCAGCGTCTCATTCTCGACTATCAGAAGCGAACCCAGGAAAGCGGAGCCGAAGCCATACTGGTCAGGCTCAGGCTCGCCGATGGAACGGTCTACCCGCCGCCGGGCCGCATCGATTTTGCCGACATTCAGGTCAGCCAGAGCACCGACACGCTCACTCTGCGCGCCGCCTTTCCCAATCCCGATCAGTTGCTCATCGATGGCCAATTCGTCACCGTGAATGTGGAGAAGGAGCAACAGGAAAAAGCCTTGGTGATCTCGCAGACGGCCGTGCAGGCGGATCAAGCCGGAACCTATGTTCTTGTTGTGAATAGCGAAAACAAGATCGAGGTCCGGCGCATCCAGACGGGCGCGGGCGGCCGGGAAGGGGAAATGGTCGTGCAGTCGGGCCTCAAAGAAGGAGACCGCGTCGTCGTCGAGGGCATGCAGAAGGTGCGACCGGGGCAAGTCGTCGAGGCGACGGTGCAGGAAGTCGTCGCCTCCGAGGTCTCCTCGTTATGATCTCCGCCATCTTTATCGACCGGCCGCGGCTTGCCATCGTCATCTCGGCCGTCATCACCATCGCCGGCCTGATCGCCTATCTCGCCATCCCGACCGCTCAGTTCCCCGACATCGTCCCGCCACAGGTGTCGGTCACGACCTCTTATCCCGGATCGGACGCTTCGGTCGTCGAGGCGACGGTGGCCCAGCCAATCGAGGCGAAGGTCACGGGCGTCGACCAGATGCTCTACATGAAATCGGTCAGCGGCAACGATGGCAGCTACAAGCTTACCGTGACCTTCGCCGTCGGCAGCGATCCCGACATCAACGCGGTCAACGTCCAGACCCGCGTCCAGCAGGCGATGGCGCAGCTTCCCGAGGAAGTCCAGCGCCAGGGCGTGACGGTCAAGAAGCAGTCGTCCGCGCTGTTGCAGGTTGTCGCCCTGCACTCCCCGCAAGGCACGTACGATGCCCTGTTCCTGAGCAACTACGCCACCATCAACGTTCGCGACGAACTCGCCCGGGTCAACGGCGTCGGAGACGTCTTCGTTTTCGGCCCGCTCGACTACAGCATGCGCGTCTGGCTCGATGTCGACAGGCTGACCAGCCTCGGGTTGTCGCCCAACGATATCATCGCCGCCATCCAGGCCCAGAACGTTCAGGCGGCGGTGGGGCGGATTGGCGCCCAGCCGATCGGCCGGGATCAGCAGTTCCAGCTCACGATTCAGACGAAGGGGCGGCTCGCCGATGTCGCCGAGTTCGAAAACATCATTGTGCGGTCGAACCCGGACGGGTCGGTCCTGCGCCTCTCGGACGTCGGCCGGGTCGAACTGGGAGCCAAATCATACGATTCATTTGGGCGCCTCAACGGCAAGCCCGCCACCTTGCTCGGAATCTACCAGGCGCCCGGGGCCAACGCGCTCGCCGTGGCCGAAGGCGTCAAACGGACGATGGAGCGCCTGAGGGAGCGCTTTCCCGAAGATCTCGATTATCTCGTTCAGTACGATACGACCCTCTTCGTCGAAGAGTCGTTGAGCGCGGTTCTTCATACGCTGTTCGAGGCGTTCGTTCTGGTGGTTTTGGTGGTGTTCCTGTTTCTCGGCCAGCTTCGCGCGACTCTCATTCCCACCATTGCTGTGCCGGTCTCGCTGATCGGCACGCTCGCCGTCATGCTGGCGCTCGGCTTCTCGCTCAACATGGTCTCGATGCTGGCCCTCGTCCTCGCCATCGGCATCGTCGTCGACGACGCCATCATCGTGGTTGAGAACGTCGAGCGGGTCATGCATGACGAGGGTCTGCCGCCGAAAGAGGCGGCCAAGAAGGCGATGAGCGAGATCACCGGGCCGATTATCGCCACCACCCTCGTTCTGCTCTCCGTCTTCGTGCCGGTCGGCTTCGTTCCGGGCATCACCGGGCAGATGTTCCAGCAATTCGCTGTCGCCGTGTCGGTGGCCATGGTGATCTCGGGCATCAATGCGCTGACGTTGAGCCCGGCGCTGTGCGCCATCATCATGAAGCCCGGTCACAAGCCGAGAGGCCCAATCCGGTATGTTCTCGCCGGCATCGACAAGACGCGGGACGGATACGCCGCCATCGTCGAACGGCTGGTCCGACGGACGATCTTCGGGATCATTTTTCTTGTCCTGGTGATCGTCGGAACCGGCTATCTGTTCAAGATCACGCCGACGGGCTTTCTGCCGAGCGAGGATCAGGGCGCTTTCTTCGTTGTCGCCCAGCTGCCGGAGGGCGCTTCGGTCAACCGGACCCAGCAGACCGTCGAGCGGATCGAGGCCATCCTCGCCGAGACTCCGGGCGTTTCCGATTTCACCGCAACCGTCGGCTACAACTTCATCGATGGCGCGAACCAATCGAACGCCGCCTTCTTCATTGTGACGCTCGATCCGTTCGACGAGCGCGGGGAGCCGGGACTCTCGGCTAACGAGATCATTGCGCGCACGAGCGTGGAGGTGGCGCGGATTCCGGAAGCGCAGGTGGTGGCGTTCAACCTGCCCCCAATCGTCGGTCTGGGAACGACCGGCGGTTTCGAGTATCAGCTTGAGGATCTGAGCGGCGGCTCGCCGGCGGATATTGCCGCGGCGCTGCGCGGGCTGGTGTTCGCGGCCAATCAACGGCCCGAACTTCGCGGCGTGTTCAGCACTTACGCCGCCAATACGCCGATGCTTTTCCTCGATATCGACCGCAACAAGGCCGAAACGCTGGGCGTGCGCATCGAGGATGTCTTCAAGGCCCTCCAGGCTGCCCTCGGCGGCTATTACGTCAACGATTTTAACCTGTTCGGTCGCGTCTGGCAGGTCTATATCCAGGGCGAGGCGAAGGATCGCGGACGGGTCGACGACATCTACCGCATCAATGTGCGCAACGAGGCGGGCGACATGGTGCCCATCCGCTCGATTCTCAACGCCGAACTCATCCTCGGTCCGCAAAGCGTCATCCGCTACAACAACTATCGCAGCGTCACGGTCAACGGCGGACCGGCCCCAGGGTACAGCTCCGGCGAGGCGCTGATCGCGATGGAAGCGCTCTCGCGCGAAACCTTGCCGCAGGGTTATTCCTTCGAGTGGACGGGAACCGCGCTGCAAGAGAAGGAAGCGGCGGGGCAGACGGCGGCCATTCTCGGCCTTGCCATCCTGTTCGCCTATCTGTTCCTGGTCGGGCTGTACGAGAGCTGGACAATTCCCATCTCCGTGCTGCTGTCGGTCTCGGTCGGCCTGTTCGGGGCCATGGTCGGATTGCTGCTCGCGGGATTGGACAACAACCTCTATGCCCAGATCGGTATCGTCGTGCTGATCGCGCTCGCCGCCAAGAACGGCATTCTCATCGTCGAGTTCGCCAAGGAGCAGCGCGAGAGAGGCGTGCCGATCGTCGACGCGGCGGCGCTCGGCGCCCGATTGCGATTCCGGCCGGTGATGATGACGAGTTTCGCCTTTATCTTCGGTCTGTTGCCGCTGGTGATCGCAACCGGCCCGGGCGCGGCCAGCCGCCGCGGCGTCGGCACTGCGGTCTTCGCCGGCATGATTGCCGCCAGCGTGATCGGCGTGTTCCTGATCCCGGTGCTCTATGTCGTCTTCCAGCGCCTCCGCGAGAAGATGCATGGCCGGCGGGATGTCGCGCCGCCTGAATCCGCGCCTCGTCCCGCCGAGTGAGCGGGTGCGGCAGGCGAGCTTGCCGCCGCGCCTCTACGGGCGGTGATCGAGGCTGAAGATCAGGGCGAGGCTGTCGTTGTCGACCTGCAGCCTCTTCTTGGCGGCGCGCGGCAAGGGAATGGCGTATTGTCCGCAGTAGCGAATCAACGCGGCGGCGACCTCCTCCTGACTGAATGGCCACTCCTGGACCTCGGTGGGATCCCCCGGCTGGAAAAAGATGGTCACGGCCGGCGATCCGTCGCCGATTTCCACTCGGTCGATAGAGCGGTTCGGCATCGACCTGCCTGCATGCAGCAAGTGATTGACGAGCGCCGCTTGCACCTCGTTCTGCGAAAAGATGACTTTGCGCAGTTCTCTTGGCACTGGATCGCCTCGGACTGTGAGACCGTTCGCGTGTCCAGTAGTACATGATGCCGAACCGGTTGTAAAAGCGGATGCTTGAGAGCGCGGCGGCTGGAAATCGCGCCTGTTTCAGTGAGCGTCGGCCCAGCTTCGTCCGACGCCGATTTCAACCTCCAGCGGAACGTCCAGAGCAGCCGCGCTTTCCATGACGCTGCGGACCAGTTGCCGCGTCGGCTCGACCTCGTCGTGGGGAACCTCGAACAGCAGCTCGTCGTGGACCTGCAGCAGCATCTGCGCGCGCAGCGAGGTCTTGCCGAGCGCCCGCGCGACCCGAATCATCGCCCGCTTGATGATGTCGGCGGCGCCACCCTGGATCGGGGCATTGATCGCCGCGCGTTCGGCAAAGCTCCGCACCGACGGGTTGCGGTCGGCGAGGCCACGAATGTGGCAGCGGCGGCCGAACAGGGTCGTGACATAGCCCTTCTCGCGCGCCTGCGTGCGGGTTTCCTCCATGTAGTCGCGGATACCGGGATAGCGGGCGAAATAGGCGTCGATATAGGCGCTAGCCTCGCCGCGGGAGATGCCGAGCTGTCGCGCCAAACCGAACGGCGAGATGCCGTAGATAATGCCGAAGTTGATCGCTTTCGCCTTGCGGCGGACGAAGGGATCCATGCCTTCCACCGGGGTGCCGAAGACCTGGGAGGCGGTCAAGGCGTGAATATCGACGCCGTCGCGGAAGGCCTGCTTCAAGGCGTCGATGCCGGCGACGTGCGCGAGCAAACGCAACTCGATCTGCGAGTAGTCGGCGCTCAGCAAGACGAATCCGTCATCGGCGATGAACGCCCGGCGGATCTTGCGCCCTTCCTCGCTGCGGATGGGGATGTTCTGCAAATTCGGATCGGATGAACTCAGCCGTCCGGTTACCGCGACGGCCTGGGCGAAAGAGGTGTGGACCCGGCCGGTCTCAGGGTTGATCTCGCCGATCAGCGCATCGGTGTAGGTGCTTTTCAGCTTCGCCAGTTGGCGCCAATCGAGAACCCGCGCCGGCAATTCGTGGCCTTCCGCCGCAAGCGACTCCAAGACGTCCGCCCCCGTCGCGTAAGCCCCGGTTTTCATTTTTTTGCCGCCGCTCCACCCCATCTCCACAAAGAGGACATCGCCCAGTTGCTTGGGAGAGGCGATGTTGAAGGGGTGGCCGGCGAGCTTATGGATTTCACCGGCAAGCGCGTCGAGACGCGCTTCGAAGTCGGCGCTGAGCGTTTGCAGTTCGCGGGCGTCGACCCGGATTCCGCGCCGTTCCATCGCCGCCAGCACGGGAATGAGAGGACGCTCGATGGTTTCGTAGACGCTGACCAGATGTTCGGTCACCAGGCGCGGCTTGAGGGCTTGGTGCAAGCGCAACGTGACATCCGCGTCCTCCGCGGCATACGGGCACGCCTTGTCGAGCGGCACCTCGTCGAAGCAGATCTGCGATTTCCCGCTGCCGGTGACGTCGGTGTACTTGATCGTCTCGATGCCGAGGAAATGCTGCGCCAATTCGTCCATGCCGTGACCGTGCAGGCCGCTTTCGAGGACGTAGGACAAGATCATGGTGTCGTCGATGGGAGTGATGCGGATGCCGCAACGGCCGAGAACCTGCAAATCGTACTTGATATTGTGGCCGATCTTAAGGACCGAGGGATCTTCCAGCATTTCCTTGAGCATGGCGAGCGCACTCGCCATGGGAATCTGCCGGGGCGTCTCACCCGGCTGCTCGAGAGCCAGAGCATGCGGCCCCGCGCCGCGCCCCGATCGGTGGGCGAGGGGAATGTAGCAGGCTCGCCCGGGCTCAAGCGCCAGTGAAACGCCGACCAGCATGCAGCGCAGCGGGTCGAGAGAGGTCGTTTCGGTGTCGACCGCCACCGCGCCCAGCGCCGTCGCCGCCGTCACCCATTGCCGCAGGGCGTCCTCGTCGACGACAAGCTCGTAGGCGCCGTGCTGGATGGGGGTATCCGTCGCGCCGGCGGGGGCCGCGCCCTTGGCGAGGATACCCTCGACGCGCAGGAGCAGCGACTTGAAGGATTGCGCCGCGAGGAAGTCGCGAAGCGGGCGCAAATCCGGCGGACGAACGGAGAAGGATTGCAGCGGCGCCGGCACGCTCACATCGTCGCACAGCGTCACCAATTGCTTCGACATCCGCGCCGATTCGGCATGCTCGACGAGGGACTGACGACGCTTGGGCTGCTTGATTTCGTCAACGCGCGCAAGCAGCGTCTCCAGGTCTCCGAACTCGGCGATCAATTGCGCGGCCGTCTTCACGCCGATGCCCGGCACACCCGGCACATTATCCGTGCTGTCGCCGGCAAGGGCCTGGACATCGATCACTTTGTCGGGCCCGACGCCGAATTTCTCCTGCACTTCCTCGGGCCCGATCCCGCGATTCTTCATCGCGTCGTACATCCGCACGCCGTTGCCGACCAACTGCATCAGGTCCTTGTCCGACGAGACGATGGTGACATCGGCGCCAGCCTCGCGGGCCAGCCGGGTGTAGGTCGCGATGAGGTCGTCGGCTTCATAACCCTCCATCTCGACGCACGCGACATTGAAGGCGCGGGTCGCCTCGCGAACGAGGGGGAATTGAGGAATCAGGTCGTCGGGAGGCTCCGGCCGGTTGGCCTTGTAGTCGGCGTAGATCTCGTTGCGCAGCAGACGGCGGTCGCTGTCGAAGATCACCGCGATATGATCCGCGTCGGTCTCGCCCAGCAGCTTCATCAGCATGGTGACGAAGCCGTATACGGCGTTGACAGGCGTTCCGTCGGGACGGCTGAGCGGAGGCAGCGCGTGATAGGCGCGGAAAATGAATCCCGACCCGTCGACGAGGAAAACGTGTCGCGGCGTGATGGTCACTGTGGGCGACGGATGGGTCCGGACGCGGCTGGCGGCGCGACGCGCCGCTAGTGGCCCGGCGCTTCCTCGGTATGCTCGGTCAAGACGAAGTGTCGCGAGCAGTACGGACAGACGATCTGATCTTCTTTGCCGATATGCAGGTAGACCGCCGGATGGCCAAGAGCGCCGCCGCCGTCGCAAAGGACGATACGGTTGTCGACGAAAATAGGAGACTCCCGATGCATAATGGATGCCGACCGATCAAGTAAACGCGGGTGAGCCATGTAAATGAGGCGGCCGACCCCGATCGGGGTCCGCCGCCATGTCAGATCACGGGTTCATAATAACGATTGCGCTGTCTTGATCAACGGCCACATAACTGCCGGGAAGCCATCGCACGCAATCGTTTCATCGAATGTTGTCATGCCCCACGCTCCGCTCGCATCAGAGCCCGCCGTCGAAACCGTCAATCTGAGCAAGACCTATGTCGGCGGAGGTCGCCGCGCCGCGCCGGTTCATGCGCTGAAAGGCGTCTCGCTGAGCATCCCCAAAGGCTCGTTCTTCGGGTTGCTCGGTCCCAACGGCGCCGGCAAGTCGACGCTGATCAACATCCTCGCTGGCCTTGTCGTTCGAACGTCCGGAGATGCCCGCATCTGGGGGCATGACATCGATCGCGAGATGCGCGCCGCCCGCCGCGCCATTGGCGTCGTCCCGCAGGAGCTCAACATCGACCCGTTCTTCACGCCGCGCGAATTGCTCGAGGTTCAGGCGGGCCTTTACGGCGTGCCAAAGTCGCTGAGACGCACGGACGATATTCTGGAGATTGTCGGTTTGTCGCGCCAAGCCGATGCGTACGCCCGCACGCTGTCCGGGGGAATGCGCCGGCGTCTGCTCGTCGCCAAGGCGATGGTGCACGCGCCCAAGGTTCTGGTCCTCGACGAGCCGACGGCCGGGGTCGATGTCGATCTGCGGCGCCAGTTGTGGGTGGCGGTGCGGCGCATGCGGGACGAAGGCACCACCATCCTTTTGACGACTCATTATCTGGAAGAGGCCGAGGCTCTTTGCGATCGCATCGCCATCATCAATCATGGCAGGCTGATCGCCTGCGAGACGACCGAAGCGTTGCTGAAGCGCCTGGACAGCAAGGAGATGAGGGTGACCTTGCGGGAGGCGATCGAGACGGTGCCGCCGGCGCTCGAGCCGTTTCATGTCCATCTGGAGCGGCCGGGAAGGCTGGTCTTCTGCTACCCGCCGAGCACGACGAGCACCGGAGACATTCTCGCCGCGATCCAGCGAAGCGGCCTCACGGTGGCCGATCTCGATACGCACGAGGCCGACCTTGAGGACGTTTTCCTGCGCCTGACGGGCGAGGCCGACCCATCCGCCGTGGAGGCGCGATGAAACGTCGGCGAAGGCGCTTCGGGCTGCTGCTGATCGCCGTTCTCGCCGGATGCGCCCCGCTCGCCCTGCCGGCGGGTCCGCCCAACGCGCAGCCGGAACTATCCGAGAGCGCCTTCAAGACCTTCGACGGACTCGAGTTGCCGCTGCACGTATGGCTGCCGGAGAACGCCGGCGACGAAGACGAAGGCGTAAAGGCCGTCGTCCTGGCGCTGCATGGGTTCAACGACTACGGCAACTTCTTCGCCGCGGCGGGGCGCTTTCTCGCCGAGCGCGGCGTTGCTTCCTATGCCTACGACCAGCGCGGCTTCGGCATGACCCGCAACCGGGGGATCTGGCCGGGAACGGATGCCCTGAAGGCGGACGCCATCGCCGCCGTGCGGGCGGTCAGGCGGCGTCACCCGGACATTCCGATCTATATCCTCGGCGAGAGCATGGGCGGCGCGGTGGCGACCTTGACCGTGACCGGCCCGGACGCGCCCGAGGTCGATGGCGTGATTCTCTCCGCGCCCGCGGTGTGGGGCCGCAGCACGATGCCGTGGTATCAAACGGCGGCGCTTTGGCTTTCCGCTCATACCGTGCCGGGGATGACGCTGACGGGGCGGGGACTGCGGATCGTTCCGTCGGACAATGTCGAGATGTTGCGGGCGCTCTCTCGCGATCCGCTGGTCATCAAGAAAACCCGCATCGACGCCGTCTTCGGCCTCGTCAACCTGATGGACGCGGCGCTCGCCGCCGCGCCGAATCTGGATCGCCGCGTGCTCATTCTCTACGGCGAGCGTGACGAATTGATCCCCAAGGAGCCGGTGCGGCAATTTCTCGCGGACCTGCCGGAGGCGGGCGACGCCACCCGGCGCGTGGCCATCTACGAGAACGGCTACCACATGCTTTTGCGCGATCTCCAGGCCGAAACGGTCTGGGCCGACATCGCCGCGTGGATCGCGGACGCCCGCGAACCGTTGCCATCGGGTTCCGACGCCCGCGTCACGGCGAGTGGGGCTTGTCGGCTCTGGAGCCTTTGCGATAAGGTGCAGGCCGCACCCGCTAACGAGACCGCCGGGTGAGCGGGGGCGCTGACCGCCGGCGGCAACGATCGGATGGCGCCAAGAACAAGTTAAGCGCTCGTAGCTCAGTGGATAGAGCGTCGGCCTCCGGAGCCGAAGGTCACAGGTTCGAATCCTGTCGAGCGCGCCATTAGAGGCTGGTTAAGTTCTTCATAAATGGATCGGCCATCCATGACGAGCTTGCGCATGGGACTGTCCCGATCAACTTCGATGGGTGGAAAGCGGGAGCCCTTGCCAAAGGCCGGGCGTGGCATTAATAGGACATATTCGGCTGGATATTGGCCTTCTGGATTTAGTCTCGCCGGTATGCGAGGCAATGGGCGGTTAGCTCAGCGGGAGAGCGTCGCGTTGACATCGCGAAGGTCACTGGTTCAATCCCAGTACCGCCCACCATGTCCGGTTCTCGCTTTGTTGTCATCGTTCCAGTGAATATTCCCCCGGTGTTGGGCAGCCCTGTCGGCGTTTTGGCGCAAGGACGGACACAAGTCCGTATGCCAACCGGGAACCACCCTTCAAGGCGCGTAGGGATTTCGGCCCTGGCGGATGAGGAGGCGGATGGGCACGCCGGCGAGATCGAACGAGTCGCGCAGGCTGGTGATGAGGTAGCGGCGATAGCTGTCGGGCAACTCGTCCGCCTGGCTGGCGAACAGGACGAACGTTGGCGGCCGGGTCTTGGCCTGGGTCACATAGCGCAGCTTGATTCGCCGGCCCTGCGCCATCGGCGGCGCATGCTTCTCTAGGGCCTCGGCGAGCCAGCGGTTGAGCGGCCCCGTTGGAATGCGAACGTTCCACGCATCGTATGCCTCGACCACCGCCGGCAGGAGGCGATCGACGCCGTGTCCGGTCAACGCCGAGACCGGCGCCAGGTGGATGCCGCGGACCTGCCCGAGCGAAGTCTCGAGGCGCTCGCCGATCCGCGCCAGGGTCTCCCGCCGATCACGCACAAGATCCCATTTGTTGATGGCGATAATGAGGGCTCGGCCCTCATCGATAACCGTTCCGGCAATCGCGAGGTCCTGCTTCTCGATGCCGGCAGTGGCGTCGATGACAAGGACCGCGACGTGCGCGAAGCGGATCGCCCGCAGCGAGTCGGCGGCGGCGAGACCTTCCAGTTGCCCGGTCACCCGCGCCTTGCGCCGGAGTCCGGCGGTGTCGATGATCCGGAATGTCCGTCCGCCATGACTCCACGTCAGCGATATGGCATCGCGCGTGACTCCCGGCTCCGGTCCGGTCAGCAGCCGCTCTTCGCCGATCAGCCTGTTGATCAGCGTCGACTTGCCGACGTTGGGCCGGCCGACCACGGCGAGCTGCAAGGGCGTGTCGGCGCTGGTTTCGCTTCCTGCCTCGGAAGTTTCGTCCTCGCCGGCCGGCCGGCTCGCGGCCTGCTCTTCGAAGGGCAGCAGCGCCGTGAAGATTTCCGATAATCCTTCGCCGTGCTCGGCCGAAATCGCGATGGGCTCGCCGAGGCCGAGCGAGAAGGCTTCGAGAATGCCGGCTTCGGCGCGGCGCCCCTCGCACTTGTTGGCGACAAGAATGACGGGAGTGGAACTGCGCCGCACCTGTTCGACGAAATGCATGTCCAGCGGCGTTACTCCCGCGCGCGCGTCGATGAGCAACAAGGCGACGTCCGCCTCGGCGATGGCGCGCTCGGTCTGCGCTTGCATCCGCGCATCCAATCCATCGCCGGCTGCCTCGTCCAACCCCGCGGTATCGATGACGGTGAAGCGAAGATCGCCGATACGTCCTTCACCCTCGCGGCGGTCTCGCGTCACTCCCGGCGTGTCGTGCACAAGAGCCGCCCGCCTGCCGACAAGGCGATTGAAAAGCGTCGACTTGCCGACGTTGGGCCGGCCGATGATGGCTACGGTAAACGACATGCGCGCTCCAGCGACGGCGTCGAGCGGCGGCGGAGACCGCGCCTCTCTCCCTAACGCCTTAGCGATACGCCAACAACTCGGCGTTTTTGTTCAAGAAATAGAGCGTGCCGCCGGCGACCACGGGCGGGACGACGACATCGGCGCGCATGCCGACTTTTCCGAGCGGCTCGCCGGTGTAGGGCGAGATGGCGAGGACCTCGCCATTCGATCCCGTGACGATGAGACGATCGCTGGCAAGAAGCGGCCCCGACCAGAAAACCGGACCTTTGCGTTTCTCCTCGTTTTTGTAGGAAGGAAGCCGCGTCGCCCAATAGACCCGGCCGCTATCGCGGTCGAGAGCGATCAGGTCACGCTCGGGGGTGATCACATAGACATTGTCGCCAGCGACCCACGGCCGCTCCAGCCCGCCGATGCTGGCGTCCCACAGACGGCGACCGTTGCGCAAGTCGACCGCGACCATCATGCCGCCGTAGCTCAACGCATAGACGCGGCCGCGATCGATGACCGGCGATGCGCGAATGTGCGAGATGCTGCCCAACTCGTCCGTCCTGCGCAACGAGGCCAGGGAGTCCGCCCACAGGACCCGCCCGTTCTCCACGCGCAACGCGACAAGTTCTCCCGACGTGAAGGGCGCGACGACGACGTCGCCGTCAACCGCCGGGCTCGCGCCACCCACCATGGCGGCCATTTCCGGAATACCGCTGTAGGTCCACAATTCGCGCCCGTCGTCGGCGTTGAGAGCGTAAAGCGTGTTGTTGAGCGAGACCGCGAAGACCCGCCCATCGCGAACCGTCGGCGGCGCGTGGATCGGCGAGTCGGCGGTGCTGCGCCAGAGTTCCTCACCCGTTTCCGCATCCAGCGCAATCACGTGCGTAAATCCCGTGGTCGCGAAAAGGCGTCCGGCCTCATAAGCGATTCCGCCCGGCGTATGATGCTTTTCCTTGGCCGGGGCGACATTGACTCGCCAGATCAAATTCCCGCTGTCGGCGGCGAAGGCGCTGATCTGGCTGCGGGAATCCATGGCGAACACTTTGCCGGCGCCGACTACCGGGGGGGGCAATCGCGGCCTTCCCCGCTTGACGCCGCTGCCGATGCTGGCCCGCCACTTGAGCTGTGGCGCCTCTTCGATTTGAAGATGATGCATCGCATGGTTGGCGTAGCCATCGGCCTGGGGCCAGTCCGGGTTGGCGACAGGCGGCGGCAACACGATCGCCGTGCGTTGCAGTTCCGGATCAACCTCGATCTCGCTGGGATTGAGCATCACCGCGAGACGTTCGCCCGGCAGCGGAGGATCCTCGGCGCCGAACCAGGAATTGCATCCGGACAGCGGCAGAGCCATCAAAATGATGGCGGCGATCAATCGCACCGGCACTTTCTTCTGAAAGCGTTTCATCCGCGCTCCCTTTGTGTGTCTGATCCTAAGGGATGATTCGAACGCAGGGTTCAAAAGCTCGAATTGCGCCTCGATTCCCGGCAGCCTTTCTCGTCTCTCGCTATCGCGGCGTGTCAGGCCCGATCGATCTCCGAGAGCATTTCCTCAGCCCGCGCGCGGATGCCCTCGGGGGCTTGCGCATCAACGGAAAGCTCCGCCAGCAGCTCGCGCGCCCGCTCCCTGTCGCCCGAACGAAGCGCCAAATGGGCCGACAGCTCCCGCGCCGAATAACGCCAGGGCCGGTCGGAAGCGGTAAGCGGAGACAACTGCTCGGCCAACTCCGCCGCGTCGTCCGGCGTCACCGCCGCCCGCATCGCGGCCGTTACCTTCAGCAGAACAGCGAGATCGCCGTAAAGCGGGTCGCTCGTTTCTTGCGCCAGCCTGTTGTAGACAGGTGCGGCGGCCGAGAAATCGTTGTTTTCAACGTGAATGGCCGCTTCGCGAAGTCGCGCCAGGATTTCATATCCGCGCGGGGCGCTTTCGGCAAGTTCCTTGAATGCGCCCGCCGCCATCGCCGGATCGGTTTCGGCCAGGGCCGTGGCCGCGGCAAATCGCTCTCCGCTTTGCACGTGAACCCGTTGCTGATAGCTGCGCCAGGCTTCATAGCCGGCGACTCCGAGGACCAACGCCACCACAAGCGTGATGATCACCCAGCCGTAGCGCTTCCACAGCAGCGCGTAACGCTCGCGACGAAGATCCTCGTCGATCTCTCGCAGCAGGCTGTCCTCAACCGGTTTCGCCACCGGACCAACTCCTCACGTTCATCCTTTTCTCGGACCTCGCTTTACGCGTCCTTCCACTTGATCGAGCATCCCATGCTGGGCTTTTGCTGCTGTGGCCCTCTTCCTGTCTCGGCCACCTCCCGCATCGCCTCGAAGAGCTCGCGCGGCGCGTCTGGGGGCGCCGGATTCTGGCGAGAGGAATCGAGCCGTCCGCGATACTGGAGCTCCAGGTCTGCATTGAAGCCGAAGAAATCGGGCGTGCACACCGCATCGTAAGCCCGCGCCACGTCCTGTGTCTCGTCGATCACATAGGGAAACGTGAAACCGTGCTCGGCGGCGAACCGCTTCATTTTTGGCGGCGCATCCTCAGGGTAATTGACGTAGTCGTTGGACATCACGGCAATAACGCCAACTCCCATGTTCTGAAGGTCGCGAGCGTCGCGAACGATCCGGTCGACCACGGCCCGCACATACGGGCAATGATTGCAGATGAACATGACAAGCACGCCCTTTGGGCCTTTCGCGCCCTCTAGGGTGTGGGTTTTGCCGTCAGGATCGCGAAGGCTAAAAGGTGGCGCCTTCCAGCCGAAGTCGCAAATCGGCTGCTCCATCGCTGCCATTGTTTTCTCCACTTCCTGCCGCCGTCGTCCCGGCGCCGCCGCTCCCTTATCGTGTTCCATGACTTAGCGCGCCGCGCCGCGCGGGACAAGACCGTCACGACAGCGCGATTCGCGGGGAGCTTGCAAGAAGCTTTGAGCCAAGCGCGTCTTTGGCTGACGTTTCCGCCTCTGCCTCAAAATATTCCGCTGGCGCTGACCCCGTCGAATATAAACTGAACCGCAAATGCCGTAAGCAGCACGCCAACCACTCTTGTAATAACGTTCTGCGCTGTCACCCCAAGGAAGCGGTGCAAGTGGCCGGCGATGAGAAGCAGGGCCAGGGTGATGGCCATGACCGCGAGCATCGCCATAACGACGATCGCAAGGAGGATCGTCCGGCCTTCCGCTTCCGAGGCGAGCAGCACCGCCGCGCTCATCGCGCCGGGACCCGCGATCAACGGCGTCGCCAAGGGAAATACCGAAATGTCGGCCTTGGCGTCCGCTTCCGCTCTCTCCGCCAGGGTGGTCGAGGTCATTCCCGAAGGACGGGCAAGAACCATGTCGATGCCCAGGAGCAAAAGCAGAACGCCGCCGGCTGTTCGCAACGCCGGCAGGGTGACGCCCATCCAGTGGAGAACATCCATGCCGAAGATGATGAAAATGAGCAAAATAACGCTGGCGATCAACGTGCCCTTGATCGCCATGTGCTTGCGCTGCTTGGCGCTGGCGGAGACGGTGATGACCGCGAAAAGCGCGGCGACGTCGATCGGGCTGACGGTGGCGAAAAAAGTCGTGAAGGCGCGCAGGGCCGTCTCGATCATCCGGGCCGAATGCCTCCCTCGGCGATGGGTGGTCCCGGACAATCGCGATCCGCCTGCCGCGTTCGCTCGGCCTGCCATTCCGCGAGCGCCGTCGCAAGCCTTGCCCACTCGGTTTCCTCCCCGGGCAAGCCAATGCGCAGCCAGCGCCGGCGCGCGATGAAACGGCGGGTCAGGATGCCGGCCTGAGCCAGCCATTCGAACAAGGCATCGGCGTCGGCGTGGTGGATCAACCGGAAAAGAGAAGTGCCGCCGATGATCTCCAATCCCGCCAGGACGAGAAGACGGTCCAACCGCGCCGCGGCATGGGCAAGCTGCGCACGCATCGCCGCGATCCATCGATCATCGGCCAGCGCGGCCCTGCCAATGGCCATGGCCGGCCCGCTCACCGACCACGGCCCCAGCGCCGCCGCAAGCGCAAGCGCCCGTTCTCGCTCCGTCAAGGCGAACCCCAGACGTAAACCGGCGAGACCAAAGAACTTGCCGATTGAGCGCAGGACCACCAGGTTTTGCCGGCCCACCCATGGCGCCGCGCTGACGGCGGGAGCGACGTCGGCGAAGGCTTCGTCGACCACGACAAGCGCCCGTTCGGTCAGTTCCAGCAGGCGCCGGGGCTCGACGATCCGTCCATCCGGATTGTTGGGGTTGACCACCACCAAGATATCGGCGTCTACATGGATCGCATCGATGTCGTCTATCTCGCTGACGACATGACCCGCCGCCGCCCATGCCGGGGCGTGCTCGTTATAGGTCGGGCCGATGACCGCCACCCGCGCCGGCGCTTCGAGGCGAGGCAGCCACTGGATAAGGGACTGCGAACCCGGAGCCGGCGCCACCAGTCCTGCGTCGGCAACGCCATAGTACGATGCCGCCGCTGCGCGCAGGGCTTCGTCAAGCGCAGCGTCGGGCAGCCGATGCCATGCCTCCGGCGGTAGCGCCGGCAGCGGGTAGCAAGCGGGATTGATGCCGGTCGAGAGATCGATCCACTGCTTGCGCGGAATGCCGTAGCGAGCGGCGGCCTGATCCAGTCCTCCGCCATGCTCGCGCCGATTGCCGCTCGTCATCGGTCGCGCTTGGCTGCACTGCGCGGACGCGGACGGGAGCCTCGACGCCGCAGTCGAGAGAGGTTCCGGCGCAGAACGAGGCTGCTGGATATGGTCATTTTGTCGCTTCTCGCATCCTGCCTCTCCTGGCGTCGATGACTGTGACAGAGGGTGGGTGGGGCTTCCAGCATGCATCGCTGCGCAATCTATCTTACGTAAGAGCATGGATGAAGAGCGGACGCCCGGATAGCTGGGGTCGATGCCGGCGGAATGGCAGGCGCCACGCCATGGATGACGGATTGAACATGGCGGGCCGGCAACGAGACGGGAAGAAACGCAAGGACAATAAATGATGATGACGACAATGCGCGGTCCGCGGCTGCTGCCAAGTTTGCTCGCCGTGGGTCTGATTGTCATCGCCCTCGGCGCCTGCACGACGCCCAGGCCTGCCATCGATTACGATCCGGGCGTCAACTTTGCCGAATACAGGACCTACGAGTGGATGCCCGACGATGCTTTGGAGACGGCGGAATTCGGAGATCCGCGGTTGAGCCCGCTCGCACGGACACGCGCGCGCGCCGCCATCGATCAGGCATTGCTCGCCAAAGGCTATGTTCGGGCGGCGCCGCCGGATTTCGTTGTCGCGCTGACGCTGGGCCTGCACGACCGTCAGTTTGTTGACCCCTGGGGACCTTATCCTGACCCGTTGTTATGGCGGCGCGACTGGCGAGCCTGGCCTTACGGCCCGTTCGGCTATGACCCCTTCTTTGCTCGCCCGATCGTCCGCACCGTCACCGAGGGAACCCTTGCGGTCAACATGTTCGACGCGGACACGAAGCGGCCGATCTGGCATGGCCATGTCACCCGAGTGGTCGGACGCAACGACATTCGTCCCGTCGATATTCAACGCATGGTAGATGCGCTGCTTGCTGAGTTCCCACCAAGCCCGACCATTCCTCCGAACACGGTCGGCGTTGCCGGGATTCTGCCACCGCTGCCATGATCCGCTCGCTGTTGCGCTCGGCTTCAGCCGCCGCGCACCGTATGGAGTGGCGTTCACAGGTTATTAACCCTGACTCGCCATACTCGCCGCCGCGCGACGATGAGGAGCGGCTGCGGCATGGAATTCAAGCAGATCCCGTTGATTGCGCTGGCCAAGGAGCGATTTGGTTGGCTCGGCCGGCGCCAAGAGGTTCTCGCCGAGAATATCGCCAACGCCGACACCCCCGGCTTCAAGGCGCGCGACCTGAAATCTCTGCGCTTTCGCCAGCTAATCGCCGCCACACCGGTCGATGTCCGCGTCGAGAGGACGAACCCCGCGCACATCGAGGGCCAGCGCGGCGCATCTGGCCTGTTCAAGATCAGCGAGCAGCGCGACACATATGAGATTGCCCCCGACGGCAACGCCGTCGTGCTTGAAGAGCAGATGGCGAAGGTGAGCGAGACGGCGCTGTCCTACTCCTTGGCCAACGAGCTCTACCGCAAGCAGCTTGGCATGTTCCGCATCGCCCTCGGCCACAAGTAAGGAGTTCTCGTGAATGGAAACCATGCTGGCGACCATGCGCGTTTCGGCGGCGGGGATGAAGGCGCAAGGCACGCGCCTGCGCGTCATCGCCGAGAACATCGCCAACGCCGACTCGCTGCCCGCCGGACCCGGCGATCTGCCGTACCGGCGCAAGGTGGTGACGTTTCGCAACGAGCTGGAGCGCTCGACTGGCCTCTCCCAGGTCCACATCGACAAGATCGCTCCCGATCTCTCGCAGCTCGCCAAGAAATACATGCCCGATCATCCGGCTGCGGACGAGCAGGGCTACGTGCTGGCGCCAAACGTCGACAGCCTGATCGAGATGATGGACATGCGCGAGGCGCAACGCTCCTACGAGGCCAACCTCAACATGGTGCGCACGTCCAAGGAAATGGCGCGCGACGCCATCAACATCCTGCGCTGAACGGCGCCGAAGGGGAGAACAGCAGATGACCATTCCTGTCACCAGCTATGCCGGCGCCATCGCCGCCTATCAGCGCGCGGCCACCGGCGGCGAGGCGTCGCAGCCGGGAACGGCGCCGGCCGCTGGCGTCAGCTTCGCCTCTCTCGTCAAGTCCGCGGCGGAAGGCGCCATGGCGACGGCGCAAGCGGGCGAGGCGGCCTCGATCGCTGGATTGCAGGGGCGCGCCGACATCAGCGAGGTCGTGACCGCGGTCGCCGAGGCCGAGCTGACCTTGCAGACGGTCATCGCCATCCGCGACAAGGCGCTCGACGCCTACCACGACATCATCCGGATGCCGATTTGAGCGCCACTTGCGGCCAAGGCGGCGACAGCCAAGAAGAGGCGGAGTGAAACGATGAACGAGGTTGCGGTAATCGAGGTCGGCCGCGAAGCCATGGTCGTCATCCTCAAGATTTCGGCGCCGATCATGCTCGCCGGCATGGCGATCGGCTTGATCATCGCGCTGTTTCAGGCGCTCACCACCATTCAGGAAATGACCCTCACGTTCGTTCCGAAGATCCTCGTCATCTTCGTCACCATCATTCTGTTCCTGCCGTTCATGCTGACGACGTTGATCGAATTCTCCCATCTCTTGTTCGACCGCATCGTCGCCGGCGGGTGACGGCGATGCCGGCCACCCTGGCGACCGGATGGCTTGCCGACTGGCTTGCCGGCGCCGCCTTCGCCTTTCTCGTCGTCTTCGCCCGCATCGGCGCGGTGATGACCGCGTTGCCGGGTTTCAGCGCCGTCTTCGTCAGCGTGCGCATCCGGCTGATTCTCGCCCTTGCCCTCAGTCTCATGCTGCTGCCGTTCCTCGCCGGTCAGCTGCCGGCGCTGCCGGCGAGTCCGGCGGCGCTCGCGCTGATCATCGCGCCGGAGATCATTGTCGGCGTCTTCCTCGGCCTCATTCCGCGCCTGATTGTCGCCGCCCTGCACATGGCCGGAACCTTCACCGCTCTTTCGGTGTCGCTCGCCAACGCGCTCGTCCAGGATCCCGTCGCCGATCAGCAGACCTCGACCATCGCCGGTTTTTTCGGCACCCTTGGCCTTGTCCTCATCTTCGTCTCCGACCTGCATCACCTGATGCTGGAGGCGATGGTCCACAGCTATGCCATCTTCCCGGTCGGTCTGCCGCTCCCGTTCGGCGATTTTGCCGACGCCATGACGCGGACGCTCGGGCAAAGCATGGCGCTTGGCTTGCAACTCGCGGCGCCGTTCGTACTCGTCGGCTTCATCTACAACTTCGGGCTTGGCCTGCTTGGCCGGCTGATGCCGCAGCTTCCCGTCTTTTTCTTCGGCCTGCCGGTGCAGATCTCGTTGCAGCTCTGGGCGCTGATGCTGACCCTTTCGGGCATCATGCTGGTGTTTCTCACCCGCTTTGGCGACCTGCTCGCCCCGTTCGCCGGCCGCTGAACGCCGATGGCGGAGGAACAGGAACGCTCGTCGAAGACAGAGGAGCCGACACCGCGGCGGCTGCAACAGGGTCGCGAGCGCGGCCAGGTCGCCGTCTCGCAGGAGGTCAAGAGCTGGGCCATCCTCGCCGCCGGCACGCTCGGACTGGTCGCCCTGGTTCCGGCCGCGGTGCACGGTCTCGCCGCCACCGGCCGGTTCTTCCTCGAATCGGCCGACGCCATTCCGGTCGACGTCGCCTCGGCGCAGCGCGGCTTCGGCGCCCTGGTCCTCTCGGTGGGACTGGACGTCGCCGCACTGTTCGGCCTCATCACGGTCGTCGCCGTTCTCGCCGGAGTCGGCCAGACCGGCCTTCTGTGGGCGCCGTCCAAGGTCAAGCCGGAGTTCTCCAAGATCTCGCTGATCAAGGGGGCGCAGCGCATGGTCTCGCTTCGCTCACTCGTCGAGTTCGCCAAGGGCATCGCCAAGCTGGCGGCGGTGGGGGCCATCGCTTTCGCCCTGTCGATGCCGCTCATCGCCGACCTGGAGCTTTTGCTGTGGATGGGCGCGGCGGACCTCAACGAGCGCATCGGCGTCGTCGCCGTGCGCATGGCCGGCGGCACCGTTGCGGTGATGAGCCTGATCGCCATCGCCGACTTCCTCTATCAGCGCCACGCCTTCATCCAGCAGATGCGGATGACCCGCCAGGAAGTGCGGGACGAGTACAAGCAGTCGGAAGGCGATCCCCACGTCAAGGCGCGCATCCGCAGGCTCCGCGCCGAGCGGGCGCAGCGGCGGATGATGGCGGCGGTGCCCAAGGCCGATGTCGTCATCACCAACCCGACCCACTATGCCGTCGCCCTGGAATACAAGATGGAGTCGATGGCGGCGCCGAAGGTGGTGGCGAAAGGCGTCGACCATCTCGCCCGCCGCATCCGCGAGGTCGCCGCCGAGCACGACGTCCCGATCGTCGAGAACCCGCCGCTCGCCCGCGCCCTTCACGCCACCGTCGACCTCGATGGCGAAGTCCCGCCCGAACACTACCAGGCCGTCGCCCAGGTCATCGGCTACGTCATGCGCCTCAAAGGCCAGACGGGGCAGAGCGGCGGCTGATCTTGCAGTGGAGAATATGCGGGAGTTGCCACAGAATGGCGCCGCCTCATGAATCTCCAGAAAGCGCGGAGAGGGTGGTTCCATGCATACCTGCTCGATCAATTCGTGGCGGCACGATCACATCTTTCTTGGCGACAATCACGTCCGCAACGAGCGCCGCACGTGGCTGGTGGTCGCGCTGACAGCGGCCATGATGGTCGCCGAGATCGCAGCCGGAGCGGCCTTCGGCTCAATGGCGCTGCTGGCTGACGGCTTTCACATGGCGACCCACGCCGGAGCGTTGACCATTTCCGCGCTCGCTTACCTGTATGCGCGGCGTCATGCCGAAGATGACCGCTTTTCATTCGGAACCGGAAAGCTCGGCGATCTTGCCGGCTTCGCGAGCGCCATCATCCTCGCGCTCATCGCCCTGTTGATCGGCTACGAGTCGTTCCTCCGAATGATCAGTCCGGTGGCCATCCGCTTTGATGAGGCGATTGCCGTCGCCATCGTCGGTCTAGCCATCAACCTTGCGTGCGCATGGCTGCTGCATGACGGTGGCCACCAGCGGCATGAACATCACCATCACCATCACCATCACCATGAGAAACACGGTCCTGTGCATCAGCTTGATCATGATCGCCGAGACCGCAATCTACGCTCAGCGTATCTGCATGTACTGGCCGATGCTCTGACCTCGGTGCTGGCGATCATCGGCTTGGTCCTAGGGCGCGCCTATGGCTGGGTTTGGATGGACCCGCTGATGGGGATTGTCGCAGGCTTGGTAATTGCGCGTTGGTCGTGGGGTCTAATCGGGGAAACCGCGGCGGTGCTGCTCGACAAGGTGCCGGATACGGGTTTTGCCAACGCGATACGGGAACTGCTCGAACAGCACGGCGACCGGGTGTCGGATGTGCATCTGTGGCGGATCGGGCCGGGCCATATGGCGGCGATCGTCTCCCTGGTCTCGGACCGGCCCTGTCCGCCGGACCATTACAAGGCGAGGCTGCGCGCGCTGCCGCGACTTTCGCATGTCACGGTCGAAGTGCATCCGTGCCCTCGCGAGCCCCATGCATGATTAAGAACCAGAGGCAGCCCGACTTGACGGCGGCATGCAAGGGAGTGCTCGATTTCCTTGATAACCGGGCGCGCGTGCATTGAAAAAGGACGGTGCGCAACAACAAGAAGAGCAGACTTGGCGGCCGCCCGTTTGCCTCAGCCGATCAGCACCGGGGTCTGGCGCAGATAGGCGTCGCTGTCGATCTGCTTGACGAGGAAGTCGGCGACGTTGGCGCGCGAGATGAAGCCGGCGCGCCAGTCCCTGGGGTCGGTCAGCACCTTGTAGCGGCCGGATCGCGCGCCGTTGGTCAGGCCGCCGGGGCGGACGATGATCCAGTCGAGCGGCGAGTTGCGAATGATGCGCTCCTGTATGTCCTTGTCGTCGTAGGCGCGCACCAGGATCAGGCCGATCAGGGCATTGTAGAGAAAGCCGCCCTTGCCGCGGCTATCGCCGGCGCCAAGGCCGGTGACGCAGATGAGCCGATTCACCAGCTTGGCCTCCATCGCCGCAACAAGGACTCGCGTCGCGTCGGAGAACAGGCGGATCGGCTTGAACAGAATGTCGGGGCCGCCGGAGACGCCGAGCGTCTGGATGACCACATCGATGCCGTCGAGAGCCTTTTCGACGGTGACGCGGTCAAGCGCATCGCCCGGCATTTTCTCGAGCGCCGCGTGGCTGACCGGAATGTGCGGCGCCGAGCGAGCGAGGGCGCGAACCTGATGGCCCTTTTCCAAAGCCTGCTTGACGGTTTCCAGACCGATCCCCTGGCTGGCGCCGATCACCAGCACCTTTGCCATCGCCCAATCTCCTCCACCCATGGTCTCACCTGAAACATCCCGCGGACCGGACGCGTTCCGTTCCGCGCGGATCGCAATGCCGCTCATGGCATTGCCGCCGCCGGTTCAGGCCCCACATTGGTGTGAGCGGGAAAAGGGAGGATGTCAATGCGGCCCGTCAACGCCAAAGCGCCCGGTCCCGGTCAGGAGTCGGTGTGGGATTATCCGCGGCCGCCGCGGCTGGAGCCGACGGCCAAGCGGCTGCGCGTGGTGTTTGGCGGAGTGACGCTGGCGGAGACGACGCGCGGCCTGCGCGTTCTGGAAACCAGTCATCCGCCTGTCTACTACTTCCCGCCCGCCGATGTGCGGATGGAGCGCCTCGTTCCCGCGCGCGGCGGCTCGTTCTGCGAGTGGAAGGGCATGGCCGCCTACTTCGATGTGGAGGTCGGCGACAAGCGGGCGGTTAAGGCGGCCTGGACTTATCCCGATCCGACCTCGGCGTTCCTTGCGATCAAGGATCATCTGGCGTTCTACCCGCATTTGATGGACGCGTGCCTTGTTGGCGATGAGCGGGCCCGTCCGCAGGCTGGCGGGTTCTACGGCGGCTGGATCACCGGCGATATTGTCGGTCCGTTCAAGGGCGCGCCGGGATCGGCCGGATGGTGAGGGGAGGCCGGCGATGGCGACGGGAGTTGCCGAGCTTGTTGCGCTGAAGGAAGATGCCGCAGCGTGCCGCGACTGCCCGCTGTGGGAAAACGCCACGCAGACCGTGTTCGGCGAGGGTCCCGTGAACGCCCCGCTCATGCTGGTTGGCGAGCAGCCCGGAGACAAGGAAGATCTCGCCGGGCGGCCCTTCGTGGGACCCGCCGGCCTTCTCCTCGATCGGGCCTTATCGGAAGCGGAAATCGCGCGCGAGGGCACTTACGTCACCAACGCGGTCAAACATTTCAAGTTCGTCCTGCGGGGGAAGCGGCGGTTGCATCAAAAGCCGACCGTGGTCGAGATCAACGCCTGCCGGCAGTGGCTGGAGCGGGAGCTGGCAATGGTGCGGTCGGCCGTGGTCGTCGCTCTCGGCGCCACCGCGGCGCGCGCGCTTTTTCACCGCGACATGAAGATCGGCGTCAACCGCGGGCGGATCATCGACTTCGCTCCCCGCGTATCCGCGCTTATCACCGTTCACCCGTCCTCCCTTCTGCGTATTCCCGATGACGATTCGCGCGCCCTCGCATTCCGGCGCTTCGTAGCCGATCTTGAACTGGCTCGATCCGCCATTCCTGGCGCCGCCGACCGACCGTAAACGCTTCCGCTTAAGTCCGCCGATCCCCTGCGCGGCCCGCCTCAGGGGGGGAGGGGTTGCTGGAAAACCTCTTAAGGTACGGAAAAGTTGTGAGTAACTCGGTCTTAGGCCCCATAAGGGGCAGAAACGGCTTGCGAAAAAGAACAAAACGTGTACATAAATTTTCATGGCCCATGGACATGAGGTCACAGCCCGTTAAATAAGGGGGAACCACATAATGCTTCACCGACGGATCAGGCTTGTAGATTACGAAACCATGGATAAAGATCGCGCTATCGACGCCGCCATCAGTCAGATCGAACGAGCCTTCGGCAAAGGCTCGATCATGCGCCTTGGCCAGCGCGAAACCGTCGAGGCGGATGTCGTCTCGACCGGTTCGCTCGGTCTTGACATCGCTCTCGGCGTCGGCGGTCTGCCGCGCGGCCGGATCGTCGAGATTTATGGCCCCGAGGCTTCGGGCAAGACGACGCTCGCTCTGCACGCCATCGCCGAGGCGCAAAAGCGCGGCGGCGTGTGCGCCTTCATTGACGCCGAGCATGCGCTCGATCCCATCTACTCGCGCAAGCTGGGGGTCGATGTAGACTCTCTGCTGATTTCACAGCCGGATGCGGGCGAGCAGGCTTTGGAAATCGCCGACACGCTGGTGCGCTCGGGCGCCGTCGACGTGCTGGTGGTGGACAGCGTCGCCGCCCTCGTCCCGCGCGCCGAACTGGAGGGCGAGATGGGCGACACCCACGTCGGTCTGCAGGCGCGGCTGATGAGCCAGGCGCTGCGCAAGCTGACGGCGTCGGTGTCGCGCTCGCGGACAACGATCATCTTCATCAATCAGATCCGCATGAAGATCGGCGTGATGTTCGGCAATCCCGAGACCACCACCGGCGGCAATGCTCTCAAGTTCTATTCGTCGGTTCGCTTAGAAATCCGCCGCATCGGCGCGATCAAGGATCGCGACGAGGTTGTCGGCAACCAGACCCGCGTTAAGGTGGTCAAGAACAAGCTGGCGCCGCCGTTCCGGATGGTCGAATTCGACATCATGTATGGGGAAGGCATTTCTAAGACCGGCGAATTGCTCGACCTGGGCATCAAGGCAGGCGTTGTCGAGAAATCCGGCTCTTGGTTCTCCTACGGTTCCGAGCGCATTGGTCAGGGCCGGGAAAACGCAAAAACCTATCTGCGCGAGCACCCGGAGATGGCGAGCGAGATCGAGGCCAAGGTGCGCGAGAACGCGGGCCTAGTCTCCGAGGCGATGATCTCCGGTCCGGAAGATATCGTCGATGGCGAAAGCGATTGACCGAGAGGCGGCCTGACATGGTGGCCGGCGCTTGATTTTCTGCTGAAACGGCGCGGCTTGGTCGAGCCGCGCTTTTTCCTCGCGGCTTGCGCCGCGGACGGCATCGATTCGCGGCGATGCGGCCGCTCATGCCAGGGCTGATAAAGCCATCAAACCGGGCTCCATGGCCGGATCGCCGCGCGGATGGTTTCCTTCTTTCGCGCAATGCCTTACATAAATGGCCATGCAGACCGTCAATGACATTCGCAAAGCCTTTCTCGGCTTTTTCGCTCGCCACGGCCACCGGATCGTGGAGTCGAGCCCGCTCGTCCCCCGCAATGATCCGACGTTGATGTTTACCAACGCCGGAATGGTGCAGTTCAAGAACGTGTTCACCGGTGTCGAAAAGCGTGACTACGACCGCGCCGTCTCATCGCAGAAATGCGTCCGCGCCGGTGGCAAGCACAACGACCTGGAGAACGTCGGCTATACGGCGCGCCACCACACGTTCTTCGAGATGTTGGGCAACTTTTCGTTCGGCGATTACTTCAAGGACGTGGCGATCGACCTCGCCTGGACGCTGGTGACCAAGGAGTTCGGCCTGTCGGCCGAGCGGCTGCTGATCACGGTCTTCGCCGAGGACGACGAGGCTTTCCATCTGTGGAAGAAGATCGCCGGCTTGCCCGACAGCAAGATCATCCGGATCCCGACGTCCGATAATTTCTGGGCAATGGGCGACACCGGACCGTGCGGCCCCTGCTCGGAGATTTTCTACGATCATGGCGCGCATATTCCCGGTGGTCCTCCGGGCTCCGCCGAAGCCGAGGGGGATCGCTTCATCGAGATCTGGAATCTCGTCTTCATGCAGTACGAGCAGGTGACGCCGGATCAGCGCCTGCCCCTGCCGAAGCCGTCTATTGACACCGGCATGGGCCTGGAGCGCATGGCCGCCGTGCTGCAGGGCACTCACGACAACTACAAGATCGACTTGATGCAGGCGCTCATCCAGGCCTCCGCCGAGTTCAGCGGAACGGATCCGGAGGGCGAGCATCGGATTTCGCATCGGGTGATCGCCGACCACCTCCGCGCCTGCAGCTTTCTCATCGCCGATGGTGTCATGCCGTCCAACGAAGGCCGCGGCTACGTGCTGCGCCGGATCATGCGGCGCGCGATGCGGCACGCTCAGTTAGCGGGCTGCGAGGAGCCGCTCATGTGGAGGCTGGTGCCGGCCTTGGTCGCCAAGATGGGCGGCGCTTATCCGGAGTTGGTGCGGGCGCAGCCGCTTATCACGGAAACGCTGCGGCTCGAAGAGACTCGGTTCAAGCGGACGCTTGAGAGGGGCCTGCGTCTGCTCGACGAGGCCACCCAGCAATTGCCGCAAGGCGGGATGGTCGATGGCGAGACCGCGTTCAAGCTGTATGACACCTATGGCTTTCCTCTCGATTTGACGCAGGACGCGCTGCGTGGCAAGGGAGTCGGCGTCGACGTTGACGGCTTTCAAGCGGCGATGGATCGTCAGCGCGCCGAGGCGCGGAAGAGCTGGACCGGTTCCGGAGAGGCGGCGACCGAAACGCTTTGGTTCACGATTCGCGACGAAGTCGGCGCGACCGATTTTTTCGGCTACGATACCGAGCAGGCGGAGGGCAAGGTCGTCGCCATCGTTCGCGATGGCGAACGGGTGGATAGCGCCGAAGCCGGACAGGAAGTCGCCATCGTCGCCAACCAGACGCCGTTTTATGGCGAGTCGGGCGGTCAGATCGGCGATACCGGCGAAATCAGGGGCGGGGAAGGCCTGCGCTTTGTCGTCAGCGATACGCAAAAGAAGGTGGGCGACCTTATGGTGCATTGGGGCCGGGTCGCTGAGGGGACGGTGCGGGTCGGCAATACCGTCGTTTTGGATGTGGATCATGAACGGCGCGCTGCGATCCGCGCCAATCATTCCGCCACTCATCTTCTGCATGCCGCGTTGCGTCGGCAGCTTGGCGACCATATCACCCAGAAGGGTTCTTTGGTCGCGCCCGACCGACTGCGCTTCGACATCTCGCACCCCAAGCCGATCGCCGAGCAAGAGCTGATCGCTGTTGAAGAGGACGTCAACGCTCAAATTCGGCGGAACTCCGATGTAACAACCCGCTTGATGGATCCCGAAGCGGCGGTCCGCGCCGGAGCGATGGCGCTGTTCGGGGAGAAATATGGCGACGAGGTCCGTGTCGTCTCTATGGGACCCGACGATGAGATCTTCTCCATCGAGCTTTGCGGCGGCACGCATGTCCGCCGTACCGGCGACATCGGGTTCTTCAAGATCATGGCGGAAGGGGCGCTTGCCGCGGGCATTCGCCGGCTGGAAGCCGTGACCGGAGCTGCCGCGCAGAGCCATGTGGCGCAAGAGGAAGCCGTGCTGCGCGAAGTCGCCGCAATGCTTAAGGCGGCGCCGTCGGATGTCCCGGGGCGCATCGCGGCGCTATTGGAAGAACGCCGCAAGCTTGAGCGGGAACTGGCCGATGCGCGTCGCGCCCTCGCGACGGGGAGCGGTGGCGGGCAGGCGGCAACTAGGATGGTTGGCGGGATCAAGTTCTCTCCACGGGTTGTCGATGGTGTTCCGGCGAAGGACCTCAAGGGGCTTGCCGACGATCTCAAAAAACAGCTGGGCTCCGGCGTCGTGACGTTGGTCTCGACCATCGATGGCAAGGCATCGCTTGTGGTTGCGGTGACCCCCGATCTTATCGACCGGATCAGCGCCGTCGATCTTGTGCGGATCGGGGCTAGCGCCCTCGGCGGCAGAGGCGGCGGTGGCCGCCCCGACATGGCTCAGGCAGGAGGGCCTGACGCCGCCAAGGCTGATGCCGCGCTTCAGGCGATCGAAACCGCTATCGAGAGGGCTGGCGCCGCCGCGGCGTAGGGCGCGCTTTCATCGCCTCGCGATTATCTTCGCCCCATAACCATCTTTGGGGGCATTGGCCCCTACTGCGCCGGAACGGTGGAACCCACCTGCTCATCGGCGGCCGCCTTGGAGGTGCTTTCCAGGGCTGGCCCGAGAGCGGCCGAGGCCGCTTGGTCGATGTCCTCGATCCAAATAAAGTCGACCAAGCGCCGCGCGTCGGCAGGGACGTCTTCGAGATCCTTCTTGTTTCGGGCGGGAAGCATGACCGTCTTGATCCCGGCGCGGGCTGCGGCGACGACTTTTTCCTTGATGCCGCCCACCGGCAAGACCAAGCCGCGCAAGCTGATCTCGCCCGTCATGGCGGTGTCGCTGCGAACGGGCCGGTTCGTCAGGAGCGACGCCAACGCCACCGTCATGGCGACGCCGGCGCTGGGTCCATCCTTTGGAATCGCGCCGGCGGGGACATGAATGTGGATGTCGCTTTTCTCGAACAGGGCCGGATCGAATCCGAAGCGATTGCTGCGGGACTTCACCAAGCTCAGGGCCGCCTGCGCGCTCTCCTTCATGACGTCGCCAAGCTGGCCCGTGAGGATGAGTTTGCCCGAGCCGGGGATCCGGGTCGCCTCAATAAAGAGAATATCGCCGCCTGATGGCGTCCAGGCCAAGCCAGTTGCGACCCCGGGCGTGCTGGTCCGCATCGCGACCTCGCTCTCGAAGCGGCGGGGCCCGAGAATTTCATGGAGATCGTCAACATCGACGCGAATTTTCTCGTCGGCGCCTTCGGCGATGCGCATGGCGACGCGGCGGAACACGCTGCCGATTTCCCGCTCAAGGTTCCGGCAGCCCGCCTCCCGGGTGTAATCGCGGATGATGGTTCGCAGGGCGTCGTCGGTGATCTCGCACTGGTCGGCGGGGACGCCGTTCGCCGTGAGTTGCCGCCGCACCAGATATCGCCGCGCGATCTGCAACTTTTCGTCTTCAGTGTAGCCGGGCAGCTCGATCACCTCCATGCGGTCGCGCAATGGACCGGGGATGGCGTCGAGGACGTTGGCGGTGCCAATAAACATGACCTGGGTCAGATCGAACGGCACGCCAAGGTAGTTGTCGCGGAACGTCGAATTCTGCTCCGGATCCAGCACCTCGAGCAACGCCGAGGACGGATCGCCATGAAAGCCGGCGCCGAGCTTGTCCATCTCGTCGAGCATGAAGACGCAATCGCGCGTGCCCGCCTTGCGGATGGACTGGATGATGTTGCCGGGCATGGCGCCGATATAGGTGCGGCGGTGGCCGCGGATCTCGGCCTCGTCATGAACCCCGCCGAGACTCGCCCGGACGAATTTGCGGCCGGTGGCCCGAGCAATGCTCTGGCCGAGCGAAGTTTTGCGCACGCCAGGCGGCCCCACGAAGCACAGGATCGGACTATGACTCTCCGGGCTGAGCTTGCGCACGGCGAGGAATTCGAGAATGCGCCGCTTCACTTTCTCGAGGCCATAGTGATCTTCGTCAAGAATTCTCCGCGCAGCGGCGATGTCGATGGGTTCGGCGCTGGTCACCGACCACGGCAACTCGATCAGCCAGTCAAGGTAGGTTCGCACCATCGAGTATTCCGCAGCGGCCTCCGGCATCCGTTCGAGCCGCTTCAACTCCTTGCGGGCCTGCTGTTCGACCTCCGCGGGCATTTTGGCCTTTTCGATTGCCTTGCTGATCTCCTCGATTTCGGCGGCCTTCTCGTCCACCTCGCCGAGTTGCTGCTGGATCGCCCGCATCTGCTCGCGCAAGATGTACTCGCGCTGCCTTTCGTCGATGGACTCCTTGGTCTGCTCACCGATCTCCTGTGAAATCCGCATCACGGCGAGACGATGGCTGAGGCTTCGGAGAACCTTGTCGAGCCGCTCTTGCAGATCGAAGGTTTCCAAGATCGCCTGCTTTTCGGCTGGGCTCATATCCATGACGCTGGCGACGACGTCGGCAAGCACGGAGGGAGAGGTGATGCCGCGGATTGCGGCGGCAATCTCCGCCGGCGCCTGCGGAACCAACTGGAGCGCTTCCTGCGCTTGTGTGCGAAGCAAATGAACGCGCGCTTCGGTCTCGGTGCTGAACGCGGCCTCCGGTTCATCGTAGAGCTCTACCCGCGCCGCAAGGAAGGGAAAGCCTTCGATGAATTCTTTCACCCGAAAGCGCTGCGCGCCTTGACACACAAGGTGATGCGATCCATCGGGCGCGGTGAGGTATCGCAAGACGTTCGCCTGAGTCCCCACCCGATAGAGGTCGTCCGGACCTGGGACCTCGACGCTGGCGTCGCTCTGCAGGATGATGCCGACCGGACGCTCGCTCCGCACCGCTTCCTGAGCGGCGGAAACGGAACGTTCCCGGCCGACCGCAATGGGCAAGATGACAGTCGGGAAGAGGACCAGATTGCGTACCGGAACGAGGATCAAAGCATCGTCGGGAAGCGCCGATATTTCCCGGCCCGTATTTCCGGCTGGCCTATCGGCTTGAGCGGCTCGTCCCTCCTGATCGCCTCCAAGCGCGTTTTGGTGTGGTGTTTCGTTCATGGCTCCCGGGCGCTCCTAAAGCTTCCGCAACGTCAACAGCAGGCAACCGTTGACGAGATCGCGTCGACGCAGTTCGTAACGTCCGCTCGCCAACTCGATGCGCCGCTCAAATCTTCCATGCGGGATTTCCAGTCGCCGGATCACTGCCGTTCTGTCGGCTGCCGGGACTGCTCTCACGCCGGTGACGATGAGCATTCCGTCTTCGATAACAACCTGCACATTGGCGGGTTCCACGCCGGGCAAGGCGACAAGGATGCCGATCTCGTCCGCTGTTTCATAGAGGTCGACGGGCGGTTCCCAGCTTGGACCCTTTTGATGAGATGGGACGACCTGAAAGAACTGACGGTGGAGGCGGTCGGCGCGGTCCAACATCTCGCAGGCTTCCGCCCACATCCACATGTGAGGATTTCGCGGTGGCATGACGGTCATTCATCACCTTTCGCTTGGCCGCTCCCCCTCGGTCGCGGCAATTCGCCCCCTCGCGGGCCGCCGCCCTTCGCGACCCTAGCCATTGCGCCATTCTTGCCGTTTTTGGCTTTGATGCAATGGCGTGATGCGAAAGTCGAGAGAAGCACTCATCCTTTTGAGTCGCAACCCAACTTTCGTGTTTCGTCGTGCGGCTTTTCATCTGCAGAAATAATCTTGTGCGCATTGATCATCCATAACCTTATATTGGCAAGGGGTATGTTGACGACGCGAGGGATGGACGGCGGCGTCGATGGGTTCACACGCCTTGCACTGACGTGGGGTTCTATTGAGCGGGCTTAATTACCTGCACGATCTTTCGGATGGCACTGTTCTCGCTGATCACGCGATGTGGATCACCCGGCTGCGCGAGCACGTCTATGGGTCGCTCTGCCTCGACCCGAAGGCGGTCGGGCGTGATGATGCCTGCGCGTTGGCGCATTGGTTTAAGGAGGCTGAGCCGAACATGCGCCACCTCCCTGAGTACTGGCGGTGCCTTGCTCTTCATGCCCGCTGGCATCATTGTGCGGCGCGCGTCGTCGAACTGGCGAGCCAAGGACGCAGGCTCGATGCGGAGCTGGCTCTGGCGCCCGGCGGCCAGTTGAGGTGCCTTTCGGCCGAACTGGTGAAAACATTCGCGCAGCTAAGGCAGGAATGGCCTGATAGGGAGGCGCGGATCATTTCGCCGCACGAGTTGGGGATGTAACGCTTCGCTCATTCGGGTCCTTCGCATGGCTGCGTTGGGGCGCTGCGGGCCGTGGGCCTTGAACCTGTGTCATCGGGTCCCTACCCTGAAGGCGTTAAGCCGATAGCGCGAGGGACCATGGAAAAGCGTTTCGAGGGTACCGACACCTACGTAGCCACCCAGGATCTGATGGTGGCCGTCAATGCCTCCATCCGGCTCGAACGCCCTTTGCTCATCAAGGGGGAACCCGGCACGGGCAAGACCATCCTCGCTCACGAAGTCGCCAAGGCGCTGGGCGTTCCCCTCATTCAGTGGCACATCAAGTCGACGACGAAGGCGCAACAGGGCCTCTATGAGTACGACGCCGTTGCCCGCCTGCGCGACTCCCAGCTCGGCGATCCGCGCGTACACGATATCGCCAACTATATCGTCAAGGGCAAGCTCTGGGAGAGCTTCGAGTCCGAGGTGCGCCCTGTGCTCATCATCGACGAGATCGACAAGGCCGACATCGAGTTCCCGAACGACCTCCTGCTCGAGCTCGACCGCATGGAGTTCTACGTCTACGAAACGAGGCGAGTGGTCGCCGCCCGTTGCCGGCCGATGGTTTTCATCACCTCGAACAACGAGAAGGAGTTGCCGGACGCGTTTTTGCGACGCTGCTTTTTCCACTATATCCGGTTCCCCGACCGCGCGACCATGGAGCAGATCGTCGAGGTCCATTTTCCCGGCATCCAGAAGCGTCTGGTGCACGAGGCGCTGACCTCCTTCTATCAGATCCGCGAGGTTCCCGGTCTGAAGAAGAAGCCGTCGACGTCCGAGCTTCTTGACTGGATCAAGCTGTTGGTGGTGGAGGACATCCCTGTCGAGGCTCTGCGGACCAAGGACACGCGCCAGCTCATCCCGCCTCTCTACGGAGCCTTGCTGAAAAACGAACAGGACATCCATTTGTTCGAGCGCTTGGCCTTTCTCGCGCGCCGCGAAGAGCGATAGCGGATTCGAAGCCGGGAGCTTGGCCGTTGTTCATCGATTTCTTTCTACAGCTCCGCGAAGCCCGGGTGCCGGTGACGTTGCGCGAGTACTTGACGCTTCTCGAGGCGATGGACGCGGGACTTGCCAACTACAGCATCGACGATTTCTACTATCTCAGCCGCTCCTGTCTGGTGAAGGACGAGTCCAATCTGGATCGTTTCGACCGTGTCTTTAGCGCTGTTTTCAAGGGGTTGGAGCAGACAACCGACGCCGAGGCGCTGGAAATTCCCGAGGAGTGGCTGCGCAAGGTTTCCGAAAGGGTTCTTACCGAGGAAGAGAAGGCAATGATCGAGTCTCTCGGCGGTTGGGACAAGCTGATGGAAACCTTGAAGCAACGGCTCGCCGAGCAACAGGGCCGACATGAGGGTGGCAGCAAGTGGATCGGCACCGGCGGCACCTCGCCGTTCGGCGCTTGGGGTTACAATCCGGAAGGCGTGCGCATCGGTCAGGACAAGAACCGCAACAACCGGGCGGTCAAGGTCTGGGACAAGCG
>CAZRWU010000018.1:0-16391 GCA_964603915.1 uncultured Rhodospirillaceae bacterium
GGCAGATATTGACTGAGATCGAGGACGCGAACGCCCTCCACAAAGCGTCTGAGCATTTCCCCCCCCTTTGTCCGCGAACGTCGGCCTACGTCCGCGAGCTGACAGTTTTCGTTATGATGCCATGCAGCCCACTTCCAGCAAAACGGGAGGCTCGAAGCGCCGCTTCAGGCAGGCACGCGAATAGCCTGCGGAAAGCGGCGCTCGATGACCTTCTAGGCCCTTACCGGACGTCCGCCGGCTGCTGGTTTTTGCGCCTCTTGCTTGGTGGCGTTGGCGGCGCCTCGCCGGTCTCGGGATAGGCAAAAGTAGGCTGCCCGTCCTTGATGCCGACCTGCACCACGCCGCCTCTGGCGAGCTTGCCGAACAGCAACTCTTCGGCAAGAGGCCGCTTGATATGCTCCTGAATCACCCGCGCCAGCGGCCGCGCCCCAAACCGCTGATCGTAGCCCTTCTCGGCAAGCCACTTGCGGGCCTCCTCGGTGAGCTCGATCGTGACCTGCCGATCCGCCAGCTGAACCTCAAGCTGCATCACAAACTTCTCGACCACCCGGCCGACCACCTCGGGCGAAAGTGCGGCGAAGGGAATGATCGCATCAAGGCGGTTGCGGAACTCCGGCGTGAATGTCCTCTCAATCGCCTCGGCATCGTCACCGGTGCGTTCGTTGCGCTCAAAGCCGATGGCCGGCTTTGACAGCTCCGCCGCCCCGGCATTGGTGGTCATGATCAGGATGACGTTGCGAAAGTCGACCACCTTGCCGTTGTGATCGGTAAGCTTGCCGTGATCCATGACCTGCAGAAGGATATTGAAGAGATCGGGGTGCGCCTTTTCGATTTCGTCAAGCAGAAGCACCGTGTGAGGCTGCTTATCGATGGCGTCGGTAAGCAGCCCGCCCTGATCGAACCCCACATATCCCGGCGGCGCGCCGATCAGCCGCGACACGGTGTGCCGCTCCATGTATTCCGACATGTCGAAGCGGACCAGTTCAATGCCAAGAACATGGGCCAGCTGCCGCGCCACCTCCGTCTTGCCGACGCCTGTCGGGCCGGAGAAGAGATAGCATCCGATCGGTTTCTCCGGCTCGCGCAGTCCCGCGCGCGCCAGCTTAATCGCGCTCGCCAAGGCGCTGATTGCCCGCTCCTGGCCGAACACGACCGTGCTGAGATCGCGCTCCAGCGTCTGCAACACTTTCCGGTCGTCCGAGGACACGCTCTTGGGCGGGATACGGGCGATCTTGGCGACCACATCCTCCACGTCCTTCACCGTCACCGTCGTCCGCCGACGATTCGGTGGAAGAATCATCCGCGCCGCTCCCACCTCGTCGATCACGTCGATGGCCTTGTCGGGAAGCTTGCGATCATGGATATAGCGAGCCGCCAGTTCCACGGCCGCGCGCAACGATTCCATCGTGTAGCGGACATGATGATGCGCTTCGAAATACGGCTTCAATCCGCGCAGGATCTTGACGGTATCCTCCACTGTCGGCTCGTAAATATCGATCTTCTGGAACCTCCGCACCAAGGCGCGGTCCTTCTCGAAGTGATTGCGATATTCCTTGTAAGTGGTCGAGCCAATGCAGCGGAGGCTGCCCGAGGCGAGCGAAGGCTTCAGAATGTTGGACGCATCCATCGATCCGCCGCTCGTGGCGCCGGCGCCGACAACCGTGTGGATCTCGTCGATGAACAAAACCGCGCCAGGAGTGCCTTCAAGCTCGGAAATAACGTTCTTCAGCCTTTCCTCGAAGTCTCCTCGGTAGCGCGTACCCGCCAGCAGGGCGCCCATGTCGAGGGCGAAAATCACCGCGTCCTGCAGGACTTCCGGCACCTCGGCCATGACGATCCTGCGCGCCAATCCCTCGGCGATGGCGGTCTTGCCGACCCCAGGATCGCCGACGTAGAGCGGATTGTTCTTGCTGCGCCGACAGAGAATCTGAATTGTGCGTTCGATCTCGGCGTCGCGGCCGATCAATGGGTCGATGCGGCCCTCGGCCGCCTTGCGATTCAAATCAACGCAATAGGCTTCCAGCGCTTCATGCCCCTTGCGGACCACGCGCTCAGATGCAGCTTCCTCATCCGCCCCCTGAACCGTCCGACGCCGTCCCTCGCCCGGCACTTTCGCAATGCCATGAGCAATGAAATTAACCGCATCAAGGCGCGTCATCTCCTGCACCTGCAGGAAGTAGACGGCATGCGATTCGCGCTCCGAGAAAAGCGCCACCAGGACGTTGGCGCCGGTAACCTCCTCGCGGCCGGAAGACTGGACGTGGATGACCGAGCGCTGAACCACCCTTTGAAAACCGGCCGTCGGCTTCGGATCGGCGCTCGACGTCGATTTCAGCCCATCAAGCTCGTGCTTGACGAAGTCGGCGAGATCCTGGCGCAACTGATCGACATCAACACCACAGGCCCGCAGGACCGGCACGGCGTCTTCATCCTCGGTCAACGCCAGCAGCAAGTGTTCCAGCGTCGCATATTCATGCCGTCGCTCGGTGGCGAGGGCAAGGGCCCGATGCAGGCTCTGCTCCAAGTTACGCGATAGCATCTTTCATCCTTCGTCGCTTCCGTCCTTTTCGATCGTGCACTGCAGGGGATGCTGATGCTGGCGCGCCAGTCCCATGACCTGATTGACCTTGGTCTCGGCCACCTCATAGGTGAACACGCCACAGACACCGACACCGCGATGGTGGACGTGCAGCATAATCTGAACCGCTTCCTCGTGATTCTTGCCGAAAAAGCGCTCCAGCACATGGACGACGAACTCCATCGGCGTATAGTCGTCGTTGAGCATCAGCACCTTGTACATCGACGGCTTTTTGGTCTTGGATCGCGGCTTCGTCGCCACGCCCGTCGTTGGACTGCCGGGCGACGTTGTTGGGGGCGTCGGTCGTTTCGGCTCACTCATCGTTACCGTCTAACCATCTATTGCCGTCCACCGATGTTCCTGCTGCTACACTAGAAATGCGCTCACACGAAAACCCTACCATACTACGAATATATGCGTTTTTCGTTGATGCGAAAGAGCCGTCTCCTCCCCGATCATGAAAAAGCCACGCGGATGAAAAAAAGCGGAACATGCGGCAGCAAAGTCACGCCGGCGCGTCCCTGGCCAGCTGAAAGGTCGCGCAACCGGGGCAGAGCGAAAGCGTGGCTCCGCCGACGTCACAACGGCGGCCTGCATCGCTTTGCCCCGGCGCGACAGCGGTCAGGTGATCACGGTCGGCTCGCTGCGACCCGTTCGCGGCTCGATTCCGGCGACCTCGCGGGCGATAGCGACCAGTTCCGACAGGACCTTGGCAGTCGGTTGCTGGTGGCGAGCAGGCTCCGGCTCATACCGCTCAAGATAGACGCGCAGGGTTGCCCCTTCCGTACCCGTTCCGGACAAGCGGTAGACGATCCGCGAACCGTCGGCAAATCCCAACCGAATACCCTGCCGGCTGGCCGTGCTTCCATCGACCGGATCCGTATAGGCGAAATCATCGGCGAAGCTGACCTCATAGCGGCCGAACTGGCGACCCGGCAAAGACTTCAGCCGGGACCTCAGATTTTCCATCAAGCCCTCGGCCGCGTCCGTGTCGATTCCTTCGTAGTCATGCCGGGAGTAGAAATTACGCCCGTACTTGCGCCAGTGCGCCTCGACAATGTCGGCAACCGGCTTCTTGCGCGCGGCGAGGATATTCAGCCAAAACAGCACCGCCCACAGCCCATCCTTCTCCCGGACATGGTTGGAGCCGGTGCCGAAGCTCTCTTCGCCACATAGGGTCACGCGGCCCGCATCCAGCAGATTGGCGAAAAACTTCCAGCCCGTCGGCGTCTCGAAGCTATCGATGCCCAGGTCGGCGGCGACCCGGTCGGGCGCTTGGCTGGTCGGCATGGAACGGGCAATTCCAGCAAGACCGCCGGCATAGCCCGGCGCGACGCTGGCGTTCGCCGCGATCACCGCCAGACTATCGCTCGGCGTCACAAAGAACCGCTTGCCGATGACCATGTTGCGGTCGCCATCGCCGTCGGAGGCCGCGCCAAAGTCGGGGCCGCCTGGATCATCCACTGCCGCAACAAGGTCATGGGCATGAACGAGATTGGGATCAGGATGGCCGCCCCCAAAGTCCTCAAGCGGCTGTCCATTGATGACCGTGCCGGCGGCCGCTCCGAGCCGTTCTTCAAGAATCGCCCGGGCGTAAGGGCCGGTCACCGCGTGCATTCCATCGAAGCACATGCGAAACCGTCCCGACGCGAAAAGCTCCGCGATGCGATCGAAGTCGAACAGAAACTCCATCAGTTCGGCATAATCCCGAACCGGGTCGAAAACCTCGACCTGCATGCCGTCGAACTGGCCGGATCCGAGACGATCGATATCGATGTCTGGAGCATCAACGATATGGTACTTGGAAATCTCCAGGCTGCGCGCGTAGACCGCGTCCGTGATTTTCTCCGGCGCCGGGCTGCCATTGCTGGTATTGTACTTGATTCCGAAGTCCTCGGTGGGGCCGCCCGGGTTGTGGCTGGCGGAGAGGATGATCCCGCCGAACGCCCGATGTTTGCGGATGACGCACGAGGTCGCCGGCGTCGACAGGATGCCGCCCTGACCGATCATGACCCGGCCGAAACCGTTAGCGGCAGCCATCTTGACAATGGTCTGAATCGCTGCACGGTTGTAATAGCGGCCATCGCCGCCAACCACGAGAGTCTGTCCGTGGTAGCCTTCAAGCGTGTCGAATATCGACTGAACGAAATTCTCTAAATAGCGATCTTGCTGAAATGCTGCGACTTTCTTGCGGAGGCCCGAGGTTCCGGGCTTCTGGCCTTCGTAGGGCTCTGTTGCAACCGTCTTCACGCTCATGTCCCGCCCCCTTATTTTCACCATCCCAAGTTGACGACTGTCGTCGACACATTAGCAAGCTTGAATCGCAACGCCAACCAAAGCGGGAGGCTGTCCGAGCCCGCCCCCTCCATGCCCACACGCATATCGCTCTGGCCGCACCCGCTTGTGCCGGGCAGGACGCCGGTCCGAGCGAGCGCTAATTCTTGCTTTACGAGCAATCACTTGCGGATGAGCAATCCTTTGATCTTTGTTTCGGTGTCGCGGTGACTTGTTGCATTTAACGAACATCGCCGCGCAACGTGTTGTTCAAGCGAAATTTGCCTTGTCTGACCCCCCCTACTTAAGGTTATGATGTGGCGAGATCGTGTCTCAACCATTCCGCGCAGGACAGCAGCAGGGGATCAGGGGAGACGTCATGTCCGTCAGCCGTGGCTTGCGATGTATGTTCCACGCGACCGCTTTAACGATCGGTCTTGCGCTTGTTGTGCACGCGGCGCCAACCCACGCCCGCTATGCCGCGCTGGTCGTCGATGCGAGCAGCGGTCGAGTCCTTCACGAAGAAAATGCCGACGAGCGTAACTATCCGGCGTCGTTGACCAAGATGATGACGCTTTACATGGTGTTCGAAGCGCTCGAACAGGGACGCTGGTCGCTCAATCGTCAACTGCCCGTTTCCGCCAATGCCGCGGCCCAGCCGCCCTCGAAGCTCGGTCTGCGTAAAGGCCAGACCATCAAAACCAAGGACGCCATTCTGGCTCTGATCACGAAATCCGCCAATGACGTCGCCGTGGTTCTAGCCGAAGGGCTGGCCGGCAGCGAAAGCAAGTTCGCGGCAATGATGACAACGAGGGCCCGGCAGTTGGGCATGTCGCGAACGACATTCCGAAACGCTTCGGGCCTTCCCGACACCCGGCAAGTCACGACGGCGCGCGACATGGCGATCCTGGCAATGGCTTTGCTTCGGGACTTTCCTCAGCATTACTCGTATTTCTCGACGCGCAGCTTTGCCTTCGGCGGGATCCGGCACGGCAATCACAATCGCCTCCTGAGCGAATACAATGGCGCAGACGGCATCAAGACCGGCTATATCCGGGCGTCCGGTTACAACTTGGTCGCCTCCGCGCGCCGTGGCGGCCGCCGCATAGTCGGCGTCTTGTTGGGAGGACAGACGGCAGCCCAGCGCAATCGACGAATGGCAAGCCTGCTCGACACCGGCTTCCGCAAGATGGACACCACCTTGGCGGAGGACATTTCGCGGCCCCGCGTCGGTCTTGACGTCGCGCACGTCCTCCCGACGGCGCGGCCGTCCCTCCCCGCTGCTTCGTCATCGCGCGCCTCCAAAACCTTGGATTCAGCTTGGGGAATCCAAGTGGGCGCGTTCACCGATGCCGCATCGGCGCGGCAGGCGGCGCAGCGGGCCGTGACCATGACCCGCTCTCTTACAGGCGATGGCGTCATCCATGTCGAACCCACCGGTCGACGCAACAATCTTCACCAAGCGCGCATTGGCAACCTTGGGCGTGCAGAATCCACCCGCGCCTGTGGCATTCTGACGCGCAAAAAAATGAAGTGCATGGTTTTCAAGCTTGACCGCCCGATTGCCGTTGCCGGGGCAACGGCGCCAGCGCTGTTCGAAAGACCGCTCAGCAAGCCTCGGTCGCTTGCTGAAGCGGTGCTGCAAATCAGTGGAGGTGAGGGAATCGGCGAGAGTGACCGGATGTGGGGCATTCAAGTCGGCGCCTATCGCAGTCCCGAACCCGCTCTGAACATGGCGACTACGGCCTCCGCGAAAGCGGAGGAACTGCTGCAGGACGGCGTCGTCACCGTGGTCGAGAAAAGCGAAAACAGCGGATCGTTTTATCTGGCGCGGGTTCATGGGCTGACCCGCAGCGCTGCCGAAGCCGCTTGCGCCGAGCTACGCAAAAGCAAGATCGATTGTCTGATTGTCCAATTGATCGAGGAAACGCACGCCGGCTGGGACTTGACCTCCATGATTGCCGATTTGCGGCCCACGGCAGTTAAACCTGAAGGAAGCGCTTCTCTCAATGCCGAAGACTGGGGAATCCAGGTTGGCGCGTTTCCCGCCAGCGGGCAGGCTCGGTCGACGGCGCAAAAAGCGGTTGACACGCTTCCTCAAACCCTTGAGCCAGGCCTCATTCAGGTCGTTCCGCTTGCCACCAAGAAGAACGGCACGGTGTATCGCGCTCGCATCATCGGGATCGACAAGAGCAGCGCTCATCAAGCTTGCCGTTTGCTCTCGCTCAAGGGATTCGCATGCATGGTTCTGCGCGTCAGCGACGACAGCCTAGCAAGCGCCAGCTAAGGCAGAACGCCAAGTGCGAGCAGGACAAGACCTAATCGGCGCTCCAGGTCCGGAACGCGCGCAGCCGCGCGAGATAACGACGTTTGTGCCGGCGGCGCCAGGCCGCCAGGGTCCATTCTTCGGTCGAAGCGGGAACCCAAGCCTTCGCCATGAACCCATGGGCGTTGACGCGGCGGCGGTTACGCCCATACACCGTTAGAGGGACGAGATCGTATTCTTCCCCCTCGAACGTTTTCAACCGTTCGATCTCTCTGGGAGTGACTCCCCCGACCACTGCGCCGTCGACTTGGGCCTCAGGAGCGTTTACGAGAATCGGGTAGGAAGCGCCCGCGCGGCAGACACGCCGATAGCCATTGATCACGGCTTGGCAACGATTATGAAAGGAAGCCGATCTTCCTGTAACCAGGGCGAAAACATCATCGTCGAGAAGAGTGCCATAGACAAATAGCACCATCGCCGCAACGCCCGATTAAACCTTCGTCGCTGTCCGCGATCACGCCCGGAGTCACCAGTTTCTGAGCTGCGATGCCTCGATCCCGCTCTGACGCAATTGCATCGCCATGGCGACAATCTGCTTGTCAAGTCCGGCGGCATCCGCCGCCTCGCAGCGGCCGACCAGGACGGGTTGCGTGTTCGACGCGCGCAGCAGCCACCATCCCCCGTCAGACGTCACTCGCACGCCATCGACATCTTCCACCGTGACGCCGTCGACCTTACGGAGCCTCGCGCGCACTTCGTCAATGACCACAAACTTACGCTCTTCGGGACAGTCGATACGTAACTCCGGGGTGTTGACGACCTTCGGCATGGCGTCCCGCATCGCCGCCAGCGTCAGGTCCGACTGGGAAAGTATCGATAGCAGCCGCACCGCAGCGTACAGCGCGTCGTCGAAGCCATAGTAACGATGCGCGAAGAAAATATGCCCGCTCATCTCGCCGGCGAGCGGCGCGCCGGTTTCCGCCATCAGCGTCTTGATCAGCGAGTGGCCGGTCCGACTCATCAATGGTTTCCCGCCAAGCCGAGCAACCTCATCAAACAGAACCTGACTTGACTTGACGTCCGCGATGATGGTGGCTCCCGGCTGCTCCTTGAGGACCGCGCGCGCCAGGATCAGAAGAAGTTGATCCCCCCACAGGACGCGGCCCAAGTGATCGACAACGCCAAGACGATCGGCATCGCCATCGAAGGCAATGCCGACATCGCAATGCTCTCGCGCCACCGCATCCTTCAACTGGGCAAGATTGGCCTCGACCGTCGGATCAGGATGATGGGCAGGAAACCGGCCGTCGACGCGATCGTTGATGAGAACGTGACGGCCAGGAAGGCTCTCGCAGAGCTTATGCAACAGTCCCGCCGCCGCGCCATTGCCGGGATCCCAGGCGACGGCGAGCGGCCGTCCCGGCTCGAAATCCTGGAGAATACGTGCGATATACGCATCCTCAATGGAGCGATCTTCGACACTCCCGGCGCCCGAGGCGAGATCGGAGGACATCGCCAAGCGACCCAGGGTCTGTATATCGTCGCCGAAGAACGGCCGCCCCAGGAGAGACATCTTGACGCCGTTGTACTCAGGCGGATTGTGGGAGCCGGTGATGGTCATGCCGCCATCGGTTTGAAGATGTTTAATGGCGAAGTAGAGCATCGGGGTCGGCGCGATCCCGATCCGTAGAACCGCCATTCCCGCGTCCTTGAGGCCGGCGACAAGAGCGCTCTCGAGGTCGGGAGAAGTGAGGCGGCCGTCATAGCCAACGACAACGCTGCGGCCTCCTTGGCGGCCGGCCGTTGTTCCAAACGCCCGGCCAATCGCGTAGATCCCTTCTCGTGTCAGCGTCTCGCCGACGATCCCGCGAATATCGTACTCACGCAGGATGCTGGGATGAATAACCACCTTCTCCGACATCACGATCCCCCTAATGCGTCTGCCGCGCCGGCCGGGATGCTCTGCCGACGCACACGTAGGTAAAACCAGCCGCAGCCATTTCCTCAGGGTTATAAATATTGCGCAAATCGACCATCACGGGCGTCTTGAGCAAGCTTTTCACGCGATCGAGGTCGAGCGCCCGGAACTCGTTCCATTCGGTCAGGATCGCCACCGCGTCGGCGCCGCTCATGGTTCGATAGGCATCGTCACACCACTCGATGCCGTCGAGCAGGGCTTTGGCCTCAGCCATGCCTTCGGGATCGAACGCCCGCACCCGCGCACCCGCTTTCCGCAGCGCCGGGATGATTTCCAAGCTTGGCGCATCGCGCATGTCGTCCGTGTTGGGTTTGAACGTCAGGCCGAGAATGGCAATGGTTTTTCCGGCAACGGAGCCGCCACACGCGGCAACGATCTTCTGGGCCATGCGGGATTTGCGCTTTTCGTTGATGTCCACCACCGTCTCGACGATCCGCACGGGTGAGCCGGCATCCTGGGCGGTGCGCACGAGCGCCCAGGTATCCTTCGGAAAGCAAGATCCACCGTAGCCGGGACCGGCATGGAGAAACTTGCGGCCGATACGTCCGTCGAGGCCGATGCCGCGCGCCACGTCATGGACATCCGCGCCGACCTTCTCGCAAAGGTCGGCGATCTCGTTAATGTAGCTGATCTTGACCGCCAAGAAGGCGTTGGCGGCGTATTTGATCATTTCCGACGTGGTCCGCGAGGTGAACACGATCGGCGTCTCGATCAGGTAGAGCACGCGATACAACTGGCGCATCACTTCGCGCGCCCGCTCGCTGTCCGTGCCGATCACGACGCGGTCTGGCCGCATGAAGTCGTTGATCGCAGAGCCTTCCCGAAGAAACTCCGGGTTGGAAACGACATCGAAGTCGGCGTCCGGCCGCGCCTCTCGAATGATCCGCTCGACCTTATCGCCCGTCCCAACGGGGACGGTCGACTTAGTGACCACGACGGTGTAGCCGTTCAAGACCTCGGCGATCTCACGCGCCGCGGCAAAAACGTAGCTCAAATCGGCATGGCCGTCGCCACGCCGGCTCGGCGTGCCGACCGCAATGAATACAGCCTCGGCGTCATGCACGGCGGACCTCAAGTCCGTTGAAAACCGGAGGCGCTTGGCTTTGACATTGCTCATCACCAGAGTCTCGAGCCCCGGCTCATAGATCGGCATCTCGCCGTGGCAAAGCCGCTCGATCTTCGCTGCGTCCTTGTCCACGCAGGTCACGTTGACGCCAAACTCGGAAAAACAAGCACCAGACACGAGCCCCACATAGCCCGTTCCTATCATCGCAATGTCCACAGAGTCAGCCCTTTGCCAGATCGGCCTGAGCAGCGGCGATCAGGATCCGTTCTTCATCGTCGACCTGGACGTCGGATTGCGAGGCGTACTTGGCGAGCATCTCGCGAACGCGTTCGGTCATATCCTCCCGGTGCAGCGCAAAGGCGATGTTGGCCTCGAGATAGCCAACCTTGCTCCCGCAGTCGAACCGTTGGCCCGTGAAGCGAAGGCCATGGAACGGAATGAGTCCAATGGCTTTCGCCATCGCGTCAGTCAGCTGGATTTCGTTGCCGGCGCCCCGCTCCTGATGCTCAAGGATGGTCAGCACCATGGGCTCAAGAATGTAGCGTCCGATGATGCCGAGCCGCGATGGCGCCTTGTCTGGCGTCGGCTTTTCGACTACGCCGCGTGCCGCAGTCAGCGGTCCTTTCGTCGAACCCGGTTCAAGAATTCCGTACCGCTTGGTTTCTTCCGGCGGAACTTCCTCGATCGCGACGAGGTTCCCGCCCACTTCGCGATGGATGTCGACCATCTGCTTCAGACATCCCGGCTTGGCCAAGATAAGATCGTCGGCGAGCAGAACCGCAAACGGCTCATCGCCGATGAAATTGCGGGCGCACCACACGGCATGCCCAAGCCCGAGAGGTTCCTGCTGGCGCGTGTAGGAAATATGCCCGGGCGGAGGCAACCACTCCAGCACCGAGCGCAGCGCCTCCTCCTCTTTCCTCGCCCGAAGCGTCTGCTCAAGCTCGACACTGTGATCGAAATGGTTCTCGATGGCGCTCTTTGCCCGGCCGGTTACGAAGACGAACTCCTCGATGCCAGCCTCTTGCGCTTCTTCAACGGCGTATTGAATCAACGGCTTGTCGACAACCGGCAACATTTCCTTCGGCATCGCCTTTGTCGCCGGCAAAAAACGGGTACCAAGGCCGGCAACAGGAAAGACGGCCTTCCGAACAGGTTTCGGCATCACGACTCCAAATTTAGCAAGTAAAAGGGACAACGCGGTCCGCGTGCGCTTATCTGCCACAACATCGCGTTTGCGGCAACTGTTCCATGCGTCGCACTTATCGCCGCCACGGATCAACGTCCAAGAAGAACCTGCCTTGCCTGATTGACCTTGGCGGCGAGATAATTGGTTCCCCCACGATCGGGGTGCAGACTGGCGATCAGCCGATGATGAGCAGCCTTGACCTCGCTCTCGCTCGCCCCCGGCTGCAAGCCGAGAATCTCCAGAGCTTCTTGCCGAGTCATTGTACCGCTCGCCAAGCCGCTCGAAGTGCCTTGGCCCCGATCGCCATCCGTGGGGCCGGCTGAGGCGTTGGCTTGAACACGCCAATCGGGATGAGCGCGATCAAGATAAGCTTCCAGAACTTGCGCCGACTGCTGATCATTGCGCCGGCACAGTACGAGCAGATCGAGCAAATCGGCAAGGCTTGTCTCGGCGAGTTGCGCTCCTGCCCGTGGTCCCTCCATAATCAACCCATCCAGCGCACCGGTATCGTGATCGAGGGACATCCGCAGATAACGCGTCTCGACAGTGCTGGTTTGGCCGTGGGCGCCACCGCCAGGCATTTTCGCGAAGTCACCGCTGCCGCGCCGGGCGGCGCGGAACAATGGGAGCAGCCAGGGCAGTAGCGCCATCGCCGTCGCGATAACCCATTGCAACCTGCCGCTGGCCGCCAGCGCCACCGCCAAGCCCGAGACCCCGACCAGCGCGATCCATGTGCCCGCACGCACCAGCGTTCTCGGCTCGGCGGAGACGAACCAGCGCAAAATGAGAAGGATTCCGACAAGAAGCGCGATGCCGAGGAGAGCATATGCCAGCACGGTTGTCAGCGACCCTGTATTTGCCGCGCGATCTTGAGAACGTCTCCCTTGCTGCGGCTCGCGTAATCTTCCAGCGCCTGACGACCCCCCGCCGCGAATACGGCAACGGCCCGCAGCAGTTCTCTCAGCGTATCGGCGCTGCCGGCGTCGAAGCGGCAGTAAGCGCCGCCCGCGAGCTTGGCGATCTGCTTGAACGCATATGCGGCGCGCTGGTCATATCCTTCATGAAACATGAACACCGGCACACCATGAACGCCAAGCTCGCCGGCCAGAGATCCAAGGCGATCGATATCTTCCTCCACGCAGTCGCCGACAAATACCAGCGCATTTACCCTGCGCCGCTTCGTTTCGTTGGCCGCATGGCTGAGCACCTTGCTGATCTGCGTCTCTCCCGCCCGGCATCCCACCGAGGTCATCAGTCGGACCAGATCTCGCGAGTTGGACAGCCAGCGACTGACCTTGAACTCCCCGAAACCACGATAGAAACAGAGCTGCAATTCCAATCCGCCAAGCGCCTGGGTCGCCTGAAACATCTCGCCTTGGATCCGTGCCGCATGGTCCCAAGTCGGCTGACGGCTTGCAGTCGCGTCCATAGCGAAAATCAACCGGCCAATCTGATCCGCAGGCCGCACGTTCGGCGTCGCGGCAAGCTTGGCGAGAAACGCTTCAACTTCCTGCGCTGAAAGGGTCTTATCGGGCAGTCGTCTGTCGTCGCTTCCCATTGCCAGCCGTTTTCGTCGCGCCACCTCGACCGTATTCAGAGATAGGAATGCGATCGCGCGTTGCCAGCGAGCCAGTTTCCATGCCGTTTTGGCGGGGCTCCCCATGTGCGGGGATGGCCATCCATTCCAGTTGCATCGTGCGCTGGAACTGGGCGCCATGAATAAGATATGTTGAGCGGATTCTTAGATTTCACCTGTTGGTAGTCTCTAATCAACGGAACGGCGATTGTGACTGATCACCAGCATCATCCTTCAGCGCCAAGCATTGTCGGCACCGCGGCGGTCGACGCCTGTGGTTGAGAGGCTTGAGTGCGCTGTCATTGGCGCCGGCGTAATCGGTCTCGCCGTCGCTCGCGCGTTGGCGATGGGGGGGAAAGAGGTTGTTGTCCTCGAGGCGGCGGCCACAATCGGAACCGGCGTCAGTTCCCGGAACTCCGAGGTCATTCATGCCGGGATCTATTATGCTCCGGGCAGCCTGAAGGCGCGCCTCTGTCGCGAAGGGCGCGATCGGCTCTATCGCTACGTGACCGAGCATGGCGTCGGTTACCGACGCTGCGGCAAGCTTATTGTGGCGACGACGGAAAGCGAAGTCGGCCAGCTCGGCGCGATCGATGCAAAGGCGCGCGCCAACGGCGTGGATGACTTGCGCTGGCTGAGCGCGGCGGATGCGCAGGCTCTCGAGCCAGCCGTCGCTTGCGTCGCCGCCCTGTTTTCCCCTTCCACCGGGATTCTCGACAGCCACGGCTACATGCTCAGCCTGCGGGGAGAAGCGGAGGATCATGGCGCCGCCATTGCCTTGCATAGCCCCGTGACTGGCGGCAGCATCGATGAGAATGGCATTCGCCTCGACATCGGCGGCCGCGAATCGACGACAGTTTTGTGCAATGCCGTCGTCAACTGCGCCGGCCTGGATGCGCAGCCCATCGCCGCCAGGATTGTCGGTCTTTCCCCGACCACCATCCCGCCACTCTATCGCGCCAAGGGAAGCTATTTTTCACTGACGGGCAAGGCGCCATTCAGCCGGCTGGTTTATCCAGTTCCCGGCGTGGCGGGGCTCGGCACCCACTATACCTGCGACCTCGGCGGGCAAGGGCGCTTCGGTCCCGATGTCGAGTGGGTCGATCAACTCGATTACGACGTTGATCCACGTCGTGCCAATGCCTTTTACGCAGCGATACGGCGGTATTGGCCGAACCTGCCCGACGGCGCTCTTCAACCGGCCTATGCGGGAATTCGTCCGAAGGTGCAGGCGCCGGGCGATAGTGAGGCAGCCGATTTTATTGTCCAGGGACCAGACGTTCATGGCGTGTCTGGCTTGGTCAACCTCTATGGCATCGAATCGCCAGGTTTGACAGCCTCGCTGGCGATCGCCGATCTGGTGATTGACCGCCTCGGCGGGCACGGCGGAAGGTAACGTCGCAACCGGCATTGGGCGACATCGAACGTCGCCACGCCTCACCGCCTCCTCGTTGAGATTTTCTCCCAGTCGGCGTCGGTCAAAGAACGCGCAAAGTTGAACTGCCCGGCGCCGTCCAGCCATTCGCCGCCATCGATGGTGACAACCTCGCCATTGATGAACCCGGACTGGTCGGCGAGAAGATAAGCGACCAGGTTCGTCAACTCGTCGTGGCGGCCGGCACGGCCTAACGGATTGCGGGTCTCGAACATCTTCGCCAAATCGGGCCGTGGCACCAGCCGCTCCCATGCGCCTTGCGTGGGAAAGGGACCGGGCGCGATCGCATTCAGCCGGATGCCCTTGCGCCCCCACTCCACCGCCAAGCTGCGCGTCATCGCAAGCACCGCCGCCTTGCCCATCGCGGATGGCACGACGAAGGCGGATCCTGTCCAGGCGTAAGTGGTCACGATCGAGAGGATGTTGCCCGGCCTGCACTCGGCGATCCAGCGCCGGCCGCAGGCCAGCGTCATATAGGCGGTGCCGTGGAGAACGATGGCGATGATCGCGTCCACGGCGCGGTGAGACAACTCCTCGGTGCGGGCGAGAAAATTGCCGGCCGCGTTATTGATCAGGGCATCGAGCGGCCCTTCTTCCCAGATCTGCGCCACGACTGCCTCAACAGCCTCGGGATCGCGAATGTCGAGTTGCTTCCAGGAGATTGTCCCGCCGGTATCTTTCCTCAGCGCCGCCGCAGTTTCTTCGAGAACCTGCGCACGCCGGCCGCAAATAATCGGCTCGCCGCCCAGCTCCATGATCCGCTGCGCCGCGCTCTTGCCGAGACCGGATCCACCGCCGGTAATCAGCACCCTTTTGTCCTTGAGCAAAGTGTCGTCGAACATCGGAGAATCCCGCTTTTTGCCGCATGACGTGACACGCCGCGCCGGATTATAGCGGTGCCTTCTCGAAAGGCCACTGGCGAGCGATCCGAGAGGGGGCAACGAGTATCGCCTCTTCCGGCAAAGGCGAAATCGCTACCGTGGCCCGCGCCTTGGAGCTTAAAACGCGAGCTTTCTTCCAGCGTCGAATTTGAGCCGGTTGCGTCAGTAACGGCTCTGGTTCATTCGCTGGATGACAAAGCCTTCCTCGGGCGGAAAGCGCTCCGCGATCAACTTCCGCGCTTCCGCCTCGTCGCGCGCGACCACATTGCGCGTTTGCGGCTTGGCCCAATGATCGTCAACATAGGAATGACTTCGATTGTGCATCACAAGTTGGCGAACATTGGAGTTGTAGATCGCGACCTCGTAAACTTTGTGTCCGTTCCTTGGCAAATGTAGCATTTCACGTTCGCATCCTTGGAAGGCGGCAGGCTCGTTGTCGTACACGCCGCGCCGGCATCGTCTGGCCCAATCGCGCGCCTCCCGTTTCCTCCACCTCAAGTATCTAACCATAAGTTAAGAGAACTTAACAAAATATTTTTTACCAACGGTGAGAAAAGCATCATTTTTTGCAGTGCAGCAAACTTGCTGCACTGCACTATTCGAGATGTCGGAGTTCTCTCGCCTGCTAAATATTACAAAGAAGGGACCCAATTAGGCTGCCCATCATGCAAATGAAAGTGCTTATCGTCACCTTTCATAGGCATGTAAGATTTGCTGCGGAAAGGCGTCGCTCGTGTGTTTCCCGGCGCCATCGTGGCGCCAGCGTGCCGGGCCACCCAGCCGTTGCCCGCCGCTCAACCGTTGCCGATAACGGTTACCTCGACGGGACGGCGGCGGGGGCGGTTATCGTGATTGATGAGGATGACCTGCTGCCACGTGCCCAACCGAAGCGCCCCTTTTCGTATCGGAACCACAAGAGAAGGCCCCATGAGCGCCGCTTGAACGTGGCTATGTCCGTTTCCATCGTGCCACATCATCTCGTGAGCGTAGGCCATGTCCGGCGGCGCCAGACGGCGGATGGCGTCCTTCAGATCGGCGATCGCGCCAGGTTCGTACTCGATGGTGGTGACCGAACCGGTCGAACCGACGCCGCTGATATGCGCGCTGCCGTCCTTGACGCCCGAGTTGGTGACGATGCGGCGGAGGGC
>CAZRWU010000018.1:16401-34075 GCA_964603915.1 uncultured Rhodospirillaceae bacterium
CTGTCTTCTCGCGCAGGGCGCTGACCTGTTTTGCGCTGATATCAGCCATGTCGGGTCCCGTTTGCAAAGACACTTCGAAGGCGTCGCAATGCACAATAACAGCCATAGTCGCCCCTCGTAATTCAGTGTATCTGAGTGTCGTAAAAGGCAAAGGTACCACGCCAAGGCGAACCCTTCCCACTGTTCGCTGACTTCGCCCGCGTGCTCGCTGTGCGCTCACGCTTTGGCGGGAAATGTGCTAAACCCTTGCCCGTCGATTCGGCTGGAGTACGCGAGGTAGACTGCCCCCTGATGTCCGTCGTCACTCGTTTCGCACCTTCTCCCACCGGCTATCTTCATATCGGCGGCGCACGCACCGCGCTGTTCAACTGGCTGTTTGCCCGCCATCATCAAGGCCGCTTTCTCTTGCGGATCGAGGATACCGACCGCGCCCGCTCGACGAGCGCCGCGATCGACGCGATCATCGACGGGCTGGCGTGGCTCGGTTTGAATTGGGATGATGAGGCCGTCTCCCAATTCTCTCGAGCTGGCCGGCACATCGAAGTGGCCCACGATCTTCTCGATCGGGGCCATGCCTACTTGTGCTACGCGAGCGCCGCTGAACTCGCCGAAATGCGGGAGACGGCGCGGGCGCAAGGAAGGCCGATGCGCTACGACGGCCGCTGGCGGGATCGCAGTCCTTCGCTGGCGCCACGGGATGTTGCGCCGGTGGTGCGCTTTCGCGCGCCGACGCAAGGAAAGACAACGATTGAAGATCTTGTTCAGGGCCCCGTAACCGTGGCCAATGACCAGCTCGACGACATGGTGCTGCTGCGAGCCGACGGCACCCCGACTTACATGCTCGCCGTCGTCGTCGATGATCATGATATGGGCGTTACCCACGTCATCCGTGGCGACGATCATTTGACCAACGCATTCCGGCAATATCAGCTGTACCGGGCCATGGACTGGGAGGCGCCGCTGTTCGCCCACATCCCGTTGATTCATGGTCCAGACGGTGCCAAACTGTCGAAACGGCACGGAGCGCTTGGCGTAGAAGCTTACCGCGATCAAGGCTTTCTTCCGGAAGCCCTGTGCAATTACCTGCTTCGCCTCGGGTGGAGCCACGGAGACGACGAAATCATCAGCCGCGAGCAGGCAATCGCCTGGTTTGATCTGGCCAGTGTTGGCCGCTCTCCGGCCCGGTTTGATCCGCTCAAGCTGCTGAACCTGAATGCGCGCTACCTGCGCCAAGCGGATGACAGACGGCTTGCGAACTTGGTGATGGCCTATCTTCGCGAGAAGTATCCGGGTGAACTGGCGGAAGACGCCGAGGAGCGCGTCGTGCGCGGCATGCCTGGCCTGAAGGAACGCGCCAAGACGGTAAACGAGCTTGCGGAGAGCGCGAGGGTTTACGCGTTGTCGCGCCCGCTTCCGATCGACGCAAAGGCAATGGCGGTGATGAGCAAAGGGGCGGACCGACTTGCCGCCGTGGCGCCTGTTCTGGCTCAGCTCGACAAATGGGATGCGGCCACCGTCGAGAAGGCCATTCGCGCGTTCGTCGCATCGACGCCAGCGGAAGGACTGACATTGCGAGACATTGCGCAACCGTTGCGCGCGGCGCTTACCGGCTCTACCGTTTCACCTCCGCTGTTCGACGTGATGGAAGTTCTCGGCCAACGGGAAACCCGCGACAGGCTTGACGATGCCTTGGGTCGTTCCGCGGCGAAATGATGATGGCGGCTTCGGTCCCTCGAGCTCTTGTTCGCCGGTTTCAGGATCGCTCACACCGCCAAAACGATGGGTTAGAATGATGGGCCAAGACAATGGGGATTATCGATGAACGAAACGATGATGAAGAGTGAGGGCATCAACCGCACCGTCACGCTGATCGACAACAGCACCGGGCGAAGGTTCGATCTGCCGGTGATATCCGGCACGATGGGTCCCGACGTCATCGACGTGCGGAACCTTTACCAGGATACCGGCTTTTTCACCTTCGATCCCGGGTACACCTCGACCGGAAGCTGCGAGTCGGGGATTACCTTCATCGACGGTGATCAGGGAATTCTGCTTTATCGCGGCTACCCGATCCAGGATCTGGCGGAACATTCCGACTTCATGGAAGTCTGCTATCTGCTTCTCTATGGCGATCTTCCCACGGCGGACCAGAAGCGCAAGTTCGAGCACGACATTACCTACCACACGATGCTTCATGAGCAGATCCACAAATTCTATGATGGATTTCGCCGGGATTCGCATCCCATGGCGGTGATGGTGGGCGTTGTGGGAGCGCTTTCCGCGTTCTACCACGACAGCACCGACATCACCAATCCCCGCCACCGGATGATCGCATCCTACAGGATGATCGCTAAGGTCGCGACCATTGCGGCGTGGGCCTACAAGTACGCGATCGGGCAGCCATTCATTTATCCGCGTAACGAACTCAAATACTCCGAGAACTTTCTGCACATGCTCTTCGCCAACCCGTGTGAACCGTACATCGTCAATCCGGTTCTTGCCCGGGCGATGGACCGCATTCTCATCCTCCATGCCGACCATGAGCAGAACGCATCGACCTCGACCGTTCGCCTTGCGGGTTCGAGCGGCGCCAATCCTTTTGCCTGCGCCGCCGCCGGCATCGCCTCGCTATGGGGCCCCGCCCACGGCGGCGCCAACGAAGCGGTGTTGCGGATGTTGGAGCAGATCGGCGACAAGAGCAAAATTCCCCAGTACGTCAAACGCGCCAAGGATCCCGACGATCCCTTCCGCCTGATGGGCTTCGGACACCGCGTTTACAAGAACTACGATCCGCGTGCGAAGATCATGCGGGAGAGCTGCAACGAGGTTCTCGACGAACTGGGCGTGCGCGACGAGCCTCTGCTGGAACTCGCAATGGAACTTGAGCGGATCGCCCTGGAGGACGAGTTCTTCGTCAAGAAGAAACTCTACCCCAATGTCGATTTCTATTCGGGAATCATTTTCAGGGCCATGGGCATTCCGACGTCGATGTTCACCGTCCTCTTCGCCGTCGCCCGGACCGTCGGATGGATCGCGCAGTGGAACGAGATGATCGAGGATCCAAGTCAGAAGATCGGGCGGCCGCGGCAGCTTTACACGGGAGCCACGAGCCGGGAGTTCAAGCTGCTGGCCCAGCGAGCTTGAGGCGGAATGGCCGCGCCTCAACCGGCGTCGTCATCCGGCCGGATTCTGACCGCCGCCATCGGCGTCGGCCACTTCGGGCGCTACCACGCACAGAAGTATGCCGCCTGTCCCGCATCCGAGCTTGTTGCGGTCTGCGATATCGACCGCGCCCGGGCCGAACGCGTAGCGGCGGAGCTTGGGACGCGCGCTGTTACCGATTATCGCGAACTGCTGGAGGCGGTCGATGCCGTGAGCGTTGTCGTTCCGACGCGGGCGCACCATGAAATCGCCAAGGCGTTTCTTGCCGCAGGCGTTCACGTTCTCGTCGAAAAGCCGATCGCCGGCTCCCTTGACGAAGCCGACGATCTGATCGAGACAGCGAGGCGGCGGCGCGTCGTTTTGCAGGTCGGGCACCTTGAGCGCTTCTCATCCGTGCGGCAGGCGATGGACACGGCGGTGAGCCGGCCTCTTTATATCGAGGCCAACCGCATCTCGCCGTTCCGTCTGAGAGGCACCGATGTCAGCATCGTTCTTGACTTGATGATTCACGACATCGACCTCGTCCTGTCGCTGGTCGATGCGCCGGTCATCGGCGTCGACGCGGTCGGAGCCCCCGTGCTTTCGGATCTCGAAGACATTGCGAGTTGTCGGATCCGCTTTGCCAACGGCTGCGTCGCAAACATCACGGCGAGCCGCATAAGCGCCAAGAACGAACGCAAGATGAGAATATTCCAGCCGAATGCCTATCTTTCTGTGGATTTTCTGGCCCAGAAACTCGTCGTTGCCCGCAGGTCTCCCGGTAAAGATGGGCAGCCCCACATCGGCGTTGACGAAAAAACCGTTGTGGAAGGCGACAGTTTGCAGCGACAGATCGAGGCTTTTCTCGCCGCCGTGCGCGGCGAGCGGCCGCCGATGGTCAGCGGCGAGGCGGGCCGCCTTGCCTTGAAGACGGCGATGCAAATTGGCGAAAGCCTTGAGCAGCATCGACAATTCGTCCACAGCCACTTGGAGGCAGAGACATAAACATTGGTAATACAATTGCTGTATCTTGAGCAACAGCCTCAATACAATATGACCATATTAAAGAAGGGCCGCTAAAGGTAAGGCATTATGTCAGTTTTATGAATACAAGCTCTAGTCGTCTTGGATAAAGATCAATACAGTTGATTAGCGTCTGCTTGTGACGGCGCTATTATAGTTTCATAAAGCCTTTGCGCTATTACGCGGGCGAAAGATTAGGCGGATCGACCGGTCGGCTTCAGAAAGCAACCGGGTACCGCCTGTTCGTCGACGATAAACCTGTCCTGCTGGCACATGCAGGTTAATGTCAAAATCAGGAAACAAGTGAAAACACATTGCTAGCCAATATTGTTGCAGGATGCGGCAAATTGTGGATGTCTGCAAAATACTCACGCCTTATGAAAATTTTTTTTCTTTCCGCGACGATTGCCGTGGTTTCGCTTATTTTGAACACCCAGCACACTATGAGTCCAGTGTGGTATGGGCCATATCTTTCGGCTGCTTCTAACATTCAAATCGGTGAGCCGATGCTTGTTGACATTAATGAAGTAAAACATTTCAAGGATATGTCCGTAAATGAACGAGAACGGTACCAATTTCAGGAATCATCTGAAACAACCGATTACACCAACGGGCATATTGGTTATATTTATTTGATCTATATCGCTAAAAGAATATTTTTTGTAGCAAGCGATCAGATGGCGATCGAGTATTTACAAATATTAGTTCATTCTTTGTTCTGTAGTATTCTTATAGTTCGTTTTCCATCTCGACGTCAGAAATTAATGTTTTTATTTCTCTACGCGTTAAACCCGGTTATTATATACTATACAACATTTCCATATTACTATTTCTGGCAATCCGTACCTTCATTTACGTTTCTTTTTTTAATAACAATTTCCGTCAGTGATCTGGAACACCCTCGGCTTTTAATGATCGGATTGGTCGCATTATTTCTGTTGAATGGTCTTGTTATTCTGACACGTCCAACTGTAATTCCTCTTGTCACTCTCATATTTTTTCTGGCGCTATTGAAAATAAAGAAAAAGAGATTTCTTGTTGCCGCGACAACGGCCACGATCATCATGGTAATTATGCTTGATGCCCCGATGCAAAAGAACTTCTGGCATACGCCTTACATTGGGATTGGCGGCTATATCAATCCATACGGTATCACGCATCTTTCTGACAATTTCGGCTATGCTCTTTACGAACATGAGACTGGCGTCGAACTTGTTGCCTCCCTGGGAGGCAATCTTTATCAAGAGGAGGTTATGCAGCAGTGGACGACGCTGACACGCAGCAGATATCTCGATATAGCTCAGGAAAACCCCTTAATGCTAATGAGAAATGCGGCGCTTAATGTCGTACAGTCATACTCGATAGGGTATCTGAACGGTGCACCTGCATGGATCCACTATGCAGTAGCAGCGAGCGGGTTTTTAGTCATTCTGGCACTTTTATACAGTGGGCAATACCTTATCCTGCTGGCAATAGGAATCGCCGGGATCGGATTTTCTCCGTACTACCCTCCCATTCAATCGTATATGTTCGGATCGTTTGTTTTGCTGGCGTTCGCCGCGATTTCCTTTATCGAGTATATGGCTTGTAGATATATTGCGAGACGCGCTTTCGCTTAACATGGAACACATGTTTGCTTCCGCTGATTGAAGAACGCACCATGATGACTTGCAAGGAAAAGTTGATCAGCGTTGTCGTCCCCATGTATAACGAGGCAGACGTCATCCGGATTTTTCTGCACCGGATCATACCCATCCTTGACAGTATCGGCTACTCGTACGAGATCGTGTGCGTCAACGATGGCAGCCGTGATCAGACACTTGAACTGCTGGTCGCAGCCCATCTCGCCGATCCACGCATCAAGGTCATCGATTTGAGTCGCAACTTCGGCAAGGAAGTTGCTCTCACTGCTGCGCTCGATTTTGCGCAGGGCGACGCGGTCATCCCGATTGATGCTGATCTCCAGGATCCACCTGAACTGATTCCTGTTATGGTTGAAAAGTGGCAGTCCGGTTACGAGATGGTCGTTGCCGTCAGGAGCGAGCGTCGCAGCGACACCTTTGGCAAGCGTTTCACCGCGGCATTTTTCTATAAAGTAATGGCGAACGTCGCCGACACGCCCATACCCATGAATGCGGGCGATTTCCGGCTAATGGATCGGAAGGTGGTCGAGGCCTTGCGGCAATTGCCCGAAAGAACACGGTTCATGAAGGGGCTTTTCTCTTGGGTAGGCTTTAAAACCGCACACATCCGCTATAAAAGAGACCCAAGAGCCGCTGGAAAGACAAAATGGCGGTACTGGGATTTGTGGAATCTAGCCCTAGAAGGGATATTTTCATTCACCACTTTACCGCTTAGAATCTGGACTTATTTAGGAGCATTTTTGTCTATTTTTTCGATGTTTTACGTAATTTATGTTGTTTTTCGTACACTTATTCTAGGTTCTGATGTTCCAGGTTATGCCTCGATTATAGTTGCTATCTTGTTTTTTAGCGGCATAAACTTAGTTGGTTTAGGGATATTGGGAGAATACCTTGGAAGAATTTTTATAGAAGTGAAGAGACGTCCTCTATACGTCGTGAGAGATACGCTGGGCGTTCAAGAGTTTGGAATGAGAAAGGCCGATACCTGCGAACCGTCCAGAGTAAACCGGCTATGAGGGATCTGCGAAAATCTTCGGGCCTGTTGATAAAATTCGATCCAGGCCACGTTTGTTAAAGGTTCAGTTCGTCATCTAAGCTGCCGATGAATCCAATAAAGGACGGATTTACATGAAATTGAAACTTCGGCCGCTGTTCATCATGGGCGGAATCATTGCTGTTAATGCACCCTCCGACGCCGCAGTTTCTACCGAGTATCAGTCAGCGGTCTGGATGCCGTGAGAAGAAGCGTCGAGTCGATCCGCAGGCTCCACGAGACGCTGCATCGGCCCGCCAAATTTGCCGTCGTCGGCGCGGCGAACACGGCTGTCGATTTTGCGTTGTTCTGGCTGCTGATCAGCGCGGTCGGCTGGCGCCCTGTCCTCGCCAATTCCTTCTCCTATAGCGCCGGTCTCGCCAATAGCTATGTCCTGAACAAGATCTGGACGTTCCGGGACGCAAGCCGCTCGCGAAAGACGGCGCACCAGTTCGTGCGGTTCGCTGGCTTCAATTTGATCGGCCTTGGCATCTCCAACGCCATCATCTGGACGCTTGGTCCGACCATCACGCCACTCGGGGCCAAAGGCGTCGCCATTTTCGCAACCTTCATCTGGAACTACTGGACCAGCCGGCGGTTCGTTTATCTGGCGACGCCCAACTGACACAGACGCGACGACAACCGGCGCCGCCTTCGTTCTCAAGGCAGGTGGTCGACCTCCGGTTCTTCCTGCTCCTCGGTCCGCACGAAAAGAACGAACGCGCGCGGCGGAACCTGGTAGACGTCGCCGTCGGCAAACTCGGCGCTTACGGCAAAATCATCCTCATTATCGGTATCGAAAACCAGTCCCCACCCGGTGCCGACCTCAAGCGCCGGCAGAGTCCATGCGATCGGCTCGTGGTGCGCGTTCATGATCACGAGAAAGCTGCGGTCCGGCTGCGCTTCTCCCCACGCCGTGAGATGGTACTCTCCGGCCTCGCCGCGGATGAGAAAGCCAAGGCAGCGGTTTCCAGCATCGGCCCATTCTTCGCTGCTCATCTCCTTGCCCCCGGGGGTCAGCCAAGTGATATCCTGGATCTTGGTGCCGGGGATAAAGCGCGCGTGGAAAAATCGCGAGCGGTGAAAGACGATGTGCTGGCGACGCAAGCGAATAAGGTTGCGGGTGAACTGCAGGAAGGCGGCGTCATTCTCGACGCCTTGCCAATCGATCCAGCTGATTTCGTTATCCTGACAGTACGCATTGTTGTTGCCGCCCTGGCTGCGGCCGATCTCGTCGCCGGCGAGAATCATCGGCAGACCCTGCGACAGCAGCAGCGTCGCCAGAAGATTGCGCCGCTGTTTCGCGCGCAGGCCAAGGATGGCGGGATCCGTCGTCTCGCCTTCGGCGCCGCAATTCCAGCTGTTGTTGTTGTTCGATCCGTCCTGATTGTTTTCGCCGTTGGCTTCGTTGTGCTTGTCGTTGTAGCTGACCACGTCTTGAAGGGTGAACCCATCGTGGGCGGCGACGAAGTTGACCGAGGCCCAGGGACGGCGTCCATGCGATTCGAAGATATCGCTCGATCCCGTCATTCTCGTGGCCGTCTCCGCCGCTTGCCCTTCGTCCCCTTTCCAGAAACTGCGAACGGTATCGCGGTAGCGATCATTCCACTCCGCCCAGCCAGCGGGAAACCCGCCGACGCGATAGCCGCCTTCGCCGACGTCCCAAGGTTCGGCGATGAGCTTCGTACGCGACAACACCGGGTCCTGGCGGACCGCGTCGAGGAATCCTGAATGACGATCGAAGGCGCCATGCTCCTCGCGGGCGAGCGTCGTCGCCAGGTCGAAGCGGAAGCCGTCGACGTGCATCTCTTCGACCCAGTAACGCAACGAATCCATCACCAACTGAAGCACCCGCGGGTGACGCAGATCGAAGGCGTTCCCACACCCGGTGAAGTCCATGTAGTAGCGCTCGTTGCCAGGAACGAGATGATAATAAGACGCATTATCGATGCCGCGGAACGACAGCGTCGGCCCCATCTGATTGCCCTCGGCGGTGTGATTGTAAACCACGTCCAAGAGCACCTCGATGCCGGCATTGTGCATGATCTGGACAAACGTTTTGAATTCGCTGAGGCTGCCGTTCGAGAGATAACTGTGATGCGGAGCGAAGAAGCTGTTGGTGTTGTAACCCCAGTAGTTGCTGACCCCTCTCTCGGTCAGGTGCCGGTCATCGATGAAACCCTGAACCGGCAGCAATTCAACCGCGGTTATTCCGAGTTTCTTCAAGTAATCCACGGCGGCCGGCGCCGACATTCCTGCAAAGGTCCCGCGTTGGTCTTTCGGAACGTCGGGATGACGCATCGTGAAGCCGCGAACGTGCACTTCATAGATAATGCTCTCGTGCCACTCGATCCGGGGCGACCGGTCGTCCCCCCAGGTGAAAGCGGTATCGACCACACGGCATTTCGGCATCCATCGCGCGTTGTTGCGCTTATCGAAACTGAGATCGTGCTCATGAGCCCCGATCCGGTACCCGAAGTGCGCATCATTCCAATTCAACGCGCCGAAGATCGCCTTGGCGTAAGGGTCCATCAACAGCTTGTTGCCGTTGAACCGGTGTCCACGATGAGGATCGTAGGGACCGTAGACGCGGTAACCATAGAGCTGCCCCGGACGCACGTCCGGAAGATAGCCGTGCCAAACCTCATCCGTGTACTCGGGCAGGACGATGCGGTTGATCTCGCGCGCGCCTTTTTCGTCGAACAAACACAATTCCACCTTCTCGGCGTTCTCGGAAAACAGGGCAAAGTTGACACCTGTTCCGTCCCAGGTTGCCCCGAGCGGGTATGGTGTTCCGGGCCATACACGCATGATCAAGTCCCTCCTGTCCGTGAGTTTGAGCTTTGTGCGCATTTGACGGCGTCAGAACGCGCCGCCCTTGTGAGATCGGTTCAGATATCGGGGCCCTTCGTCGTCAGAACGACAGCCGCCAGGGGCGGAAGCGTTATGTCGATGCTGTGACGCCGGCCATGACATTCGATGTCATTGGCCACGACACCGCCCGCGTTACCGACATCACTCCCTCCATAAAGCGCAGAATCGGTGTTCAGACGCTCCACGTAGAACCCGCCCCGGGGGACCCCGACGCGATATCCGCGGCGCACGACAGGAGTGAAGTTGCAGATCACGATGGCGATGTCGTCGGCATCGCGCCCCTTGCGGAGAAACGAAATCACGCTGTCCTCGACATCGGTACAGTCGATCCACTCGAATCCTTCCGCGTCGCAGTCCCGCTGATGCAGCGCCGTCACCCCCCTGTAAAGGCCATTGAGGTCCCTCACAAGTCGATAAAGCCCACCGTGGCTTGGATCGTCAAGCAGGTGCCAGTCCAGGCTCGAGTCATGATCCCACTCCCGCTCCTGCCCGAACTCTCCTCCCATGAACAGGAGCTTCTTGCCAGGATGCGTGAACATGAACGCGAGATAGACGCGCAGGTTGGCGAACCGCTGCCACCGGTCTCCCGGCATTTTCCGGATCAGCGAGCCTTTGCCGTGTACCACCTCGTCATGGCTCAGAGGAAGCACGAAGTTTTCGCTGAACGCGTAGAGCACGCCGAACGTCAAGCGATCGTGGACATACTTGCGGAACACTGGGTCACGGCTCATGTACGCGAGCGTGTCGTTCATCCACCCCATGTTCCACTTGTAGCCAAACCCCAAGCCGCCAAGGTAGGTCGGACGAGAAACCATCGGCCATGAGGTCGACTCTTCGGCGATGGTGGTGACCGAGGGGTGGGATTGAAAGATCACCTCGTTCATGCGCCTCAGGAAGCCGATCGCTTCGAGGTTCTCATTGCCGCCGTGGACGTTGGGAATCCACTCTCCCGGGCGCCGGCTGTAGTCAAGATAGAGCATGGACGCCACCGCATCCACGCGCAGGCCGTCGAGGTGATACTCTTCGAGCCAGAACAAGCCGTTGTTCAACAGGTAGTCCGACACCTCGTAGCGGCCGTAGTTGTAAATCAGCGTACCCCAGTCCTGATGCCGTCCTTGCCTTGGGTCCGAGTGCTCGTAGAGATTGGTTCCATCGAACCAGCCGAGCCCATGGGCATCCGTCGGAAAGTGACCCGGGACCCAGTCGAGGATCACGCCGATGCCGGCCTGATGGCAGCGGTCGACAAACTCACGGAATTCATCGGGCCGCCCAAAACGGCTGGTGGGCGCAAACAATCCCAGCGGTTGATATCCCCATGAGCCGTCGAACGGATGCTCGGAGATCGGAAGCAGTTCGATGTGCGTGAACCCCATGTCCTTGACGTAAGGGATGAGCTGGTCGGCCAACTCATAGTAGGTGAGATAGCTGTTCCGCTCGGGCTTGCGCCGCCACGAGCCCAGATGCACCTCATAGATCGACATGGGAGCCTCGAGGCTGACAGCTTTGCCGCGATGCTGCATCCACTCGTCGTCATGCCACCTGTACCGGGTCAAATCGTAGACGATCGCGGCCGTACCGGGCGCCTGCTCGCAAAAGAAGGCAAACGGGTCCTGCTTGAGAGGAAGCAATTCTCCTTTTTTGGAGAGAATTTCGTACTTGTAGAGGGAGCCTTCCGGCAGGCCGGGCATGAAGATCTCCCACACGCCGCATTCCACCCGAAAACGCATGACATGGCGCCGGCCGTCCCAATTGTTGAAATCACCGACAACGCTGACGCGCAACGCGGTCGGCGCCCATACCGCGAATCCGACGCCGGGCACGCCCTCCATGGTCATCAGATGGGCGCCGAGCTTTTCGTCAAGTCGGAGATGCTTTCCCTCTGCGATCAGATAGACATCCATTTCACCCAGAATCGGTGGAAACCGATAAGGATCCTCGATCTCCTGTTCCCCCTTTTCCGTTTCGATCCTGAAACGGTATGGAAAAATCTGCCCGGATCTTTTGACCATTCCATCGAAGAGGCCGGCGTCATGAATCTTCGACAGTTCGGCGACGACGGTTCCCTTGGCGGTTTCGACCACGTGCACGCGCTTGGCCTGCGGCAAGAAGGCGCGAACAACCAGACCTTGACCCTTGGGCCCCGGGTGCATGCCGAGATAGGAAAACGGATCGGGATGCTTGGCGCACACGATCTTCTCGACGACCGTTTCAGGTTTTTCAGGCGTGGTCATTGCTGGTCTGGCTTTCCTGGTTGCGATCCCGCTTGATCAGAATCCTATATCAATCAGAACCTTATGAAAGAGCTTCAACGATCAGGCACGATGGCGGCGGTGGGCGAGAGCCGGCCGCTCATTCGGCCGCCCCGATCAACTGCAGCACACCGCGCACCGGGATCCGCAACCAGTCTGGACGATTGTCGGCTTCGTAGCAAATTTCGTACAAGGCCTTTTCCAAAGAGAACAGCGCAAGAAGCTGGTCGAAATCGTCATCGTTATCCGGCACCGTCGGACAGCCGGCCGCATGTTCGCGATAGGCGGCAAGGAAGCATTGGGTCGCCAGCGCCTCCCATTGCTTCACGTTTCCCACCACCGGCTCGGGCGGCGGCGCGGCGCGGGAATGCTCGAGCAGCGCCGACCAGCCGGCATAGTTCAGGGACCGGACCATTCCGGCGACGTCGCGCATCGGGGAATGCTTGCTCCGGCGCTCCTCAAGCTTGCGCGCGGGTTCTCCCTCGAAATCGAGAATGAGAAAATCTTCGCGAACCACGACCACTTGGCCAAGATGGAGATCCCCGTGAAAACGGGACTTCTGAATCGCGAGGTCCTTCGGCGTGAGACGCTTGATCGCCGTCTCGACATCCTTCCAACGGCGAAGGAGTTCGTGGACCAACTCGCCAACCGCCTCGCTGAGATCTTGTGCGGCGACGGACCGGCTAAGCGCATCGCGGGCCTGATCGGCTTGTTCATGAACCCGTTTGCCCCACGCCCGGAAATCGTCCGCACCGGCGGCTTCGACCTTGAACGTTGGATCATCCGTCTCGATCGCCAAGGCTTGATGCAATTCCGCGACCCGTTGACCCAGCGTTGCCGCGAGCGCGCGATACAGGTCGTGCGGTTGGACCTCGGCCTCTCGTTGTTCTTGCGGGATGACCTCGATTTCCTGCAAAAAGCGGCTGAGGTAGTCGAGAGTAAACGACCATCCATCGCCCTGGTTCCGGACGAACCGGTGAATGATGCCGAGCGCCGTCGAAACGCCATCGGCGCCGACCATCTCGATGCTGCCGAGCGTCGCCGGCGCGTTCGGATATCCCGCAACATCGGTGAGAAAACGACCCACCTCGATTTCCGGATGAACCCCCTGCTGCAAGCGGCGGTACATCTTGAAAATCGCTTCTTCGCCAATGCGGACCGAGGTATTGCTTTGTTCGCCTCCCATCCTGCGGATTTCGGCATCGGGGGCGATATTCGCACTCGCGAGCGCCTTTGTCGGCCGAAACAGGATCTTCCCGCCGGAGGCGGTTTCGATCTGTTCCTCTTTTTGAACGGCGCGAAGCACGGCCGCCGTGAATGGCGCGTCGGCCAGCCCGTCATAGAGCACTCCGACGCGGTTGGCTGTCCTCACCCGCGCAAGCGTGAAACCCTGCAGCCGGCTCAGCGGATCGTCGGTGGCCGTTTCCCACGCCGTCGCCAACGACATGCCGTAGGTTTGAGTCACATCATCGGCGGTGGTCACGTCCCAGCAGCCCATCAGGTAGCCAAAGCCGCCATCCCGCAGCACCGCCTCGTCGTGGAGCTTGACCGTCCGGATCGCGCTGCCCTTGGCGGCGAACCACCGCCGTCCGACGATGTACTCCGGTAGAATCCGTTGGCTGAGCATTTCCAGATTGGTGCCCGACAACAGACTTTGCCAGCCACGCGGCATGACCAGGGTCTGCAAGTCCGGCAGCGGCGCCTCATAGGCGTCATGCCATGCCGGCGCCTGGCTTTCGTCGGCCAGGATAAACCAGTAGAAGCCGTGGCCCGGCAAGATGATAAAGTAGGGCAGATCGCCGATCGGCGGAAACGCGCTGCGGCCGAGCAGTTCGACGGGAACGCGGCCGGCAAACGCCGAGAGATCCAGCTCCGCCGCCTGGGGCGCTCGCGACATGTTGGCCACGCACAAGATCGTTTCGTCCTCATGGGAGCGCAAGTAGGCGAGGACTTTGCGGTTCCCGGGATAAAGAAACGTCAGCGCGCCGCGCCCGAATGACAGGTGCGCCTTGCGAACGGCGATCAGGCGCTTCATCCAGCTGAGCTGCGAGGTCGAACGGCGCGCCTGCGCTTCAACGTTGACCGAGTAGTAGCCGTAGATGGCGTCCATGATCGGCGGTAAATACAGCCTCTCGGGGTCGGCGGTCGAGAAGCCGGCGTTGCGATCGGGCGACCACTGCATCGGCGTGCGCACGCCGTTGCGGTCGCCAAGAAAGACGTTGTCGCCCATGCCGATTTCATCGCCGTAATAGATGATCGGCGTGCCCGGCATCGACATCAACAGACTGTTAAGCAGCTTGATCTTGGCGTAATCCCGCTCGAGCAGAGGGGCAAGGCGGCGGCGGATGCCAAGGTTGATGCGGGCGCGCTGATCGGCGGCATAGAATTGCCACAGGTAATCGCGCTCCCGATCGGTGACCATTTCCAGGGTCAGCTCGTCGTGATTGCGCAGAAAGATCGCCCATTGGCAACTGTCGGGAATGTCGGGAGTCTGCCGCATGATGTCGGTGATCGGATAGCGGTCCTCGCGGGCGAGCGCCATGTAGATCCGCGGCATCAGCGGAAAGTGGAACGCCATGTGGCATTCGTCGCCGTCGCCGAAGTACAGCCGGACGTCTTCCGGCCACTGGTTCGCCTCCGCGAGGAACATGCGATTCTCGAAGTGGGCGTCCAGCCATCCCCGCAACCGCTTTATGACATCGTGAGTTTCGGGAAGATTCTCGTTGTTGGTGCCTTCCCGCTCGACAAGGTAGGGCACCGCATCGAGGCGCAGCCCGTCGACGCCGGCGTCAAGCCAGAATTTCATGACCGCGGTGACTTCGTCAAAGACGCGAGGATTGTCGAAATTCAGATCCGGCTGATGCGAGAAGAACCGGTGCCAGTAGTATTGCTGGGCGACCGGATCCCACGCCCAGTTGGAGACCTCGGTATCGAGGAAAATGATGCGGGTTCCCTGGTACTTCTGATCGGTGTCGCTCCACACATAGTAATTGCGGTGCGCGGAACCCGACTTGGCGCGCCGGGCTCGCTGAAACCATGGGTGCTGATCAGAAGTGTGGTTGATGACGAGTTCGGTGATGACCTTGAGGCCGCGACGATGCGCCTCCCGCACAAACTTGCGGAAATCGCGCATCGTCCCGTACTGAGGGTGAATATCCTTATAGTCGGAAATATCATAGCCGTCGTCGCGCAACGGCGACGGGTAGAAGGGCAGCAGCCAGATTGCTGTGATCCCAAGATCACTGAGATAATCAAGCTTCCGGGTCAAGCCCTGGAAATCGCCTATACCGTCCCCCGTCGAGTCGAAGAAGGCCTTGACGTGTAACTGATAAATAATCGCGTCTTTATACCAGAGCTGCTCGCCAGAGCTCATGCAGAAAATCTCCCTGCCTTCTGCGCTGTAAACGATCTCGTCCGCTTTTGCCCCGTCTTGTTGTCGATGGGTCTCCTGCTACCGCCATGTGATGTCATGAAGCCGCGTGATCCGAAAGATTTCACAAGGATTGGTGTATGGATCGAGGCGAAGCCAGTGACGCGATCCCTGCCATTCGAAGCGACGGAACGTGAACAGCTCCTCGGCAACGTACGGATCGCGCTCTTCCAACCCCATCTCGTACAGCGGAAAGTCGACGAATGTTTCCTGTGAGGAGAACGGGTCGAGACTGACCGCGCAGAAAACCATGTTCAGTCGGTCCGGCGTCATTTTCCCATAGAACAGGACGTTGTCATTCGTCGAGTTGTAAAAGCGCAAGTTATCGAGTTCGTGCAGAGCCGGGTTGTCCCGCCGGATCTGGTTGAGCCGGGTGATGTAATCTTTGATGTTGCCGGGCCGATCCCAATCCCAGACGCGAATTTCATACTTCTCGGAGTTGAGATACTCTTCCTTGCTGGGGATTGGCGTCGCCTCGCACAGCTCGAAACCACTGTAAATTCCGTAGACGCTGGACAACGTCGCGGCGAGGGTGACCCGGATCTGATGCGCCGGCCGTCCCCCCGTCTGAAGAAATGGAGGATTGATATCGGGCGTATTCGTGAAGAAGTTCGGGCGCAGATATTCCTTGCAGGACGTCTGGGTCAGTTCGGTCAGGTACTCGATGAACTCGTGCTTGGTATGCCGCCACGTAAAGTACGTATAGGACTGGCTGAAGCCGACTTTCGCCAGCATTTTCAGCATTGGCGGCCGCGTGAACGCCTCCGACAGAAAGATGACGTCGGGATGGCTGGCATTGATCTTGCGGATCAGCCACTCCCAGAACGGCGCCGGTTTGGTGTGGGGATTGTCGACACGAAAGATCTTGACGCCCTGGTCGATCCAGTACTGAACCACCGAGAGCAGCTCGTTCCATAACGACTCCCAGTGCTCGTTGTAGAAATCGACATTGACGATGTCCTGATATTTTTTCGGCGGATTCTCGGCGTACTTGATCGTTCCGTCGGCGCGAAACAGGAACCACTCCGGATGTTCCTTGATCCAGGGATGGTCCGGCGAACATTGAATGGCGAAGTCGAGCGCGACCTCCATGCCATTCTGATGGCACGCCTGCACCAGATGCCGGAAGTCTTCAACCGTGCCGAGATCTGGATGGATCGCTGTGTGACCGCCTTCATCGGAGCCGATGGCGTAGGGGCTGCCGGGATCGTTGGGACCGGCCTCGAGGGTATTGTTCTTGCCTTTCCTGAAGGTGCGGCCGATGGGATGGATCGGCGGGAAATACAGCACATCGAAGCCCATTCGCTTGATGTCGGGCAGGCGCGCCTCGCAATCCCGGAAGGTCGAGCTTCGCGCCGGATCCTGCCCCTGCGATCTGGGGAACATTTCGTACCAGGCCGCATAGCGCGCCTTGACCCGGTCGACAAACACTTCGAGTTCGGGTTGGTGGCGGACCGCTGTTTCCCGACTGGGCCATCGCGACATGACGCTCTTGACATCCTGGCCGAGCAACAGCGTCGCCCGCGTCGCCGGATCGGCGTCGAACGCCTGGATGATCGACGCGAGCCGCTCCCTGTCATCTCCCTTGGCCCGCCCCAGCGCTTCCTCGACCAGCTCGCGGCCCTCGAGCAGCTCAAGCTCGACGTTCTGCCCGGCGGCCAGCTTCTTTTCCAGCTCGCCGCTCCACGAGGCGAAGAGGTCTGTCCACGCTTCGATCGTGTAGAGGTAACTGGCGTTGTCGTAGAGGACGATGCTGCCGGTCCATTGGGCCAGACCAGAATTCACCTCGGTCATGGGCGCCTCGCGCCACGCGCTGTCGGCTTTGCGCCGGTACAAGATGACGGCTGAAAGGCGGTCATGCCCATCGCGGAAAATTTCGGCGGAGATGTCGAGTGTGTCGCCGACCTCCCGCTTGATCGGATAGGCCCCGCAGTCGATTTGCGGTTGCACGTTTTGAATGATAATGGACCGACTGTTGATCGGCGGATCGAGATGATCGAAAAGGCGAGGCCCGCGGGCGCGCCGTGACTCGTCCTTATGATGCTTGTGCGGTGGCGGCTCTACCGGCCTCGCCGAAGCCGGCACCCCTTGCGGCGACGTCACCGCGGCCTCATCACCGGACGCCCGTTACTCGGGTGCCGTTGTCGCCTGCTTTGGGGCCGTCGGAGCCGCGTCTTTGCCTGCTGTCTTCTTGCCGGCGTCCTTCTCAGGCTTCTCGTTCGTCATGGCCTCCTCCCGGAACTCTATCGAAACGTCCACTGAATTTCATTGGCGCACAAAA
>CAZRWU010000019.1:0-19600 GCA_964603915.1 uncultured Rhodospirillaceae bacterium
ACTTTTGCGCCGCCGCCAAGCTCATGGGCGCGCGGCCGCAGCGCATCATCGCAAGACACTTGCTGCCGAACTTCATGAGCCACTTGATCGCGTCCGCGACGCTATCCGTTCCCGCGATGATCCTCGGTGAAACCGCGCTAAGCTTTCTCGGCCTCGGTCTGCGGCCGCCGGTGACAAGCTGGGGTGTGCTGTTGACGGAAGCTCAGAACATCGAGGCTGTGGCGCTCTATCCCTGGCTTCTGACGCCGATGATACCTGTCGTGGTGACCGTGCTCGGCTTCAATTTTCTTGGCGACGGCCTGCGGGATGCCGCCGATCCTTATGAATAATCCTCTTCATCGGCGGCGGGGCGCCTTCCGCCCTTCGCTTTCATTCGTCGCTCAGCGGCGATCCGGCTTGCAATGCCCGGTCCGCTCCGCGCCGCTTTTCCAGCCATAGGCTCGACTCCAACGCTTCCGGCAAAAGAATCAAGCGGCCGGCCACGGTTCGGGCCACCGCCGCCGCCATCCGCGAGCCGACGTAATGGCTCGACCACAACACCCGCCATTCTCCGCCGTGAAGGAGCGTCGCCACGCCGAGTTGTTCATTGTACCCGCGCCACCCCCACGCCTCGGGATAGCCGTCGGGAAGAAAAATATCGTGAAAATGGACAACAAGCCCAGACGGAAGGTGCGGAAGAATCCGGTTGAGCAGGATATCCACGTCGGTTCCAGGCATCAGAACGTGGCTTGAATCGATGCTGAGAATATCGCCGCTGTCGAGATCCAGGAACGGCCGCTCTCCTGCTTGCTCCAGGGTCTTGTTGATGATCCTGACGTCAAGACCATCGAGCCGTGCGCGCGGGGCCGGATCGATGGTCGTCAGCAGCGTGTCGAGTCCGCCGTCGGCGACGGCCCGGGCGAGGAATCGCGTCGAATGTCCGGCGCCAACTTCAAGAATCCGCGCCGGCTGCATCTTGCGCACAATCGTATAGGCCACCGCCGCGTCCAGGCGCGGAAACCAGTCCTGGTTCCAGCGCGGCGACGGCGGCGCCTCGCCGTCGATCCGCAGAAGTTCGGCGGCGAACGCATCGATGCCGGCGAGCAGATCGAGAAACGGGTCGTGGTGCTCTCGAAACAAGCGCAGAACGGGCAGGTAAGGAGGAAGCGCCTGCGGCGCGTCTTTCCGGTAGCGGTAAGGGATGAAGAATCCCCGCGGCGCCAGTCCGAGCACCGTCGCCAAGCCGAGAAGAAGGCGACGCTGGCGGCTGCGTGGAAGCAATCGCGGAATTCTGCTGTTCATGTCGATTGCGCTTTTGCTCCTGCGCCAACGCGGCGGTTACCCGTCATGACGCGGCGACGGCAAATTGGGTCCGCCTTCGCGAATGTCAACGGCAAGCGCCGAGGTCCTGCCGCGTCGCCTGTTCGGTCGTGGCCGTCTTCGCCCGCTCGCTCACGGGATCGGGGTGATGCGTTAACTGAGCACGCCATAGAACATGCGCGCCGACGTCAGGAACAGAAAGACGGCGAAGGCTGCTCTGAGAGCCCGATCCGGAAGGGCATGGGCGATGCGCGCGCCGAGCGGCGCGCTCAGCATCGTACCGGGAACGATCGCCGCCAGCGCCGGGAGACTGATGTAACCGACGCTGCCGGGCGGCAAATCGGGATTGCCCAGGCCGTTCCACAGGAAGGCCAGCGCGCCCGGGACACTGATGAGCAGACCGATGGCCGCCGCCGTACCCACGGCGCGATGCACGGGAACGTTCATCAACGTAAACACGGGCACGCTGAAAGTACCGCCACCGATGCCCATGACGACCGAAAACCCCCCAATAAAGAAACCGATCCCTTGCGCCGGCAATCCCTCGAGAGGCGCGCGCGCCAAGTGGACGTTCCGGCGCCGGAACGCCATGTCGACGGCCACCACCAGCGCCAAGGATGCAAAGACGATGACGAGAAGCTCGCCGCGCGCGCGTCCGCCGAGGAAGGCGCCGACAAGGACGCCGGCAAGGATGCCGGGGGCGTAAGTGACGAGCAGTTCCCGGTCGAGCGCTCCCTTCCGGGCATGAGCCCGAGCCGAAACAATCGAGGTAAGGATTATGGTCGCGAGCGAGGTGCCGACGGCAAGGTGCATGCGCACGTTCTCGTCAATCGCGAGGAAGGGAAAGACGTGGTAAAGAACGGGGACGATGACGATGCCGCCGCCGACGCCAAGAAGCCCGGCAAGGATCCCGGCAATAACGCCCGTCGCCAGGGCGGCGGCAATCAAGCCAAGAACCAGTTCGGGATTGGCGACGATCGCCTCGAGCACGACTCAAACGCCTGCCGCGCGCATTGCACGGATATCGGCGAGCGTGGCGTCGATCAGTTGCAGCAAATATCCCGGTTCGCCGAGAGAGGCGGCAAGTTCGCGAATGACGATAAGCCGCGCCTCAATGTCCGCGAGGCTGCGCGCCGGCGTCGCCAGAACGCGCTGTTGCAGATCGGCGACCCTGCATTCGAGATTGGCGCGCCCGCCCGCGCCCGGCTCGTCCAGCGCCGCCATGGCCTTGCGCAACTCGCGCTCGAGGTTGACGACACTGGTCCTGCTGTCGTTGTCGCTCATCCGGCCGCCCTTCTTCTGTCGGGCGCGTACTATTTCCTGCGCGCGGGGTAAGCGCAACATCCGCATCTCGCCATTATCAAAAGCGGTCGTGCGGCCGCGCCTGCTTGCTCAGCCTGGGTCGGCGCGGCTAAATTCGAAAAACAACCATAACGGGGAGCCTAGCTATTCATGCAGATGGGAGGAGAGCAGCGCATCGATGCGCCGAGGGAGATTGTATGGGCGGCGCTCAACGATCCGGACATCCTGCGCAAATGCATCCCAGGCTGTCAGAGCGTCGATCGTATCAGCGACATTGAAATCCAGGCGGTGGCGACCACGTTCCTTGGAGACGCCGAGGCGCGGTTTATGAGCAGAATGACGCTCTCGGCATTGGATCCACCGGAGACCTACCGAATTATCGGCGAAAGCCACGGTGGGTCCGCCGGGTTCGCAAGAGGCGGGATCGACGTGCGGATGCAGCCCCTCGACGCGACATCCACGCTGTTGAGATATGATGTTGATGCCGCGATTGGTGGCGAGCTTGCCCGGCTCGACCGAGAAGAGATCGATCGGACCCTACAAAAGATGGCGAGCCGTTTCTTTGCCCGATTGAACGAGACGCTGAACCGCTCCACGCCGACGGCGGTGGAGAAAGACGTCTTGCAATCGGCGCCGGCGCCGCAAGGAGTGAGCGCGGGAACCTGGCTCGCGATCACCCTCGCCCTGATCACTCTCGCCCTCTACCTCATGGCTTTGATCTGATCGGAAAAACGACAAGCGTGATTGCGTTTTCGTAATGTGGAGTGAATGCGTGTGCTCATCGGCCGGGCTTTCCCGTAGTGCCGGTGATTTCGTGGATCGGGGACGAACAGCACAGACCGCCGCATTGCCGCCCTCTTCCCGGCGATAATCGACGATGGCGATAGCCGAGGCCGCTTGTGCGACTCTCCGGGAGAGAGTATGCGTGCTGATAAGAATGCCACCACGTGGAGAGTTATTGATGAAAATGCGCGTCTTGTTGCTTGTAAGCGCTCTGATCGTAGCGGCGACCGCTTCGGCACAGGTGAGAGCGGCCGACAGCAGCGGAAACTTCGCGCTCCGCGGCGTCGGCCTCGCTACTTGTGCTCAGTTTCTTCAGGCTTCGGAAGAACGGCAGGAGAACGTTCTTCTCGCCGGCGGCTGGCTGGAAGGTTACATGACGGCGATCAACCAGCTCTTGCCGGAAACGTTCGACATCGCGCCCTGGCAGAATACCGACACGATTCTTGCGCTGGTGAAGCACAACTGCGAGCGCAACCGCGATCAGCGTTTTTTTGCGGTCGTGACTGCGATGGTCGAGTTTCTCGCCGAGAACCGGCTGAAGGAGCAAAGCGATCGGGTGATGGCCGAAGCCCATGGTCAGCGGGTTGCGATTTACACAAAGGTGTTGCGCGACGTTCAACAAGAGTTGATCGACAAGGGTCTGCTTGAAGGCAACGCCGACGGGCAGTTCGGCGCCAAGACCCAGGCGGCGCTCGAGGAATACCAGAAACGGGAAAACATCCAGGTTACCGGCCTGCCCGATCAGGTGACTTTGTGGCGCTTGACGTCGGCGCACGCTGCCCCGCCGCCGGCGACCGACGCGCCCGCTCCTCCCGCCGCCACGCCCCCGCCGCAATAAGAATACGCGCAAGCACGGGTGAATCGGGCCGTCGGACAAGAAAGCGCCGCGGCGCGCGTGGTCTCACGTCCGGTCAGCGATGCCGGTCAGGTCTTCGCTGAGCCGCCACAGACGTTGACGCGCCTGCGCGTCGTAGGCCTGGGCGTGCGCTCGGGCTTGCTGCGTGCGATCGAAGTAAGCGCCCCTTATCCCCTCGAGTTCTGGCGCCGTGGCGAGGAATATCTCGGAGCGAATGCCCTCCTCGACGTCTCCCTGCGGTTGACCGAAACCTTCGCGCACCATCTTGGTGTCGAGGAGAGTGCCGGGATGCAGGCAGTTCACCGTAACCGGCGTGGCTTCGAGCCGGGCCGCAAATTCGAAACTGGCCATCACCATGGCGAGCTTGCTTTGGCTGTATGCGCGCAAACCGCTGTAGCCGCGCTCCAACATGACATCCGAAAAATCGATCTGCTGTTGCGCCGCCGATGCCACATTGACCACTCGTGACGGACCATTGTCGCGCAGCGCCGGCAGTAAAAGGTGCGTCAGCAGGAACGGCGCCAGATGGTTGACGGCGAAGCGCAACTCGTAGCCGTCCTCGCTGACCTGCCGTTGCTGGCTACCAATCTTGCCGGCGCCAATCCCGGCGTTGTTGATAAGCACATCGATACGGCGATGCCGGCTGATGACCTCCTCGGCGAGCCGTCGAACTTCTGCGAGCGCGGCGAAGTCCGCCTTGAATGTCTCCAGTTGGCGGTTGCCGGTGCGCGCGCTGATATCCTGATGGGTGGCGTCGAGCTTCTCTGGGTCGCGCCCGTGAAGCAGAACCGTCGCCCCCATCCGCGCGAGCTCGCACGCGGTTCCTTTGCCGATGCCATCGGTGGCGCCGGTCACCAACACGACTTTTTCATTGACGGGTTTCATCGATGTTTTCCTCCGATGCCGGTATCGTTCTCGGCCGCTGCCCTACAAAGAACCCGCCGACCCCTGATCGGAGTTCCCGAGCCCGCGCCATACAGATGCCAAAAAAACCGCGCCCCGCCACTAGGCGACGGTGTGCTCGGCGTTCGCCGATCTCAACCGGCTCAGGAGGCGCCATGGATCTTCTCATGGCGGCCGATAACCTCCATGCGGGTTATTACTGACCTGCTCTCTATTGCAAAAAAGGCGTGTCTGAGTTACTGAGGTTCGCCAACCGCCAGCGCCACCGCGCGTCTGTCGGCGACGCGCGCAAGGCGCTTGGGTCGCTGGAAAAGGAAGGCGGCGTGTCCCATTTTGGCTGGTCCGAAAGCATGAGCGTTGGCATTGATTTGCTCGACGACGATCACGACATCATCGCGCGCCTGACCATCAGCCTGCAGGACTGTGTTGAGGGGCACAACGACTCCGCCCTATCAATCGATATTTGCGAGCGACTGATCGCCTTCATCGAATTTCACATGGCGCGCGAGGAAAAGGTCATGGAAGCTTGCGGGTATCCTGGCCTCAAGAGCCATCAGGACGATCATGTCCGCTTCATTCTCGGTCTTTACGCGTTCATGGATCGTTATGTCGTGCATCGGGATCGGGTCATCCTGCGCGAACTTCTGAGCTACTTGCGCGAATGGTTTGAGCAGCACGTGCTGGCTCAGGACACGCATCTTGCTCCGTTCGTCGTGAACAACCGCCGCGCTCACGCGATTGCACAAGCCTTCGGCCAGCTCAATCCATGCTAGATCGCGTGGACCGGGCGGCCTTGTTGCGCCCCCGGCCTTGTTGCTGCATTGCACTTCCTCTTGCGGGCTGGCACGGCATGAGAACGATCACCACCTCATCTTGAAGGACCGCCGCCCATCTTCGTGGACGGTCCCGCAGCAAGGGAGGAACTTCACAAATGTCCTTCAATGTAGACGTTCAACGGCGCTACGAGAAAGCCGAACTCGTCGCCGGAATCGGCGATCCCCGGCTCAACCGGTTCTGCATCATGTCGTTCGTGGCGTTCATGGCCGGCGAATATTTCGGCGATCGGCCGCGAACCGCGTCGCAAATCATCCGCAAGTTCGTTATCCCTCTGAACGACCGCGTCGACTCCGCGACACGCCAACGGCTGAAGCCGTTCGCACCGCGGATCATCGGGACCAACGATGGCCGCGACGGCGAGCGCGCCGATCTCATCTATCGGACCGTGATTGATGAGATCCTGCCCGCCGCCGTCGCCGACACCGCGGCTGTACCCGAATGCGCCGCCGGAAAGCGGCATGCGCCGGACGAGATGAAGCCGACCGTTCGCGCCTCTGGCGGCGCGCTTCCCGCTCGCATCCGCCGCAATGTCGAGCATATGCTCGACGCGCGGGAACGCGGTCGTCATGACGTGCTTGCCAAGGAGGCGGGCCATATGTTCGCGACGCTCTCCGAAACTGTCGCGCAACAGCACCGGCGGACATGGTATCTCAACCAGGCGATCGCGCTGCTCGATCGACTTTGCGAGGTCGGCGCGGCGGAACGGATTGGCGAAGGCGACGCCGCGCCCGTTCGGCCGAACGCAACCGCCAGAGTTGCCCGCGTATCCGCAATGGCCAAGCCATAGCCAGATCGTCAAGGTCGGCGCCGCGGCGGCGGCAAGAGGCGGTTTGCGACAGCGCAACGACCCGGACGGGGCTTGAGGGTGAGGGGTTTCGCGTCCGACCCGCGAGGCAGGCGAAATCCGTCTCCTTTCGTCAGAAGTCTCGGGAGCCCCGGATTCCTCTTGCCGTTGCTTGGCGCCGTCTATGTCCTGTCGACTTTGACCAGGCAAAAAATATGGCGCTCGCGCACCAAAGCAAGCGCCATCTCAAGAGTGGTGCTAGATCAACTGTGACAACAGCTTCACCCTCCACCGAGTTCCAACCAAGCTAAAAAATCTGCCCTCCCCCGCCTTGATAAGCCTGCCGAACCTGTAGCACGGCAAGGCAAAAGCCCATCATACCGCAAATGCGGCAATCTTTCGATCAATGGCGCGGGAACTGGGCATCGCGTCCTGCTGTTGTAGCCGAAGTTGATGGCATTGCAGGGAACCCAGACATGGCGGACATCTACGAACTGCTTTCCAAGGATCACAAAAAGGCCAAGGAGTTGTTGACGAAAATCCGAGAAACTTCCGACGGCTCCGAAAAGACAAGACAGAAGCTTTTTTCGGAACTCAAGCAGGAGCTGGAAATTCACACCAGCTTCGAAGAGACGGTATTCTACCCTCAGGCGAAACAGAAAACCGGCATGGACGACGTCATCCAGGATGCGCTGGAGGAGCATGACGAGGCCAAGCAACTTCTGGAAACCCTTTCCGATCTCGATCCGACCTCGGACGAGTGGATGGAGACGATCGAGGAACTGACGGAAGCGCTCGGCCATCATATCAAGGACGAGGAACAAGATCTGTTCCCGGCGGTGCGCAAGAAGATGGATGCCGCCGAGGCGCAATCTCTCGGTCGGCAATATACTGAAATGAAAGCGAAGGCGGCGTCTTAAGGGCCAAGATGAGGACGGCGGACAGGTTGACCATCGAGCCTCCGCGCACGGGTGCGCCTTGTTTGTGATCCGCCGCTTAAGAAGAGGCTGATCCATGCGGCGTCACGACCGCGTCTGCCGTCTCTTTTCCAGCGCCCCCATTGGCGTTCGATGCGCGGTAAGATATCATGCCCTTGATCCGATAGCGGTAGCGAGGAACGTGAAGCGATTTGGTTCTTGCTTGAGGAATTGCGGCGGCCGGACACGGATGTCGATGACCGGTTCGACCCCCTGGAAGATTTGATGCCGCTCATCGACGATCATTTTGAAGACGAGGGAAAAGCGCTGGCTCCGGTCGTTCAAAAAGACGTGGACGTCTGGGTCGCGAGGACGCTTGGTGGGGATTGCGTCCGGATGTGGCCGTCGGCGTTTGCCGGAGCCTGACCCATGGCCGCCGGCGCTGCTGCGAGAGCGTCTTCAAACGACAGTGGAAGGCAGAAGGTCATGACCGACACCGCAACCACAGACAATCCACAAGGCGCCACGCGCGTCACCGTTTTTGGCGGCTCTGGCTTCATCGGCCGGAGCATCGTTCAACGTTTGCTCGACAACGGCGCCATCGTGCGCATCGCGGCGCGCCATCCCGAAACCGCCAAGGACCGTCTGCCGCGTTCGGCCGCCGAGCGGATCGAGACCGTTTGTGTCGACATCCATGACGATGCGGGTGTTGCCGGCGCGGTGCGCGATGCCGATGCGGTCATCAATCTTGTCGCCATTTTGTATGAAAAGGATCGCCAGACCTTCCAGGGCCTTCATGTCGATGGCGCGCGTCGGGTCGCCGCCGCCGCATCGCAAGCGGGCGCCAGCCGGATAATTCACATGTCGGCCCTGGGCGCCGACCCGAACTCGCCGTCGGCTTACGCCCGCACCAAGGCAGCGGGCGAAAAAGCCGTGCGCGACGTGTTTGCCGGCGCAACCGTCGTTCGGCCAAGCATCGTTTTCGGTCCCGACGACGATTTCTTCAACAGGTTTGCCAGCATGGCCAGCATGACGCCGGCGCTTCCATTGATCGGCGGCGGCAAGAGCCGGTTTCAGCCCGTCTATGTCGAAGACGTTGCGGCGGCCTTCTCGGCAATTATCGCCGACGCGGCGACGGCCGGGAAAACTTATGAACTGGGCGGGCCTCAGGTCTATACGTTCCGCGAATTGATGGAGCTGCTCCTTGAGCAGATGGGAAGCCGGCGTCTGCTCCTCCCCCTGCCTTTTCTGGTCGCCGAAACGCAGGCGTTTTTCCTTGAATGGTTGCCCAAACCGCCGCTGACGCGCGATCAGGTCGCCTTGCTGAAAACCGACAATGTCCTCGGCGGTCAACAGCCCGGTTTGCGTGATCTCGGCATCGAGCCGACGACGCTGGAGTCAATACTGCCCACTTATATTCGCTAGGCGGGCGGATCTTCGCGAGAGGCGTATGGGGGCTGCAGCCGTGGCCGTTCCGATTGCGCCGCTCAGTTCCTGATCGTCGGCTCGTCGTCGTTCTCGGCGGCTTGCGTGGAAGCTTTTCCCAAGACGTTGAGAACCTCCCGAAGCATGGTCCGCTGGCGCATGGTGATGTCGCCGAAAATTTCCATCTGGAGAAGCCGCAGCTTTATGGCGGCATCATTCAGCGAAACAGCGGGCGTTTCCACGATACGTTGTTCGAGATCGAGGATGGTATCGAGTAAAGCCGCCGCTTCACGCTCTTCGCCGTCCGCAGCATGCTTCTGCACTTTATAATGAACCTTTATAAGTTCTGAATAGAGATCGCGAAGCATGATCGTTGCCTTTTGTGCCTTTTAGTGCATGTGCTCTCGGGCGTGTTGACGGTTAAGCATTCATGCCGATCCCTGCCGCGCGCCGCGTAGCAATTCGGAAGTATGGAACAGAGCTGTTCATGAGTGGCGTCGCCTCTTCGTTGCTCTGCCGAGGCTATGCTGGCGCCGCAGGCCTTCTTCTAGCCGCCGCGCCTCCGCCAGGGCGCATGCAGGATCAAGAGATTCCACGCTCGATCAGCCGTTCTCGATCACGATAAACACGCCAAACGCGTGTACCCTCATTGCCGTCATAAGGCCCCTAGCGAAACAACATGGTTCATCGGTATATGCTAAAGGATGGAAATGAGGTGTCTATTGGGGGATGAGCGTACAGGTTTTCTATTACACCATTTGGGTGCTGTCTCGTCAGCCGTCCGATTGCGTCGAGTCGCACTCGCCAGGCGGCGGCCCGGCCGGCTCGACGCCGATCGCTGCCGCCAGCCGCACCAGATCGGCGACGCTCCGGGCCTTCATTTTTTCCATTACCCAGCCTCGATGGACCTCGACCGTTCGCTCGCTGATGCCAAGGCGATGGCCGATTTCCTTATTGGAGAGCCCCGCCACGACCAAACACAAAACGTCTTTCTGGCGTGGCGTCATCCGCTCGTAGCGGGCGAGAATTTCGTCGCGCGCCAGCTTTTTCAGATGCTCGATCTTTTCACGTTCCTGACGGCGACTGAACTCGGCTTGCTTGCGCTCCGTGATGTCTTGGACGATTCCGGCGATGCGGACGGGCGCTCCAGCGTCGTCGCAATACGTTCGCCCCCGCACCGCCAGCCATCGAGTTTCGCCGTCTCCCACTCTGCGGACGCGGCACTCGAACTCGATGCTTCCGTTGTTCCTCGCCGCATCGAAGGCCGCGGCGACGGCGCCGCGGTCTTCGGGCACGACATGCGCCAGGAAGGTCCCGCGCCGCCATTCCGACAGGGGTTCACGATATCCGAACAGTTCATCATGATGCAGCGAGCGGCGCGTCGTCCCGGTCGTCAGGTCGAGGTCCCAGCTCGCCATGTTGGCCGATTCAAGCGCGAGTTGAAGACTGTCCTCGGCGGCGCGCAACTTGTCTTCAAGGCGCCGCAACGCGCTGACATCGCGACAAACGACGATGCCTCCGGAAACATCGCCGCCCGCATCGCGGACCATCGGACCGGCGTTGCACAGGATATGAAATCGCTCGCCGTCTGAACGCTCGAGGATCAGTTCCTCGGTTGGAAGGAAGTCATCCGCCGCCATCGCCGGCGTGAGCGGCAGCTCGTTTGCCGAGGCGATTCCGCCATCGCGCCGCCGCAGGTACCACAGTTGCACCTTCTCTTCCGGAGGTTCCTCTTGCGCCCCTTCCGGCATCGCCGCGGCGCGACGCGACGGGCTAATCAATATGTCGGTAGTCCCGCCTGCCGCGCCATCCCGAGAGATGTGACGCGTCACGCTCTCGAGGATCCGCCGCGCCCAGACGTTCGCCTCGGCGGCCTCTTGCGCCATGGCGACGCCCGAATTGACGATGTCGCTGACGTCGTCAAGAACGAGCAATACGCTGGCGACCTCGCCGCTTTCGCCGCGCAGTGGAATAAGGTCGACGTTCCAGATGCTGTTGGTCCTTCCCGGGATCGCACGGATGATCTGACGACGAAGCCTGACGGGGCGCCCCGTCGCGTACACCTTGTCGATGAACGCGGTGTTGCGCGAGGTTGCGCCGGGAAACACGTCGGAAAGGGTCCGCCCCAGCACGTCGGCTTTGTTCGGAAGGGCCAGTGCGCGATACGCGGCGTTGGCGAAAACGAAGCGATGCCTTTTGCCCTCGACAATGGCGATCGCCAACGGCAAATCCTCGAGGGCCTGGAGCGGAAGCGTCACCACGAGATTGGATGCGGTGGCGAGTCCTGTCCCTTGACCTTTGTCAGTGTCGGCGAAGGGCGTAAAGCTCATTCCCCCTGGGCCCACGTTGCTCCATCCAGCGCCAGAATAGCAAGCTGGCTTCTTTTTTGCGACTCATTCTCAAGATCAAGATCTAAAAGAAGAACGCCGCCGCCACGGCCTGCCTAGCCTCGTGAGAGGAACCTGCCATGATATTATGGACAGGGAAAGGCAATGGTGCTCAACAGGGCATTCTCCGCCTGCCGCGAGTCAAGACGCGTGTGCTGCACGACGATGGGAACGTCGGACTCGATGACGCTGGCGAAGTCGGTGTCGAGGGGGATCGGCTCCGGATCGGTGAGATTGTTGAAACGCACGTGGCTCGTCCGCCGCGCCGGCACCTGCAGACGATAAGGTCCTGCCGGCTCGCGATCCGCAAAGAACACCGTAATCGTCACATGAGCGTCATGATCGCCCGCGTTCAGGATGCAAACGGTCTCGTGGCTGGTCATCTCCGGCTCGGGCCCGGTGCTCTTTCCGGGGATGTACCCTTCCGCAATCGCCCACCGCCTCGTTCCGATCATCGTCGCCATTTGCGTTTTCTCCTTTTCCCGCTGCAATCTTGCAGTGCTGCTTGCGCGCTTGCGCCTGATCAACGGCCCCGGCGGGGTAAAGTTCCTGCCAGCGGCTCGGTGTGTGGCCTAGGTTAATGTCGGTGGTGACGGACGGCGGCACTCTGGCCGTTGCCAACGCGATAGCTTGGTTGCCAACGCGCCTTTTCCCATCGGTCGGAGAGACACCTATGCCCCATCGCGTCATTGCCATCACCGGAGCCTCCGCTGGCGTCGGGCGCGCCGTTGCCCTTGTCTTCGCTCGCAGGGGCGACCGTCTGGGGCTGATCGCCCGCAGCGAATCCGGTCTTCTCGACGCCAAGGCGGAGATCGAGCGGGAAGGAGGAGAAGCCGCCGTCTTTCCGGCGGATGTCGCCGACGCCGCCGCCGTGCGCGCCGCCGCCGACGGCATCGAGCAAACGCTTGGCCCCATCGATGTCTGGATCAATTCGGCGATGGTCACCGTGTTCTCGCGCATCGACGACATTACGCCCGAGGAATTTCGCCGCGTGACGGAAGTCACCTATCTCGGCTATGTGCATGGCACCTGCGAAGCCTTGCGGCGGATGAAGCAGCGGGGTCGCGGCGTCATTATTCAGGTTGGCTCGGCGTTGGCGTACCGTTCCATCCCGCTGCAATCGGCCTACTGCGGCGCCAAGGCCGCGATCCGCGGATTCACGGAATCCCTGCGCTGCGAACTGATCCACGACAAGAGCCCGATACAGCTTTGCTCTGTTCATTTGCCGGCGGTCAATACGCCGCAGTTTTCGTGGGCGCGCGTCCACATGCGGCAGCACCCTCAACCGGTTCCGCCCATTTTCCAGCCGGAAGTGGCCGCCGAAGCGATTGTCTACGCCGCGGACAACCCGCGACGGCGCGAGTACTGGATCGGCAGCGCCTCCGTGAAGGCCATTCTCGGCAACAGGGTCGCGCCCGGACTGCTGGACCGTCTCATGGCGACGGAGGCATGGGACGGTCAGTTCACCGATGATCCGATCGCCCCGGATCGCCCGGACAATTTGTTCGCGCCGGTCGAAGGCTTGCACAGCACGCAGGGCGTGTTCGGGCATCGCGCCGAGACATACAGCCTGCAGGCGAGCCTGGGTCGTCACAAGTGGGCCGTAGCGGGCGGCGCCGCGAGCGTGGCCGCCGCCTTCGTCGCCGGGTTCGTCGGAACGATCAAGGCGCGTCGGTGACGCGCCGCGGCGCCAATTATTCGCCGTCTCGACCGTTTAACCAGTGTTAATGCGGATTTGTGGCGACCGGGCAAGGTTGAATCAGGAAACTGGGATGACGTCAGAGTGCGCATGAATGGGCCCCGCGGCGCGTGGCGGCTCAAACGGCGAACGGAGTTGAGGCAATGATGCGAACGCTTTGGATTCTTGCCGCGATTGGTTTGCTGGCGGGACCGCTGGCCGGTTGCGGGAGCACGGCGACGGAACGCGGCGTCACGGGTGGCGCGATTGGCGCCGGTGTCGGGGCGGCCGGTTCGGCAATAACTGGCGGCAGCGCCGCGGGTGGCGCCTTGTTGGGCGGCGCGGCCGGCGCGGCCGCCGGGGTCTTGACCGATCGGGAAGACCTCGATCTCGGCGATCCGATATGGAAGTAGCCGGCCGATCCTCGGACGTTGAGGGTCGAGCAGCGTGTTCTACGGGGGTTTCATTTTCCGCGTCGTTGCGCTGTTTGCTTTCACCGGCATCGTTGAAACGTCCGCGGGGGCTGCGCGAGCCCTTTTCAGCGTTTTCCTCCTCTCGCTTGTTGGCGCCGTGATCCTTGGCTATGGAAATATCGGCCGGGCAAGCGCTATCTTCACTTCCAGCACGTATGGAAAATGGAAAGAGGTAAAGCCATGGAAAAGGACGTCGACGACCTCCGCGCGGAAATCACGGCGCTTCGCAACGATCTGAGCGCGGTCATGCACACCATCAAGGACATGGGCGCCGAACGCGGAACGGCGGCCTATGCGCGCGTGCATGAAGCGGCGGAGCGGGCGCGGAGCCAGGGTCATCGCGCCGCCGAAACTGTCGCCCACAGCGTCGAGGAGCGGCCCTTCACCAGTCTGGCCAGCGCTTTCGGGATCGGTCTGTTGCTTGGACTTCTGTTCAGTGGCAGACGGTAGGAGGTTCCGGCGGTCGGGCCGGTGGGGTTGAGCCATGATCGGTTTTCTCATCAGGGCGGTGATCACCCTGATTATCTGCTCGATCCTTGGCATGATGGCGCTCGCGGCCGTTCTCGGCGGGATTGGCCTTTTCGGCTGGGCGCTCTATATGGCTCTGGGCGAGGTTGTCTCCCCTGCCCTTGCCGCTCTCCTCACCGGCCTTGCGGCTTTCGGCATCGCCGTGCTGTTCGCGCTTTTGGCGCTGTTTGTCTTGCGCATCGGCGCGCGGCCGCGCGCCGTCGCGGCGCCCGCCGCTCCCGTCGCGGCCACGCCCTATCCGGCGACGCCGGGCGCCGGTTACGACGCCGCCGCCCAGCTTGGCGGTTTTATCGGCAGCCAAGCCGCCATGATGTTCCGGTCGCGTCCGCTCGTCGCTCCTCTCAGCGCCATGGCTATTGGTTTAGTCATCGGCCTTAGCCCCCGGCTGCGGCAAGCCACCTTGAGATTCTGGCGATGAGCAGGCGGCCTTCGACGGCGAGGCGCGCCGGAAATGGCTGAGTCTTCGGCCTTACCTCAGGCCGCCTCGGCTCCGGCGGCTTTAAGCGAAGAACAGAACCAAAACGAGACAAGCGAGCCCGACCAGCCGGAAACCGATGGCGGTCCGTTTTCCGTTCGCTCGTTCGCGACGACAAGCCTTTTGGTGCTGGCGTGCCTGTACACGCTCTACTTCGCGCGCGACATTCTGATGCCGATTTCCATCGCCGTGATCCTGTTCTTGATTCTTTGGCCACTGGTGCGTCTGCTCAGCCGACTCTACATTCCGCCGCCTCTTGGCGCCGGGCTCGTGGTCTTGACCATGCTCGGTTCGTTCGCGATCGGCATCTACTTTCTGTGGGAACCAGGATCCCGTTGGGTTGCCGCGTTGCCGGATGTGATCGAGGATATCCAGTTCAAGATGAAGGATCCCTTCGCTCAGATCAAGGCGGCGACGCAACAAGTGGAACAGGTTATCACGCCGACAGAAACAACCCCGGCTCCCGCGGAGCAAGCCACCGCGGAGGAAGATCAGCCGAGCTTGCCCGAAGCGTTCGCGGTACGGTTGGTGGATATTCTTGGACCCGTGATGACCGTAATTGGCGACATCGGCTGGACGTTCATCATTGTGATCGTCCTTCTTTACTTCCTTCTTGCCGCCGGCGACGGGTATCACGAAAAAATCGTCAAGGTTCTGCCGACCTTCCGCGACAAGAAACGCGCTGTCATCTTGATGCGGCGCATTCATCAGGACGTCGCCACGTACCTGCTGACGGTGACGTTGATCAACTGCGGGCTCGGCGCGGTGATCGGCGTCGCCATGTACTTCGCCGGCCTGCCGAACAGCGTCCTTTGGGGAGCCATGGCGGCGCTGGTCAACTTCATCCCCTACTTCGGTCCGCTGATCGGCCAAGCCGTCGTCGGCCTCGTCGGGTTGAGCGTTTTCGACAATCCGATCGACGCTCTCGTGCCGGTCGCCCTCTACTTCGTGATCAACCTATGCGAAGGGTACCTTGTCACGCCGTTGGTCCTTGGCCGGCGTTTGACCATGAACCCGATGATGGTGTTCCTGTCTGTGCTTGTCTGGGGATGGTTGTGGGGGGTGCCCGGCGCATTGCTCGCGGTGCCGATCTTGACCTGCTTCAATGTCATTTGCGCCAGCATCGAGCGGCTTCAGCCGGTGAATGAGTTTCTTGGGCGGTGAGTTGGGAGACGGACGGCTTGCCGTTCTCGCCCCTGCGTCCTCCAATCACGCGCTTTCGCCTTTACGCAGGTTAATGCGCTGGAGGCGACGATGAACCACCCTCGCCTGCCGTGCGCCACAACTGCAGACCTTGAGAGTTTAAAAACCGATGACTGACGACAGAGTGCCAGCAAACACCCCTGATTACGTCAACGAGGCAATCCGTCGTGAAACCGAGGACCGATTGATCCGGCTTGCGGAAACGGTCGGTGGGCTTGAGGGTCAGCTTGACGCCATTGAAGCGCGCCTTGCCGCCATGGAAGACGAGTGGGACATCGAGAGAACCCTTGAGGCGAACGCTTCGAGCGTTATCCTCGTCGGTTTCACGCTCGCGCTTCTGGTCAGTCGGCGGTTTCTCGCTCTGCCGGTGGCAGTGGCGATCTTCCTGCTGCAGCACGCGGTCGAAGGCTGGTGCCCGCCTCTTCCGTGGTTCCGCCGCCGTGGCGTCCGTACGCGCACCGAGATCGAGGAGGAGCGATTTGCCTTGAAGGCCTTTCGCGGCGACTTTGATCATCTGCCCGGCGATCCCGCCACGGGCGGCGAGCCGCGGATGGTGGCGGCGATCAACGCCGTCCGCAAGAAGTAGCAGTCCGGGAAGGTCGCGCTCTCGTCGTCTTTTTCCGCTCTTGACGGGAGCGCGCCAATCAAGTTCACGGCGGGCCATCCTCACGAAAGCGAAGGATGAAACGCTGTTCTTGCGTGTCGTTTCGTTTCCTTTTGGAACTCCTCTGGAGCGCTAGGTGTTACCACGGCCAACAAGCGAGAGGAAAGGCCTCTTGCGCTGTGGAGGAGGAAGGCCGTGGCAATGTCCGTTCTCGCGAACGCAGTCGATCAGAAGGTGCTGGACAATCCCCTGCACGTACTGAAAGGGTTTGGCCCGCTGTCCGATCGCGATCGCCAGATGATCGACAGTCTCGACGTGAAACGGATTGGACGCCATCAAGACATTCTTGTCGAGGGCGATAAGCCGAACGGCATTCTGTTCCTCAAGGAAGGCTGGGCCTATCGTTACCGCCTGCTGGGCGACGGCCGGCGTCACATCATCAACTTTTTGATCCCTGGCGACCTGATCGCCCCCCTATTTCCAACGGCCAACCATTTTGTCGGAGCTCTCACCGAGGTCGTCGTTTGCCGCGCGACGGCAAGCGAAATGGACGATCTGGAACGGACCTACACAGGGTTGCCGGCCGCCTTGCAGGGCGTGATCGCCTATGAGTTTGAAATGTTGCTGGAGCGCACCGTCAGCCTCGGGCGCCGGAACGCCAAGGAGCGCATGGCGAATTTGCTGGTGGAACTCTACCAGCGGATGCGGCGAGCCGGACTGGCGGGAGACGGCGCCTTCGATTTTCCGGTCACTCAGGAAATGCTGGCTGATGCTCTCGGTCTCAGTGTCGTTCATGTCAATCGGACGTTGCGGAGCCTGCGTGAAGACGGGATGGTGACGGTATGGTCCGGGCGAGTCACGATCGGCGATCTCGCGAGGTTGATGGCCTTGGCTGGCATTGACGACACTCCCTCTGCGGTGATGCGCCCGGTCAACGGCGTTTGCCGGCATATCAACGGCCATGGCAAACGGCGCTGACAAGTCGCTTCGGCATTCATTCCAAGCAAATCTGGTGAATCCTCAAGGGACGGAGGAAACGATGAAAATGAACGAGCGGGTGTCGGAACTCGCGGCGGCTCTGTGGAGGTCGGCGGGCCAGAGGAGCGGCAGCGATCTTGACTACTGGTTGATGGCGGAAGCGATGGTGCGCCAAGATGTGGAGTGGCGCCGCCGGCGCGGGAGGTGAGGCGAAGCCGGCATCTCCGCGCGATAAGCGTTGCACTTCATTTGCGCTAGAGTTACCCTTGGTGAGAAATGCCCGGGTGTGGCGAAATACCGCCCATCGGTGCGGCCGCGAACGTGTGAGTCAGGTGATTTTCTCCATGTCTTGGCCGCCCGAGCTTGATAGCTGCGGGAAATAAGAGAAGCAAGGCTGGGCACCGCGGGCCAAGGGATAGCTATGGCGTTCAGCGCCGTCTTGATCGAGCAGCACGTCCGTCATCTGCGCCGTTATGCGAGCATCCTGACAGGCTCCAAGGAGACCGGCGATAAGCTTATCTTGGCCTGTCTGCTCGGTCTCAGCGCGACGTCGGAACGGCTGCGGCCGGGATTCGGCCGGCTCGATCTCTTCTGCGCGTTTCATGGCGTGGTTTCGGAGGTTGATTACGCGTTCCGTCCCTTGGAATGGCCTCAACTTAGCCAGGACCAGACCGAGACGTTGCAACGGCTTGGCTCTTTGAAGAACATCGAGCGTGCGGTCCTGATCCTCCGCAAGGTCGAACAGTTCGAGATCGACGATGTCGCTAGGATCACCGGGCTGCCAAGGGGTGAGATCACGCCAATCACCGACGCTGCCTGCAAGATCCTTGCGGGAATTGAGCATCATTCGGTGCTGATTATTGAAGACGAGTTTTTTATCGCCCGCGATCTGTCCCGGATCGTGGAAGAGATGGGCCACTCGGTCTGCGCCATTGTTGGAAGCGCGGATGCGGCGATCAAGGTTGCCGCGTCTCGCAAACCGTCGCTGCTCCTTGCCGACTTGCGTTTGGCTGACGGACAGTTCGGCGGGATTCGAGCAGCCGAAAAAATCGCCTCGTCAACAGACATCCCCGTCGTTTATGTCACGGCGTATCCCGACAAAGCGACGGCGAGCCACGGCAACGATATTCTGGTCGTCCGCAAACCGTTCCATCCCGCGAGCGTGATTCACGCGGTAAACCAAGCGCTGACGCGCCGCCATTGCGGCTAACGGCAACGCCGTAAAATTGCTTCAAAGAAGTTTTGGAAACGTCTTATCAAAAAAGGGTTGCGTTTGCTTTAAGCAAGAAACGCAGGAAACGGAGGAACGCCATACAAAGGGCAAACGGACTCCAACTTTGAGCCGCGCCGTCCCGTTTATTGGCGTTGCTTTTGCAGCCAAGCCTTCAGCTTTGGCGGAAGCTGTTCATTAAGAATGTCCTGGCCAAGTTGCCGGAGCGGGTCGAGCACATCCTGCACCTCGCGCAAACGCTTGGATAACTCGGGATCCTGTCGGACACAGGCCTCAAGTTCAGCCTTGTTTTGGTGATCCATACGATTGAGGACGTAATCTTCAAGATCGGAATCACTGAAATGCTTCATTCTTGCTGGCACGTCTTGCCTGATTCTGTCAGTTGCGATGCATATTTTGTTAAACACTTAATCAAAAGAGCGCGCGCGTTTGCATTGCCGGTGGAAGCGAAGCCTCGAAAAAATACATGTTGTCTGACCCTGCCACATTGTTCGACTGCACGTTCCCCTAAATCCACTACCCCATCTTCCAAGGCATTACCACACAAACGTCGTAGAAGCGTAATCGGTTCCCGCCGATTTTGCCGAGGCTTGATCTCGCTGCGCAAGCAGATGGTGCCGCAGAACAGAGCGGAACTTTTTTGCCCCCGGAACGGACTTGAACGCCGAGCCAAACGGTGGCGATCCTGTCGCCCCGCAATGCAAGCGGCAGGTTGCGGAAAATCATCCGAGTGTCGGGAATTGCGGAACCTCTGCGCGTTCTTGTTGTTTGTGTTGGAGAGAACGGCTGATGGTGCTCCTCTGTGTCCGGGTGGATAGATCGCCATGCGGATGCCGAACTGCCATAGCGGCGCCGTGAATTCCTCGAGGCTTGACTGATGTGACGTGCAGACCCTCCCCGCAAGCCCTTGCGGATTTTGACTTGGCCCCGCCATGCC
>CAZRWU010000019.1:19610-30899 GCA_964603915.1 uncultured Rhodospirillaceae bacterium
CGCAGGAGGGCCTCGGGAGCCGTGTCTACGAAGGAATGGCAGATGAAAGCGCTCTTGACACCTCACGTTGCCGCTTCGACAGTGGCGCGACGGCTCACTCCGCAACCAGGGAGACAGCGGCAAGCTCATGAGAACTGCCTTCGCAATCCTTCGCCGGACGGCCATTCCGGATCCGCGATGATGGATGACGTCCTGGCGCTCCTCGAGGGCGAAATTCCCAGGCTGCGGCGCTACGCTCGTTATCTGGTTCGTGATGTCGATAGCGCGGATGACTTGGTTCAAGAAGCTCTTGTTCGTGCGCTCAGCAATCTCGACAAGTGGCAACGTGGCACCAATCTGCGCTCGTGGCTTTTCGTCATCCTGCGCAACGTCTACATCAATGAGTTGCGCCGGGCGCGCACCACGCCGCAGTCCTCGGAGCTGCAGCCGAACGATATCGCGCTCGGTGTCCAGGGCACCCAGGAATGGAGACAAGCCGTGGTCGAGATGGAGAAGGCTTTCTCGTCCCTCTCCAACGAACACAAGGATGTCTTGTACTTGGTGGCGGTTGAAGGTCTTGAGTATGAGGAAGCTGCGACCGTTCTCGACATTCCTGTCGGAACCGTGCGGTCGCGTCTTTCGCGCGCGCGGTTGGCCTTGCGCAACTTGATGCACCCGGTGGGGGATGAAACCGGAGGAGAGCGTGCATGCTGAACGCCCCGACGAGAACGCAGGACCCGGCCAGCGTAAATTCCCGGGATCGCTCCCATCATCTGCAGATTGCGGCGATTTCAAACGGTCCTGGCCCCTCTTCTGACGACGGCGAGCAGGCAGAGGCGCTGCAGCGGCAGAGCGCGCTCTTGCGGGGGCTTGGCGCCGACATCCTCAATGAACCTGTCCCGGACCAGCTTGCTGCGATCCTTCACCGGTCGGAACCTTTGCCGGCGCGCAGCGCGCCCCTACCCGAGGCCGCTCTTCCTCGGATGACGCGCTCTCGGCCCCGCCGTCTTTGGACAACCTCCGCTTTTGCCCTGACTTTGCTCGGCGGGCTCGCTCTCGGGTGGACCGGCGACTGGCTGCTCAACTCCACGGAGAGCAAGGATCAGCGGGTGGCGCGCGACGTGGCCGCGGCCTATCACGTCTATGCCGCCAACCAGGGACTGCCGATCGTCTTCGCGGCGGACCGCAGCGCCGAGCTTTCGACCTGGATTTCTCGTTCTTTCGGCAGAACGGTGGCGCCGCCGGATCTAACTCCGCACGGTTTTGAATATGTCGGCGGCATGCTCTCTCTCGGCCTGGAGATCCCAACCGCGGCTTTCTTCTATGTCAATAAGGATGCGGCGGCGCACATAGGCGTGTTTTTCTGGCGAGACGAGAACGGAGCATTCAACGCAGAACTGCCTGCTTTTGGCGATCAGCGTTTCGAGGTGCGGTCCGCGCGCGCGCAAGGCTTCACCATTGCCGTCCTCTGCGACGAAACGGGTGCGACGCTTGACGACACGGCCAACACGGTCCTGGCGAGGTTCAGCAATCGTCTGACCGCCGGCGGCTGAAGTCAGGAGCGGGACGGCTCGGCGACCAGCTGCTCCAACGCCGAAATCAGCGCCTCCCAGGTGAATGGCTTACGGAGGCATGGCCGGTATTGGAACATGTCGGGGATCCGGCTGGCGGCGTAACCGGTGGCGAAAAGAAACGGAATGCCCCGGCTGTCGAGGACGCCGGCCACCGGATAGCTCATTTCGCCCCGCACATTGAGGTCGAGCACCGCCGCATTCAGATCGGCGCTTTCCGCCGTCGCTAGCGCATCTTTAACGGTAACGGCGGGCCCGACAACCTGCGCCCCCTCTTCGCGAAGGGCGTTCTCGATGTCCATCGCGAGGAGGAACTCGTCCTCGACGATCAGCACCCGAAGTCCTTGGAGCCTTCGCATCATCCGGTTCCGCTTGTCGCTTCCCCTGCAGCGGGCCCGCGCGCCGCGCGGAAAGAACGGTGGGTCGTCGGCATCGTTTTCAACATGGCGCAGCGCCATGGCAGAAAAACCAAATTATCACCTGTCGTTACCTTCAATCGGGATGTTGCTGATTTATTTTGAATTGTCGGCGGTCTCGCCCCCCTGGAAAACCGCTGACTATTGTTTGGTCGGATCGGCTCGATTGCCTCTCCTTGAAGGCGCCTTTGCTACAAAAAACGCATGCGGCAGCCAAACGTTCCCCACTGTATGTCGCGCAACGGGGAACTTTCAGTGTCGTCTACTGTTGCTGACAGCAGACAACAGAACAATGTGGAGGAGCTGACATGTCAGAGGCTGGCAATGTCACGGAGAACTTGCAAGCGGAAGCCAAGCGTACCGCCGAAGAGGCCGGACATAGAATCAAGGCCGAAGGCGAGAGGCTTGTCGGCGAGGCCCAGCGCAAGGCGCAGGAAGTCGTGGTCGAGCGCAAACAGGCCGCTGCCGAATTCATTCATCATATATCCGAAGCCGTGGGCAACGCGACCGACGTTCTCGATAAGCAGGGTCATCACGCCACCGCCGGCTTGTTAAAGAGCGCCGCCAGCGAGCTGGACCGCTTCGGCGCGTCGGTGTCGAACCGCGACATCGACTCCCTGCTCCAGGAATTCCGCAACCTGGCCCATCGCAAGCCCTCGCTGTTCTTTGGCGGGGCATTGTTGATTGGATTCGGCGTTGCGCGGTTTTTCAGCGCATCGGCGTCGCGTCATCGACGCGCATCCGAGTCGGCCTCGCGGTCTAGCGGCGCCATCGGCTAGGAAGGGAGGGTCAAATGGCCACGCAAGACCAATCCGTCAAATCGCTGCTGGTCGAACTCGTCAACAATGTCGGCAGACTGGTTCGCCAGGAAATGCAGCTCGCACAAGTCGAGACGACGGAAAAGGCCACTCAAGCTCTTGAAGGCGTATTCGCGATCGTTGGCGGTCTCTTGGTTGCCTTTGCCGCCCTGCTTATCCTTCTCCAGGCTGTCGTAGTCGGCTTGGCGGAGTTCGTGGAGCCGTGGTTGGCCTCGCTGATCGTCGGCGTGGTGGTGGCGGTGATCGCCTTCGTGCTCATCAAATACGGTCAGAGCAACCTCAAGATGGAGAACCTTACGCCCGACCGCACACTGAAAGTGATGCGGGAGCAAAAGGATATGGTGATGGAGCGAGGGCAATGAGCAAGCGCGATTACAAATCACCTGAAGAACTCGAGCGGGAAATCCGGAGTACGGAAGCCGATATCGCGCGGGCGCTCGACCTTATCCAGGATAGGGTTTCTCCTGGTGCGCTTATCGACGCCGTGGTCCGCGTTTCGCGCGAGAATGGCGCCGAGTTCGCCGCGAACTTCGGGCGAAGCGTTCGGGACAATCCCATGCCGATCGCTCTCATCGGCGCTGGAATCGCATGGCTGATGATCTCGCAGCGGAGCGACCATCGCGATCACTACGGAGTGATCGAGCATGCGCCGGGTTCACGCCCTATCCAGAACCTCCCGCCGGAGAGAGAAGATTTGAGCCGATCTCACGGCCCCGGTGTTTATCCCACCGCCACGGAAGGCGGTCATGAAACAGCCACGCTTGGCGACCGCGCCGGCGAGGCCGCCCGGACAGCGGCGACGCGGGCTGAACAAGCGGCATCCAGTGCCCGAAGCAGTATGGAGCAGACCATGAGTGATGTACGTGAAGGAGCAATGTCGGCGGCTTCTGGCGCCGCCGCCGCTGCGCGGCGGGCCGAAGATCGCGCCCGCGAGGCCGCGCATACCGCCCAGGAACGCGCGCGAAGCCTCGGCGAGCACGCGGAAGCAGGGACGCAAGACGCCGGATCGGCAGCGAGCGAGACCTATTCCAACGCCCGCTCGAAAGCGGAGGAAGGGCTGTCAAGCGCCCGCTCGAAGGCTGATGAAGCCATGGCGGGCGCCCGCTCGACTGCGGACCGCGCCTATTCCGGCGCTCGCAGCGCCGGCGAGCAGGCTTACTCAAGCGCCAGGGCCGCCGGCGAACAGGCCTATTCCGGCGCTCGCGCCGCCGGCGAGCATGCGGCTGAACGCTTGCAGGCCAGTGGTGAAGCCGTTTACCGGCGCGGCTCCGAGGTGGCCCAGCGGACCGCGAGCAGGGCTTCGGAGACGGCTTCCGCAATCGGAACGTCTCTGCGCGAGCATCCGCTGATCGCGGGTGCGGTCCTCGCCGGTATTGGCGCCTTGGTTGGCGCGCTGCTGCCGCCGACGCGACGCGAGGATGCGCTGATGGGCGAACGGAGCGACTCCGTCAAGACCAAGGCGGTCGATACCGCGGAGCATCAGGTCGAGCGTGCTCGCGACGTTGCCGCTGCTGCTGCCGAAGGGGCGCGGCGCGAAGCCGAGGCTCGCGGTTTTACGCCGGAGCAGGCCAAGGAGGCCGTAAAGGATGAGATCCGGCAGGTGATGGATTCCGGCCGCGAAGTCGTTCGCACCGCCATTCGTGAAGGCGAAGCTGCGGCGAAAGAGGAGACCGGACGGGATCAGGAAAAAAGTAGAGAGGAGAAAAGCCGCCAAAACGAGCGAGAGAAGAAGGCGGGGAGCGACCTCGGGACGGACGATGAAATCCCTGATACCGGCACCATTGGCGATATCGATGCGCCAAGGCTCGAGCCGCGCACGGGGGCGCCGGTGATGTCCGAGCCTGCCGTTCCGCCCGTTCCGCTTACCGACGTACCGGGAGTGACGCCGCCGGCGCCGGATACCCCGTCGCGGAATCAGGATCGATAACTTGGGTTGTGGTTTAGGGAAACTGGCTCAAGCAAGATGTTCTGCTGCAGCGGGATCGCTGTTGTCCTCCGGTATCATGGCGCAGCGTAAGGGGGGCCTGCGGCAGCGGAGGCTTACTCGGTTTAAACGTGTTCTATCGTTAAAGGAGAGGAGAGAAGATTATGTACAACATTTTTTGGATCATCGGCGTCATCGTCGTCGTTCTCGCGATTTTGTCGTTCATCGGACTCCGTTGATGTAATTTCCGCTGCGGCGCCGCCGAAAGTATTTCGGCGCGACCCAGAGGTGGATTAAAACACGGCAAGCCGGCCAGGTCGCAGAGAAGCTGCGATTTGGCCGGCGCCGCGCTTTCAGATCTGGTGTCGACGGAACAAAGGGAGATGGTCTTGCGACAAGTCACGTACAGCGCTTTGTTATTCATGGTGTTGGTGTTGCTGGGTGGTCTCGCGGCGCCGCAAGCGGAAGCCCAGACTCAGCCCGAGGCGCAGCAGGAGCAGCAACCGCCTCAACAGCCGGGGGCGCCGCCGCCCGCGGCTTTCCAGCCAGATCCTGAGCAAGTCGAGACTGCCGAGCGCGAGTGCCGAGATCGCCTGCAAACGGTGGAGGCGGAAGCGGTCATGCCGGATACCAAAGAGCCCCTTCTTCCCCGCACCGATTTGAATGTAATTCGCGAAGCAGCTCTTGCCTTCGCTCGGGCCGGCCATCAGCAGGGGTGTGAGCAGACAGCGGGCGAACTGCAAACCCTGCTCCAGGAGCGCCGGCAAAAAGTCGAAAGAGAACGTGAACTTCAGCGTGTTCGGCAGGCCATCCCCCTGCCGCAGCTTCCATTCACGGTAACGACGTCCAACCTCGTCGGCTCCAAGGTGGTCAATCACGAACTCGAGGAACTGGGCACGCTGGAAGACTTGATTTTGACCGAAAGGGAGGGCCGTTACGCGCTGATCAAGCACGGCGGTTTCCTCGGTATCGGGAGAAACCACACGCCGGTGGCGCTGGAGCGCCTGCGTATGACCGAGGACGGCGAGCTTCTTGTCGTTCACGTATCCCAGGAGGCGTTCGAAGAGGCCCCGGACGTCGAACCCGATCAACTGACGGAAGTCGGGAGCTGGGCCGGGGTGGTCGATGAGTGGTGGCTGGCGAACGTCGGTCCGGCGCCCGTTGCCGGACAACCGGCACAACCTCAGCAAGCCCCTGCCGCGCCGGCGCCGGAGGAAGCCCCCGCTCAACCGGCCCCGCAGACGCCCGCCCCGCCGGCCCCGGAGCCCGCCCAACCGGCGCCCGAGACGCCCGCGCCGGAGTCTGTTGAACCGACGCCGGACGAGCCTGTCCAACCGGACCCGGAAACGCCGGATGAATCGACGCCCGAGGAGGCGCCAGATCAGCAGACGTAATTATGTGAACTGATGAAGACGACCTCTCGGCGTGGTTACGGTCGCCGGGAGGTCGGGTCTCGGCCTTGCTCGACCCAGCCTCAGCGCCTGGCGATCACCCAGATGGCGTGGACAATTCCAGGGATGTAACCGAGCAAGGTGAGAAGGATATTGAGCCAAAAGTGGCCGCCGAAACCGACCTGGAGAAACACGCCGAGAGGCGGCAGAAGGATTGCGCAAACGATACGAATGATGTCCATGGTTGGTTCGGCTCCACGCTGGCTTGAGGCTGGATTTCCATGCCCGCGACTTGATAATGCGGACTTGGCGAAAAGAACACGGCCGGGGCTGGGATCGTTCCGGCATGGCGCGCCATCCTCCGTCCCGCATCCTGCGCCCGCGCGTGGCGACGGCCCAGGAGTTGTTCACCGCAACCGACCGAAGACGCTCTCAGTCGAGAGTCTTTAGCAACGGAGATTGTCCATGCGCGCGATCCTTCGTGCTTCCCGCTTTATTCCCCTCCTTCTGGCGGTTGGCATCGTGGCCGCCTGCGCGACGGCTCCCGTGACCGGGCGGCAACAATTCATTCTGGTTTCCGACAGTCAAGCGACGGAACTCGGGGCTCAAGCCTACCAGCAGATTCTTGCGCAAAGGCGAGTGGTCCGAGGCACGCCGCAAAGCCGCATGGTGGAAGAGGTCGGGCGAGATATCGCTGGCGTCGTCGACCAGCCTTACGACTGGCAGTTCAATCTTCTTCAGGATTCGACGCCCAACGCCTTTGCGCTTCCGGGCGGCAAGGTCGGCGTTCACACCGGCCTGTTCAAAGTCGTCAACTCGCCTGATCAGCTCGCGGCGGTGTTGGCCCATGAGGTCGCCCATGTGACCGCCCGCCACAGCGCGGAGCGCATGTCGAGAGAACTTGCGATCGGCGCCGGCTTGATGGGCATCAGTGTGGCGACCAGCCCGGGCGCCGCGGATATTGTCGCGCAGGCGGCGACTCTCGGAGTCGTGTTGCCGTTCTCCCGGACCCAGGAACTGGAGGCGGACGAAATCGGTCTGATCTACATGGCGATGGCGGGATACGACCCCCGCGCCGCCATAGAAGTGTGGCAAAATTTCGAGCGCCTGGATTCGGCTCGACCCCCGGAATTTCTCTCCACCCACCCCTCGCCTCCCAACCGGATCGAGCGGCTTCAGGCTCTGATGCCGCAAGCTCTGGAGATCTATCAGCAACGCCGCTCGTAAGGCTGGCGACAAGCGGCTCTGCGCTTTGCCGCCGCGGGCGGGCTCGCGTCGGCGGCGGCTCCTCGCCGCGCCACGCCATGAAGTTAACCTGCTTTAAGGCAAAGCTTCTTGTCACTCCGCAGTGTAAGCGCTGTGAGACAACGGTGTTTGGTTGGGTCTCGCGGCATCAACGGATTCGCTGGATTCGCTGCATGGTCGAGAAGGAGAGACTATTGAAGGCGGAAGCTGCAGCCCTTGCGGCCCTTTCCATGGGAGAGTCCTTGATCCTTGCTTTGGCCGAGAGCGGCGCCTTGAAGGTCGCGGAAATCGAAGGAGTTCTTGACGATGCCGCGGCCGCGCATCGGACAGCGGCGGCGGAAGGCAGGGACCCCGAAGTCAACCGTCTCGCCGCCGACGCGATTGAGCGCATTCGCAAGGGACTCGAGCTGGCAAGCCCCTGATCGTTCGGCTCCCATTCCACGGCTGGCAAGGCCGACAAAAAAGGAGCAGCGCCGCTTGACGGCGCCGCTCCAAACAAGGCCGACTGCCGGGGGGCTGGGAGATGAATGCAGCCGGCCGCCACTGAGGATGCGCCTCATCGGCGAAAAACGCGGGAGAGGTTTGCGTCTTTCGCCGAATTCAAATCACCCGCGCGGTGCGTCGGGCTTGACGATATCAACGCGAACCGTGCTCTCCAGGTTCCATGGCCCGCCAGTTTTTGCCGACGTTGACTGAGCTATGGCTGATGGCATGATCCGCCAAGTCTTGCGTCAAGCGGAAGAATCGAAGCAGCCGGGGGGACGCCTGCCAGAAAACGGAAACCTTCGGCGAAACCGGCGGCAGGAGCCAAGAGGACATGCGGAATCGTTGACGCTCGCGCGCCTTCGCACCATGTCACCTGACGGCGCTTGGGAACCCGGGGGCCGGCGCGAAGCAGTGAGTGGAACTCTCATGGCAGACACGGAAGATTATGTCGATATTCGATGCTCCAACTGCGATGCTTTGATTGCCACGGTTCCGAAAAGCAGGCCGCTGAATGACGACGGGCTGATCTGCAGCAATTGCGGAGTCGAGGTGCGGACATCCTCGCCTCTGGAAAAGATGGCCGAAAAGGCGGCGCGAGCGATCGAAAAAGCCGAAGATGCGCTTGAAAAGACCCTCTCGGGCCGATCCGACACGCGCAAGTGAGCATGCGTGCCGGAGCGTCGGTTCGACTTGAGCCGAAGGAAGCCGATCATGGTTGCATCAAAATCACCTCCACCATCGTCCTCCTCGACTGAGAAGAACGGCGCTGCGCGTGAAGGCGCGCCGTCGCCCTCCGGTTCACGAGCTTCAGTGGATCCGCAAAAAGCGCGGCAAGGCGAGATCATTTTGAAGCGGCCGATGCAGCGGTGGATTTTCTTTGGCGGGCTGATCGCGGCGACCATCCTAGGCCTCGTGATTTTCGCGCTGGCCGGCTCGTGAGCGTCCGCGCCAAAACCGCCAAGCGAAACCCTGCACCGATGCTCAGCACGCGTGCCCTTGGCGCCGCGTTGCTTGTCTGGACCGTGCTTGCTCCCTTGCCCGCCATCGCGAGCGGGGTGGTTCCTCAAACCGCCTCAGCCACCGTCATTGCAGACTCTCATCAGGCTATTGTCTCTCAGGATCCCAACGAGGCTCGTGGCGAAGACGCAGAGACCGATGACGCGGAACGGGAAGGCGCCGATTTTGGAAATGCCGATTCCGAAGCTCCCGGCGCGGCATCTCGGCGCGCGGACGACGCCGGCGACGGGCGCGAGGCGCTGTCGATAACGCAGCACGAGATCGACGCCGGCGGGGAAACATTTTCGTACACGGCGACTGCCGGGCGGCTGCCTCTCAAGCTTAATGAAGCCGCTCAAGCCGACATTTTTTTTGTCGCTTATCGGCGCGACGGCGACGAAGAAGCCGCGCGCGACCGGCCGATCACGTTTGTATTCAATGGCGGCCCCGGGGCGGCATCGGCGTATCTGCACCTTGGCGCTCTTGGACCGCAGCGTCTGGTTCTCGACGACGACGGAACGATTCCGCCGCCACCAGCGCGATTGGCGGTCAATCATGAGACTTGGCTTGCCTTCACGGACCTTGTTTTTGTCGATCCGGTCGGCACCGGCTACAGCCGACGCGCCGAATCATCGGCTGACAGACGCTCGCCGTTCTGGGAAACGCGTCAGGACATCCGCGCCCTTGCCGAATTTATTCGCCTGTATCTCACGCTCAACGACCGTCATCTCTCCCCCGTTTTTCTTGCTGGCGAAAGCTACGGCGGATTCCGCGCGGCGACGCTCGCCGAAACCCTGGCGACCGATGTCGGCGTCGGATTGAGCGGCATTGTGCTCATCTCGCCGGTGCTCGAATTCTCGTTGATGGATGGCGACGACTACACGTTGCTGCCATGGGCTCTTCTCCTGCCGGCATACACGGCGACGGCGGTTGCCCATGGCCGCGTCGCTGTCGCGGACGGCGCCGAGGGCGCCGCCGAGACGTTGAAGGCGGTGGAGGCGTTCAGCCTCACCGACTATCTTTCCGGCTTGGCCGAAGGCGATGCCCTGCAAGGGGAGGCCCGCGCGGCGCTCTACCAGCGCATTGCCGGTTACACCGGGTTGCCTGTCGACATCGTCGAACGGTATCGCGGCCGCGTTCCGCGCGATGTCTTCGCCAAGGAAATATTAGCGAGCGAGGCCCGGGTCGTCAGCCTTTACGATGGGTCCATCGCGGGTATCGACCCGCGTCCGCAAAGCGCGCGGCGGACGGTTCACGATCCGGTTCTGCAGGGCCTGACCGCCCCCCTCACCAGCGCTTTCGTCGCTTATGTCCGCGATGCGCTCGGCTATCAGAGCGACTTGCGTTACGAGCTCTTGAACCGGAACGTATTCCAGGCATGGCAGTGGCGGCGGGATGAGCGGGGCCAGGGTTATCTGGGCGCCGCCGACCGGCTGAAAGCGGCGATGAGCCTCAATCATCGCCTTCAGACGTTGATCGCTCACGGCTATTATGATCTGGTAACATCGTACTATGCGTCTCGTTACGTCGTCGACCAGATGGCTTTGGACACAGCGATCCGGCCCAACGTGACGCTGGCGACATACCACGGTGGGCATATGTTCTACATGCGCGCGGAAGCCCGCAGGCAATTGGCTGACGACGCGCGCGCTTTTTACCGGAAGGCGACCTTGGCAAGCACCGACACGCCAACCCCTCCTCGACCGGCTACGCGGTTCGACCGCGACGAGACCGGGAAGAAAGGCCTGCCGCCCCTTGCGCCTTCGCCGGGCGCATCTGTTCCCGCCGCCCAGCCGGGGTGACGATCCTCACTCCGGCTCCACGGAATTGCACCTGATCTGTCAAGGAGGGATGCCATGGACGTTCCGCTCGAAATCAGCTTTCAAAACATCGAGCCTTCGGAGTTCGTCGAAGCCCGCGTTCGTGAGCGTGTCGATAAGCTGCAGCGCTATTACGACCACATCAACAGCTGCCGGGTTGCGATCAGGCTTCCCCACAAGCAGCATCAGAAAGGCAACATTTTTCACGTCCGGATCGAGGTCAGGGTGCCGGGGACGGAGCTGGTGGTCAGCCGCGCGCCCGGCGACATCAACACCCATCAGGACGTATACGTCGCTATCCGCGACGCGTTCGACGCCGCCGAACGTCAGCTCGAGGAATTTTCCCGCAAACAACGCGGCGAGGTGAAACGGCACGAGTTGCCGCTGCAAGGCAAGGTTCTGCGGACGTTCACGGATCACGGGTTCGTTGCCCTCACCGACGGCCGTGAAGTTTACTTCCACAGAAACAGCGTGGTTGAAAGTCGTTTTGAGGATCTGAAGGAAGGAGCGCCGGTGGAGATCGTGCTTATCCATGGAGAAAGCCCTGTTGGTCCGCAGGCGACGACCGTCCGTCCGATCCGTTCAACACAGTATGTCCCTTAAGCGCCATTGCGAGAGGGAACGCGACGAACTACCTGACTTT
>CAZRWU010000020.1:0-28956 GCA_964603915.1 uncultured Rhodospirillaceae bacterium
CCGGCATGATGTCGGCGAAGGAAATGAGCGCGTCCCCAACGCGTGGGAAAAACGCCTGCGCTTCCGGCCAATGCTCGAAAGCGGTCGCGGTCATGGTCGTTCAGTCGCCATCGTGCACGGCGCGATATCCGTCGCGCCATTTCGGGTCTTTACTCCATAATTTATCTGGAAATACAGGACACGCAACGGGAGCGGAAGCGCGATGTACGACTCTCCGATCGACTCAGCGATTGCCGCCGGGAACCCAAAGGACATCGCGCGCGCCCTTCTCGTTGAGGAAACGGGCGAGCACGAAGAGGTGGTCCGAGACGCGATTGATGTAGCGGATGGTGACCGGATTGAGCGGCTCGGTTTCGCTGAGACGGGTGATCAAGCGCTCGGCGCGGCGCGCGACGGTGCGCGCGAGATGAAGGTACGCCGACGCCGGGCTGCCGCCGGGCAGAATGAACGATGTCAGCGGCTTCAGTTCCGCGTTCATCGCATCGATTTCCTGCTCCAGCCGCTCGACCTGGCTTTCCAGAATGCGCAGCGCGCCTTCCGCCTTTCGCCCCGTCTCGGGCGTGCAAAGATCGGCGCCGAGATCGAACAGATCGTTCTGGATCCGACTCAGCATGGCGTCGGCCTCGCCCTCGGTGTGCAGCCGGGCAAGACCGATGACGCCGTTGGTCTCGTCGACCGTACCGTAAGCTTCGACGCGAAGATCGTGTTTCGCCACACGCTGGCCATCGCCAAGGGAGGTTTGCCCCTTGTCGCCGCCGCGCGTGTAGATCTTCGTCAGCGTCACCATCGGCCGGCGCTTTAAAGCATCTGCATCAGCACAATCAAGCCGAACACCGCGAGAGCCACCCCTTGCAACACGACGCGCGCCGTCATCAGCTTGTTCGAATGCTTGGCGTTGAGATTGCTGTTGAAGGCGAACGCCACGATCCCGGTAAACAGGACCACGACCGTCGCGATCATGGCGATGACGAGAAGAACAGGGAGTATGGTTTCCATGATCGACATATAAGCCGATGCGTTTCCGCCGTCACGGACTGAATTGCAAAAAGTTCGGGAGGGCGGGATTGAAGCCGCCCATGGCCAGCCTGTCGCCCTCCCGCGTTTACAACCGCCTCAGTTCCGCGACGCCAGCAGCCCGCGCGCGACGACGTGGGCCTGAATTTCGGCCGCGCCCTCGAAGACATTGAGAATGCGCGCGTCGCACAGCACCCGGGAGATCGGGTATTCGAGCGCGTAGCCGTTGCCGCCGTGAATTTGCACGGCGTTGTCGGCGTTGGCCCAGGCCACCCGCGCGGCGAGCAGCTTGGCCATTCCAGCCTCGATGTCGCAACGCTGATCGAGGTCCTTCTGGCGAGCGGCGTCGTAGGTAAGTTGCCGCGCCGCCATGGTCTCGATCGCCATCCACGCCAGCTTGCCGGCGACGCGCGGGAACTGGAAGATCGGGCGGTCGAACTGAATCCGCTCCTGGGCATAGCGCAGGCCCAACTCGAGCGCGTTCTGGGCGACGCCGACGGCGCGGGCGGCGGTCTGGATGCGGGCGCTCTCGAACGTCGCCATCAGTTGTTTGAAGCCGTTGCCCTCCGAGCGGCCGAGCAAATTCTTGGCCGGCACTTCGAAATCGTCGAACGCGATCTCGTATTCCTTCATCCCGCGGTAGCCGAGCACTTCGATCTCGCCGCCGTCCATTCCCTTGGCCGGGAAGGGATCGGCGTCGGTGCCGCGCGGCTTCTCGGCCAGGAACATGCTGAGGCCCTTATAGCCCTTCTCGTTCGGATTGGTGCGCGCCAGGAGCGTCATCAAGTCGGTGCGCGCGGCGTGGGTGATCCACGTCTTGTTGCCGGTGATCTTGTAGACATCGCCGTCGAGGATGGCGCGGGTGCGCAGCGAGCCGAGGTCGGAGCCGGTGTTGGGCTCGGTGAACACCGCCGTCGGCAGGATCTCCGCCGAGGCGAGCTTGGGCAGGTAGTGCTCCTTCTGATCGTCGGCGCCGCCAAGACGGATGAGTTCGGCGGCGATTTCCGAGCGGGTGCCGAGCGAGCCGACGCCGATATAGGCGCGGCTCAGTTCCTCGGTGACGACGCACATCGCCTGTTTGCTCATCCCGAGCCCGCCGTACTCCTCCGGAATGGTCAGACCGAAGACTCCAAGCTCGGCCATTTCCTCGATGATCTCCATGGGGATGAGCTCGTCCCGCTCATGCCAGCCATGGGCGTGGGGAACCACCTTCTCCTCGCTCCACCGCCGGAACTGATCGCGGATCATCTCGAGGGTTTCATCGAGGCACAGGGCGCCGAACTGATGATCGGCGATCAACTGGGCGATCCGCATGCGCACCGCGTCGGTGTTGCCGCCCTTGATCAAGGCGGTCACCGCGGGGGTGTAGAACGCGTGAATCGCGTCGCCGGAGAGGCCGAGGTCGTTGGGGCGGACGATTTCCCCCTGGGACATGGCGATCCCGCCGGCCATCTGAGCGAGATACTCGCCGAACGCGGCCTGTAGGTAGAGCGATTCCAGCTCGCCAAGCTGTCCGTCGCCTTCAAGCCGCTCGGCCCACGCCGCCATGGCGCGCAGGCACGAGACGTATGTCGCCATCCAGGCGTAGCCGTGAGCGGCGAACTGATGCTGGTCGAGAAGATCGGCGTGAATCCGGCCGTTGCGCACGACCATCTGCGCCACTTCCTTGCGCACCTCGACGAGGAGGTGCTGGCTGGCGTGGTAGGCTTCGACACAGGTCGGGATCAGATCGGGAAGGATGAGCGTTTCGGTTTTGCTTGCAGCGACGGGGGCATCCATAGCGAATTCTTCTCCAAAAACAGCTGGGGCCGGATGGTCTCCGGCCCCTCGTTGATGGTTCAGTTACGGCGGTCTCGATCGATCGGATGGTTGGGGCCAGCCAACTTAAGCCGAAAGATCCATCAGCATGTGACCGCCGCCGCGAAGATCGGCAATCCGTCTAATCGACGGCGATCGCCTTGCGGACGATGTCCGTCATCGACAGGACGCCGACCGGCTTGCCGCCATCGGTCACCACCAGCCGATGAATGCGCTGCTTCATCATCGTCGTGATGGCCTCCGATAGCGCCGCGCCGGCGTCGACGGTCGCGCAACCCGCCGTCATCCAATCGCCAACCGAAAGCTGGCGCGCATCGTCCGCGGTGCGGCCCTGACGAGCGAGGACGATATCCGTCTGCGACAACACGCCGGACACGCTGTCGCCGTCGATGACGACGAGGGCGTGGACATCGTTATCGATCATTTTCCGGGCGGCGTCGTTAAGGTTGTCGGTCGACGCGCATGAAATGATGCCCGGGTTCATCTGGTCGCGCACCTTGGTGCCGTCGTCGACGATCTTGACCTCCTCGGTCGCGCCGTCGACATCCGGCAACGGCGCCGAAAGCGGATAGGGGTGCGGCGTGTCGTGGACGTCGCCCTCCGGCAGCGTCGCCCGCGCCATCGGTTGCGGCGCTTCGGCGGATTTGCCGAGGCCGAAGTCGGGCGCGCCGATCAGCACCGACATGCAGCCGTGCGGATGCTGGTTGTCGTGCATGAGCTGGTGCGACAGCGGCAGTTCCTCGTAGGTGAACGCCCGCGACATGCATGGGTCGAGCTGACCGTTCAACGCCAGCTCGTTCATCGCGTAGCACTGCTCGTCGTTGGCGAAGTGCGATCCCTGGAAGCGCTTTTGCCGCATCCACATGTAGCGCAGATCGACGGTCGCGTTGTAGCCGGTGGTGCCGGCGCAGATCACCACCATGCCGCCCGTGTCGCAGACGAACATGGAAGTCGGGATCGTCGTCTCGCCGGGATGCTCGAAAACGACGGTGGGCGAGCGCTTCTCGCCGAGGGCCTCCCAGAAGGCCGCGCCGAACGTGCGCACGCCTTTGAGCCAGTTGGCGTAGCCGACGGAGTCCTTCCAGTGCGGCAACTGTCCCCAGTGATCGAAATTCTTGCGGTTGATGCAGCCCTTGGCGCCGAGGTCCTTGCAGTAGTCGAACTTGTCCTCGCCGGAGACGACCGCGACCGGAACGGCGCCCGCCGCCTTGACGATCTGGATGGCCATCGAGCCGAGCCCACCGGCGCCGCCCCAGATCAGGACCGGATCGCCCGGCTTCATCGCATGCTCGGGCCAGCCATGCAGCATCCGGTAGGCGGTGGCGCCGACCAGCGTGTAGGCGGCGGCCTCTTCCCAGTTCATATGGAGGGGTTTCGGCATGCATTGGTGCGCCTGCACCTTGGTGAATTGGGCGAAACTACCCCAGTTGGTTTCGTAGCCCCAGATCCGGAACGTCGGCGAATACATCGGATCGTTGCCGGCCTTGACCCATGGGCAATCGCGGCTCCACATGCCGCAGTGGATGACCACTTCGTCACCGACTTTGACGTTGGTGACGTCCTTGCCGACCTTGTAGACGATGCCGGAGGCGTCGCTGCCGCCGATGTGGAAATCCTCGGGCTCGCCCTGCTTGTTGCGCGCCGCGATGACGTTGACGGGAATGCCGAGGCCGGCCCAGACGTTGTTGTAGTTGATGCCGGCGGCCATGACATAGACGAGGCATTCATCGTCCTTGATGGGCGGAATGTCGACGACCTCCTTTTGGAAAGCCGTCATCGGTTGTCCGAAGCGCTCCGCACGGATCAACCAGGCATTCATCTTCGCAGGCACCTCGCCGACCGGAGGTGCGTCGCCGATATCGTAGAGTTCTTTCGCCATCTTGTTTCCTCCACCCGCGGTTCCAGAACCGTCCTGGTTTATTGCCCAAAGCGCGTGATGCTTCCGCCCCGCCAAAGTCCAACACCAATAATAAAGCGCTGGAGGAGGCTTCCCAGTCCGTTTCGCGATCTCATCAGATCAGGAAATTAGTTTTAACCGCTTGCATCTTTCTTCGCAACGCACAATTTGCTAAAGTTTTTCCGTCGCGCGGCCGCAAGCGGCGCGGAATCAGAAGGTTTTCAGTGCGACCGTGAGGGTCGCGATGCAGCAGGAGGAGGGAGGATTATGGCCGAGAAGTTAGCGCCCGCAGCAAAAGCGCCGCCGCCGAGCCGCGACAAGCCGTGGCTTATCCGAACCTATTCGGGGTATGCCTCCGCGAAAGAGTCGAATGCGCTATATCGCAAGAATTTGGCGCGCGGCCAAACAGGATTGTCGATCGCCTTCGATCTTCCAACCCAGACCGGGTATGACTCCGACCATATCCTCGCGCGCGGCGAGGTCGGGAAGGTGGGCGTCCCGATCTGCCACCTAGGCGACATGCAAACGCTGCTCGACGGCATTCCTCTCGACAAGATGAACACGTCGATGACGATCAACGCGCCAGCGGCTTGGCTGCTTTCGCTCTACATCGCCGCCGCCGAAGGGCAGGGAGTGGAGCGCCGTCAGCTTCAGGGCACCATCCAGAACGACATCATCAAGGAGTACCTCTCGCGCGGGACCTACATCTTCCCGCCGGTGCCGTCGATGCGCCTGACTTCCGACATCATCGCCTACACCTACAAGGAGGTTCCCAAGTGGAACCCGATCAACGTCTGCTCCTATCATTTGCAGGAGGCGGGGGCGACGCCGGTGCAGGAACTGGCCTTCTCTCTCGCCACCGCCATGGCCGTTCTCGATGCGGTCAAGGCTTCCGGGCAGGTTCCCGACAGCGAGTTTCCCGAGGTCGTCGGACGGATCAGTTTCTTCTGCAACGCCGGCATCAAGTTCATCACCGAGATGTGCAAGATGCGCGCGTTCGGCGATCTATGGGACGAGCTGACCGAGCAGCGCTACGGCGTCGCCGATCCCAAGTTCCGGCGCTTCCGTTATGGCGTTCAAGTCAACTCCCTGGGGCTGACCGAACAGCAGCCGGAAAACAACGTCTACCGCATTCTGCTCGAGATGCTGGCGGTGGTTCTGTCGAAGGACGCCCGCGCGCGCGCGGTGCAGCTGCCGGCGTGGAACGAGGCCCTGGGCTTGCCGCGGCCGTGGGATCAGCAATGGTCGCTGCGGCTGCAACAGATCGTCGCCTATGAAACCGATCTCCTGGAGTACGACGACATTTTCGATGGCGCGCGCGTCATCGCCGAGAAGGTCGAGGAACTGAAATATCAGGCGCGTGAGGAATTCAAGGAGATCGATGCGCTGGGCGGCGCCGTGATGGCGGTCGAGTCGAGCTACATGAAGCAGCGGTTGGTCGAGTCCAACGCCAAGCGGCTCGCCGCCATCGAGGCCGGCGAGCAGACCGTCGTCGGCGTCAACAAGTTCGTCGAGGGCGAGCCCTCGCCGCTGAGCACCGGCGCCGGCAGCATCATGACCATCGATCCCGGCACCGAAGCGAAGCAGATCGAGAGCCTGGAGGCGTGGCGCGACAGCCGGGACAAGGGCAAGGTGGAGGCGGCGCTCACCGAACTGGCCGTCGCCGCCAAGGAAGGACGCAATATCATGCCCCCGTCGATCGCCTGCGCCGAGGCCGGCGTCACCACGGGCGAGTGGGCGGGATGCCTGCGCGAGATTTTCGGCGAGTACCGCGCCCCGACGGGCGTCGGACAGGCGGCCGTCGTCACCGATGCCGCCGGGCTGCAAAAAGTGCGCGGCCGGGTGCAGATGCTGACCGACAAACTCGGCCGGCGGATCAAGATCCTCGTCGGCAAGCCCGGCCTCGACGGGCACTCGAACGGCGCCGAACAGATTGCGCTGCGGGCCCGTGACGCCGGCATGGAAGTGGTCTATGAAGGCATCCGGCTGACCCCGGAGCAGATTGTCGATGCGGCCCTGGAGGAAGGCGTCCACGTTGTCGGCCTGTCCATCCTCTCGGGATCGCATGTCCCGCTGGTCACCGAGATCATGAAGCTGATGGGGGAGGCCGATCTGGCCGATGTGCCGGTCGTCGTCGGCGGCATCATCCCCAACGAGGACGCCGAGAAGCTTATGGCCGCCGGCGTCGCCCGGGTCTATACGCCGAAGGACTTCGACTTGAACACCATCATCGCCGACATCATCGATATTGTCGAAACGGCGGTGCCTGCGGCGGCGTGAAGGGGGAAAACACGTCGTCGCCGCCCCCCTGGGGGCGCGGATGGCAGGGGCCGTGCTGGCGGATCACGAGCGATCCGTCAGCATGGCGCGCTCTCAAGGAAACCGGATCCGACGTCTGGCAGGATGGCTCTCGCCCGGCGGGGTGATGGCAATGACCGGCACGCTGGCCGACGGATGACCGTTTGCGCGGACGGCGGGCCGCAACCGGTCGGCGAGATAGGCGACAGCGCCGTCGCGATGCTCCGATCGAAGCAGCGCCCAGGTGACGAACAACCCGCCATTGACTTCATAGCTCATCACGTCGGCGTTGTCGGCCAGCGCGTGAATCGCCGCGGCAAGGTCCGCAGCGGCGGAGACGTAGACCCACTCCGGCCGGACGCCGTCGTGCCAGACAACGAGAACGCCGCCGATCCCGGACAGCCCTTCCGCTTCCGGGTCAAGATGAACGAGGCGGTAGAACAACCCGCGGGGCGAGCGCGCCCATGCCGGATCGAAGCACGGGTGCTGGGCGATAGGTTTCCTCGGTCGAGCCGACACGGGGGCTCCTTCTTCATGAAAGTCACGGATGCACGCCATCGAACGCAACCGGTCTTTCCGGAAGGAGCAACCGGCCGCGGAACTCGCCATCGCGTGAAAACAGTCATACCCGCATAAGTCTTAATAAAGCGCCACCGCCGTCGGTCACGCACGAGCCGATCGTGGGATTTGGGTCACGAGGGACAGCGCCGTGCCGCGCCGGTCGAGCGAGGCCATGACCGGTAGTTCTTCCATCCCTTGCAAAGCGTCGCTTTCCCGCCATTTGCGGCGCTTCCGACGATTAAAAGCCTTACATTATGTGCGCCAACCTCTTCAGGCCATTGTCCTCATTCGGCAAGGTTGGCGCCGCCGCGAACGAGGGGCGGGTGGAACGATGTGGAGAGGATGCATTCATGGCGATAAGCCGCAAGGATCACCTTGTCGAGACCGCGCTGGATCTTTTCTACCGGCACGGGTTCCACGCCACCGGCATCGACCGCATTCTCGCCGAGTCCGGAGTGGCCAAGATGACCCTTTACAAACATTTCAAGTCCAAGGAGGACTTGATCCTTGCGGCGCTCCGTCTGCGCGACGAGCGCTTTCGCGCCTGGTTCCGCGCCGAGGTCGAGAACCGGACCCGGTCGCCGAGAAAGCGTTTGCTCACGATCTTCGACGTTCTCGAGGAATGGTTCGGAGCCGTCGGCTTCCAGGGCGACATGTTCATCAACGCCGCCGCCGAATATGGCGATCTCGCGCATCCGATCCATGCCGCCGCCGCCGATCATAAAACGGCGATGCGTCGTTACTTTCTCGACCTTGCCGGAGCCGCCGGAGCGCGCGATGCCGAATTGCTGGCGGATCAGCTTGCCCTGTTGGTTGACGGAGCGATCGCGGCCGCCCATGTCGGCGGCAACATGCGCTCGGCGAGGCACGCGCGCCGCATCGCCAAGCTGCTGCTCCGCAACGCCGATGTTTAGCGGCTTGAAGGATCGCGTGCCGGCGCGCCCGAGTGGGCGCCGCCATGGGATCAGGCGATTCACCAGGGCCGCGCGATTCATGCTGCGAATGCGAATAGTCTTTGATAAAAGGGGCGGAAGGGGGCGGCGCGCGTAGCAACAAGGAGAGGAACGCCGTGAGCGTTCATGCCAAGGCCAAGAAGATCACCGTTCCTGACATCAAGGCGCGCAAGGGCGCCGTGCCGGTTGTCTGCCTGACCGCCTACACCTCGCTGACGGCGGTCCTTCTCGACGAGAACGTCGACCTTCTCCTCGTCGGCGACTCGCTCGGCATGGTGCTGTATGGGATGGACAGCACCCTTGGCGTCACCCTCGAGATGATGATCGCCCACGGTCAGGCGGTGATGCGGGGCGCCCGACGCGCGTGCGTCATCGTCGATCTGCCCTTCGGCAGCTACCAGGAGTCGCCCGAGAGCGCGTTTCGCAACGCGGCGCGAGTGATGAAGGAAGTCGGTTGCGCCGGGATCAAGCTCGAAGGCGGCGTCGAGATGGCGGCGACGATCCGCTTTCTCGTCGAGCGCGGTATTCCGGTGCTCGGCCATATCGGCCTGCTGCCACAGTCGGTCAACACCGCGGGCGGGTTCCGCTCGCTCGGACGCGAGGAAAAAGAAGCGGCCGACATCATGGAGGACGCCAAGGCGGTCGCCGCAGCGGGAGCGTTCGCCGTGGTGATCGAAGGCACCGTGGAGCCGCTGGCGCGCGAAATCACCGCCGCGGTGCCGATCCCGACCATCGGCATTGGCGCCTCCCCGGCGTGCGATGGTCAGATTCTGGTGACCGAGGATCTCGTCGGCCTGTTTTCCGGCTTCAAGCCTCGCTTCGTGAAACGTTACGCCGAACTCGGCGAGGGCATTGCGCAAGCGGCCAAGGCCTATGCCGAGGATGTCCGCGCCGGCCGCTTTCCCACGCTCGAGCATTGCTTCGGCGTCAAGCCCCCGCAGAAACGCGCGGGATGAACGACAAGCGGAAGCACGAGATTTCCATGGACGCCGGACTTGAGACGGTCCGCACGGTCGCGGAGCTTCGCCGGATCATTCATGAGTGGCGGGCGCAGGGCGAGACGGTCGCGCTGATCCCGACCATGGGCGCGCTCCATGTTGGGCATCTGTCGCTGGTTCGGCGCGCGCTGGCCTCGGCGTCGCGAACGTGCGTGAGCCTGTTCGTCAATCCGACGCAGTTCGCGCCGCACGAAGACTTCGACGTTTATCCGCGCGACGAACTCGGCGACGCCGCCAAGCTCGAGGAGATCGGAACGCATCTTTTGTTCGCGCCATCCCGGCAGGAAATGTATCCGGAGGGCGACACGACGCGGATCGCCGTCGAGGGCATCGGCGGCATTCTGGAAGGCGAGTTCCGGCCAGGATTCTTTGCCGGCGTCGCCACCGTCGTGACCAAGCTGCTGATGCAGGCCCTGCCCGACATCGCAATCTTCGGCGAGAAGGACTACCAGCAGCTTCAGGTCATCAAGAGGCTGGTCCGCGATTTGCACATCCCGGTCAAGATCGGCTGCGCCAAGACGGTTCGCGAGCCGGACGGCCTCGCCCTCTCCTCGCGCAACGCCTATCTGTCATGCGAGGAGCGGGCGATCGCACCGGATCTTTACTGGACGCTTAACGCCGTCGCCGATCATGTCGCCAGCGGCCAGGATCCGGAGAGTGAAGCCAAGCGCGCCATCGACAACCTGATCGAGGCTGGTTTCGCCAAGGTCGATTATCTGACGGTGCGCGATTCCGCCACTTTGGAGCCGTGGTCCGACCGCGCCCGGCCCGGCCGCGTCCTCGCCGCCGCTTGGCTCGGCAAGACGCGACTGATCGACAACGTTCCGCTGCCGACGATCGGTTCCTGAACTCAAGCGCCGGGCGGCTCTCCCGGCAGCGCCGCCGCTTGTTCCTCAGGCCGGGTCCTTGACGTTCCGCACCACGCCAAAGCAGTTGTCGAGGCGGGGCAGGCCGATGTGCGGGTAGTAGCTTTTGGCGGCGGGCGCCGCCAACAGGAGCAGCGTGACGTCGCCGCCGCCGGCGGCCCCGTGCGTCTTACGGATCAGCTCGCGGCCGATGCCCCGGCCTTGGAAGTCGCGGTCGACCGCCAGATCCGACAGATAGCAGCAAAAGGCGAAGTCGGTGAGCGCGCGGGCGACGCCGACGAGCCGCCCGTCGGTCGTGCGGGCGCTGACGATGATGCTGGCGTTCTTGACCATGCGCCGGATGCGCTGCGCGTCGTCCGCCGGGCGCCGCGCCGCGAGCCCCGAGCGTTGCAGAATGTCGGTGAACTCGGCCGGGTCGAGCCATTCCTCCGTTGCGTATAGGATCACCATCCGCGTCCCTCGCGTATCGTTCTCTCAAGCATCATGCGGCGGCGCTCGCGCCTCCCGCAACGCCTTTCGGTTTTGATTTTTTCGGCTTGCGCCGGCGACGCGGAGACGCCTACCCTTGCTGGGGACGCGGCTGGAGCCGGGCATGAACATCGCCAATCTGCTGGTGCGTTCCGGAAGGGCGTTCGCCGACCGGCCCGCCGTCGCCGTTGGCGGGCGGATCGTGATGCGCTATGGCGAACTGGCGGCAAGAGTCGCCGCCCTCGCCGGCGGTCTGCGCAACCGGCTTGGCCTCGCGTGCGGCGACCGCGTCGCGGTGCTGATGGCCAATCGCCCGGCCTATCTCGAAGTGATTCTTGCGTGCTGGCATGGCGGGCTGGTGGCGGTGCCGATCAACGCCAAGCTTCACGCCGAGGAGGTCGCCTACATCCTCCAGCATTCGGGGGCGCGCGTCTGCTTCGCCGCGGCGTCTCTCGCCGAGGTCGCCGGATCGCTCCAGCCCAGGCTGCCGGACTTGAAATTCGTCATCGCCGCCGATGACGCCGAATACGCGGAACTGTTCCATGGCGATCCGCTGGCGATGGCGTTCCGTCCTGCCGATGCGCCAGCCTGGCTCTTCTACACCAGCGGCACGACCGGCCGGCCCAAGGGCGCGATGCTTAGCCATCGCAACCTTCTCGCCATGACCTGCAGCTATTTCATCGATGTCGACGCGATTGGCCCCGGCGACTGCATTCTCCATCCGGCGCCGCTCTCGCATGGCTCCGGCATGTATGTTCTGCCGCATCTGGCGGCGGCGGCGATGCAGGTCGTGCCGGAGAGCGGCGGCTTCGATCCCGAGGAAATTTTCAGCCTCATCGCCCATCATCCCGGCGCCGCTTTTTTCGCCGCGCCGACGATGGTGCGGCGGCTGACGCTGCATCCGGCGGCGGGAAGCAGGCCGACCGGCAACCTCAAGACCATCGTCTACGGCGGGGGGCCGATGTACGCGGAGGACTGCAAGCAGTCCCTGGAGACGTTCGGCGACAAGCTCGTACAGATTTACGGGCAGGGGGAAAGCCCGATGACGATCACCGCCCTCTCCCGGGCGCATCACGCCGACCGCCGGCATCCGCGCTATGCCGAGCGTCTCTCTTCGGTCGGCGTCGCCCACACGGTGGTCGAGGTCGCTGTCGCCGACGCCGACGACCGCGCCCTGCCGGCGGGCGAGACCGGCGAAGTGCTGGTGCGGGGGGAGACGGTGATGGCGGGATACTGGCGGGACGCCGACGCCACGGCCGCGGCCTTGCGCGGCGGCTGGCTGCATACCGGCGATCTCGGCGTCTTCGACGACGACGGTTTCCTGACGCTAAAGGACCGCTCCAAGGACCTCATCATCAGCGGCGCGAGCAACATTTACCCGCGCGAGGTGGAAGAGGTTCTCCTTCGTCACGAGGCGGTCGCGGAAGCCTCCGTCGTCGGCCAGCCCGATCGCGAGTGGGGCGAAATCGTCGTCGCCTTCATCGTGCCCGAGGCGGGGCGGGAGGTCGACGCCGGCGGCCTCGACGCCGTGTGTCTGCGATCGCTGGCGCGTTTCAAGCGCCCGAAACGCTATGTGTTCGTCGATGCCTTGCCGAAAAACAATTATGGCAAGGTTCTCAAGACCGAGTTGCGGCGAAGGCTCGCCGACGAGAGCGGAGGAGGATGATCATGACCGGCAGGCTCGCAGGCAAGGTCGCCATCGTCACCGGCTGCGGCTCCTCGGGGCCTGGCTGGGGCAACGGCAAGGCGATGGCCACGCTGTTCGCGCGCGAAGGAGCCAAGGTCTTCGGCGTCGACGTCAATGCCGAAGCGGCCGACGAAACGCGGCAGATCATCGAGAACGAAGGCCATGACATCCGGACCCGCGTCGGCGACGTCGCCGACGCCGGCGACGTCGAGGCGTTCGTCGCGGCCTGCATCGCCGCTTTCGGACGCGTCGACATTCTGGTCAACAACGTCGGCGTGGCCATCGTCGGCGGCCCGACGGAATGTAGCGAGGATGTCTGGGACCGGCTAATGGCGGTGAACCTGAAAAGCGTTTACCTGACCTGCCGCAACGTACTGCCGCACATGGTCCGGCAGGGCGGCGGCGCCATCGTCAATAACGCCTCCATCGCCGCGCTCGGCTGGGCGGGCGTCAACTATGGCCTCTATGGCGCAAGCAAGGGGGCGATGGTCTCGCTCACCCGCAGCATCGCCATCCAGTACGCCAAGCGCGGAATTCGCGCCAACTGCGTGCTGCCGGGGCTGATGAACACGCCGCTGGTCCACGCCGCGCTGACCCGCGTCTACGGCGCCGAGGGCGACATCGACAATCTGATCCGCGTGCGCGACGCGCAATGCCCGATGGGGCATATGGGCGACGCCTGGGATACCGCCTACGCCGCGCTCTACCTCGCTTCCGATGAAGCCAAATACGTGACGGCGGCCGAAATCGTCGTCGACGGCGGCCTCAGCACCCGGTTCGTCGGCTGACGGCCGGGCGTCCACCGGCGCGCGCAAAAGCGCTTGCTCGCGCGGGCGCAAGCGCCTACCAGACAGGCCATGTCGCTCTCTCCCGGGATCTTCGCCATTGTTCATGCCTGCCACCCGCGCCTTGCGGCGGCGGACCCGTTGCTGCGATTGGCGGGGCGGCCGCTCATCGCTTATGCCATTCTCGCCGCCAAAGCGGCCAGATCGGTGCAGCGTGTCCTGATTGCGACTCCGGCAGGCAGCGATGCCGCCGTCGCCGAGACGCTCGGCGCGGGCGTCATCGCCTCTCGGGCGCCGGCTGCGGAGTCGGGGTATGACGACGTCGTCGCCGAGGCGCTCGCCCATCTGCGCCGCTCCGGCGATGGTCCGGAGATCTGTGTTTTGATCGACTGGCGCTTTCCGTTGATCGCCGGCGATGACATCGATGCCGCCATCGCGGCGCTGACTGCGGCGGACGCCGACAGCGCGATCGCGGTGACGCCGGCGGCGGGGCCTTTGTGGCGGGCCGGCGACGCCGGGGCGGAGGCCTTGCCGCCCGGATGCGTCGAGACCGGCGCCCTGTCCGCTCTTCGCGCCGCCGCGTGGGGCGGGGATGAGGGTCGCGCGCGACTGAAGCGGGTCGCTCTCTCGCCCCTGTCCCCCGAGCGCGCCGTGGCCGTCGGCGGCCCGTTCCCGCCCGCGGCGATCGAAACCTTGCTGGCGGCGCGGGCGGGAACGGGCCGGCTCGCCCGCCTGCCGCGCCGGCCGGCGGCGCTGGTCATGGACTTCGACGGAGTTTTCACCGACAACCGCGTTCTCGTCGACGAGACCGGCCGCGAAGCCGTCCTGTGCAACCGCAGCGACGGCCTCGGTCTCGAACAGCTCCGCGCCCGCGGCCTGCCGATGCTCGTCCTCTCCAAGGAGCGCAATCCGGTGGTGCAGGCGCGCTGCCGCAAGCTGAAGCTGGAGTGCCTGCAAGGGATCGACGAGAAGCGCCCGACGCTCGAAGCGTGGTGCCGGGAGCGCCGCTTGCCGCTCGCCGAAGTGATCTATATCGGCAACGATACCAACGATCTCGCCTGCTTCGAGGCGGTCGGTTGCGCCGTCGCCGTCGCCGATGCGCACGACGACGCGCGCCGCGCCGCCGATGTCGTTCTCGCGCAGGATGGCGGCCGAGGCGCCCTGCGCGAACTCGCCGACCTTATCGCCGTCCGCCTGAACGAGCCCGCCTGAACGAGCCCGCCTGAGCGAGCCCGTCCGAGACGAGCGGCCGGCTTGTTGTTCTTGTTTCGTTCACGTGCTATCGTGCCGGCATGGACGTGAGCCGGGATGAAATGATCATGCTGATCATGGAAGCGCTGTTGCGGCATCCGGAATTTCGTCCGCGCAATCGCAACTGGATCAAGACCGCCGAGCGCGATCGGCTGCTCGCCGAGGCCTGCGCGACGGCGATTGCCGATCATCTCGAGCGTTGCGGCATCGTCTGCTCGAAGCGGCCGCCGCTGAGGCCGCACAGCGCCGGCGAGTGACGCGCGGCCCGCTTGATGTTGATTGGGCGGCGCAAGACTCAGTCCCTGGGTGGCGGCGCGCGCGGCTTCGGTTATAGTCGGGGGCCATCGGGGATCGCGCTTCAATGACTCGGAAGGCCGCATGGAATTCCGCACCCTTGCTTTCGTCGCTTCCGGACATGCCGAAGCCAAGCAGGCGCTTAAAAGGCTACAGGCGCGCTATCCTCATGTTCCGCCGGACGAAGCCGATGTCGTGGTCGCTCTCGGCGGCGATGGCTTCATGCTCGAGACCCTGCACCGGTACATGGAGCGGGACACGCCCATTTTCGGCATGAACCGGGGGTCGGTCGGGTTTCTGATGAACCATTACGACGAGGAAGGGCTGATCGAACGGCTGGCCCGCGCCGAGCCGATCAAGCTCAATCCGTTGCGGATGATCGCCATCGACCGTGACGGCGCGCGCCACGAGGCGCTCGCCATCAACGAGGTGTCGTTGCTCCGCCAAACCCGGTTCGCCGCCAAGCTGCGCATCAGGATCGACGGCATCGAGCGCATGCCGGAAATGATCTGCGACGGCGTTCTGGTCGCGACGCCCGCCGGCAGCACCGCCTACAACGTTTCCGCCTATGGGCCGATCCTGCCCCTGGGCGCGCATGTTCTCGCGCTCACCCCGATCAGCGTCTTCCGCCCGCGGCAATGGCGCGGCGCGATCCTGCCCCACGAAGTCACGGTCAGGATCGAGATCCTTTCCCCGGAGCTGAGGCCGGTCAGCGCCGTCGCCGACTACACCGAGGTGCGCAACGTCCTTTCGGTCGACGTTCGCGAGGACCGGGGGATCGCGCTGACGCTGCTGTTCGACCCCGAGCACGATCTCGAGGAGAGGGTGATCAAGGAGCAGTTTCTGCTACCGCGCGCCTGATCCGACCGCCTCGGCGATGTCGGCGAACCCGTCGGCGCGCAGGCGCGCCGCGAGATCGCGCTTGATCGCCGCGACGAGCCCCGGCCCCTCGTAGACGAGAGCGGTGTAAAGCTGAACCAGCGTCGCGCCGGCGCGGATCTTGGCGTAGGCGTCGGCGCCGGAAGCGACGCCGCCGACGCCGATGAGCGGAATGCGCCCTTCGGTCAGCCGGTACAGCTCGGCGAGAATGGCGGTCGAGGCGGCGAACAGCGGCGCGCCGCTGAGGCCTCCGGCTTCCCGCTTGCGCGGATCGGTCAAGGTCTCCGGCCGGGCGATGGTGGTGTTCGTCGCGATCAACCCGTCGACGCCGGCGGCGACGGCGGTCTCGGCGATGGCGGCGAGGGCGGCGCCGTCGAGATCGGGCGCGACTTTGACAACGAGGGGCATTGCCGCTCTCGTCTCGGCGCGGGCGGCGGCGATCGCGCCAAGCAGCGTGCGGAAGGCCGCTTCCTGCTGCAAGTCGCGAAGGCCGGGCGTGTTCGGCGAGGAGATGTTGACGACGAGATAATCGGCAAGGCCCGCGACCGCTTTGACCATCGCGGCGCAATCGCCGATCGGGTCGGCGCTGTCGCGGTTGGGTCCGATGTTGATGCCGACACAGCCCTGCCGGCCGCGCCGCCGCCGCTCCGAGAGGCGCTCGGCGACGGCGTCCAGCCCCTCGTTGTTGAAACCGAGGCGGTTGATCAAGGCGCGGTCGGCGGGGAGCCGGAACACCCGTGGACGCGGGTTTCCGGTCTGGGGCCGCAACGTGACGGTGCCGGCCTCGACGAAGCCGAAGCCGAACCTCAGCATCGCGTCGCAAACCTCCGCGTTCTTGTCGAAGCCGGCGGCAAGGCCGATCGGATTGGCGAGGATGCGGCCCCAGATCGGAACGCGCAGGATGGGGTCGTCCGCGCTCGGACGCGGCGCGGGGACGGCCCCGGCGCGCAGGGCCTTGATCGTCAGCCGGTGCGCCGTCTCCGGGTCCAACCTTCGCAACAGCGGCCCGATCACGCGGTAGGGAACCTCGACCATTTCCATTCTCCCTTGAGCCGAGGGCGCTCGCCCACCTTTCACCCGCGGCCGGGACCGGATAGACTGCATGCCGCACGGGACGCAAGCGAACAACGAGTCGATGTCGGACGAAGCCGCCGTTCTTTTCGTCAATCAGGCCTTCTACGAGGCTTTCAGCGCTCACGACCTCGGCGCGATGGACGCGATCTGGTCGCGGCGGAGCCCGGTTTCCTGTGTCCATCCCGGCTGGCGCGCCCTGTCCGGACGCGATGCGGTGATGGAGAGCTGGGCCGCTATCCTGTCGAACCCGCGAGCGCCCGTCGTCATCTGCCGCAATCCGGCTGCTTTCGTCTTCGACGGCATCGCCTATGTCGTTTGCTACGAAGAAGTGGACAGCAGCTTTCTGGCCGCGACGAACATTTTTGCGCGCGAGCATATGTCGTGGAAGCTGATCCACCATCAGGCCGGCGTCGCGCCGCGCCTGCCTTCGGCCGCTCCGGCAAAAGCTTCGCCGTCCCTGCAATGAGGAAATCCAGGCAAGGCGCGAGCCCCGCGCCCATCACCCCCTAACGTTCACCGATAAGGAGCACCGGTCAATGACGAGCGAGACGCTGCACGAGGACCCATCCAAACTCAAGCCGGAGACGATCGACCGGCACCGCGCCATCGTTTCCTTGATGGAAGAACTTGAGGCGGTCGACTGGTACGACCAGCGCGTCGACGCCACCACCGACGAGGCCCTGCGCGCCATCCTCGCCCACAACCGCGACGAGGAAAAGGAACACGCCGCCATGGTCCTGGAATGGCTGCGCCGCAACGACGCCAAGTTCGATGAGCATCTTCGCACCTACCTGTTCACCAAGGGCGACGTGACGGAAATCGAGGAAGAGGCCGAGAACGGCGGATCGGCGGGAAACGGCGACGGCAACAAAGGCTTGGCCGACGGCTCGCTCGGCATTGGCAGCCTGCGGGGGAGGAAATGATCATGGACGATCTCAGACGCGAACTTGCCCCTCTGTCCGCCGAGGCGTGGGAAGAAATCGAGGAGGAGGCGAGAAAGACGCTCAAACGCACGCTGGCGGCGCGCAAGCTGGTCGACTTCGTCGGGCCTTTGGGCTGGGCGGCGTCGGCCATCGGCCTCGGTCGGACCGAAGCCATCTCGACCGCTCCGCAGCCGGGGGTCGAGGCGGCCGTGCGCAAGGCCAAGCCGCTCGTCGAGTTCTTCGCGCCGTTCCATCTCGATCGCGTCGAGCTGGAAAGCATCGGTCGCGGCGCCAAGGACGCCGACTTGCAACCGTTGAAGAATGCGGCGCGGGCGATCGCGATGGCGGAAGATCGCGCTGTGTTCCATGGCTATGCCCCCGGGCGGATCGAGGGCATCGCCGAGGCGGCGGTTGGCGCCAAGTTGTCGCTGACGACCGATTACCTCAAGTACCCGGCGGTCGTGGCGGAAGCGTTGAACATTCTCCGCAACGCCGGTGTCGACGGTCCTTACGCCATCGCTCTCGGCCCGCAATGCTACACCGGTCTCACCACAACGACATCGGCGGGCGGCTTTCCGGTCATCGACCATGTGCGCCGGCTGCTCGATGGCCCCATCGTGTGGGCGCCGGCCGTCAACGGCGCGGTGGTGCTGAGCCTGCGCGGCGGCGATTTCGAGCTGACCGTCGGCCGGGACTTCTCGATCGGATACCGCACCCACACCGAGACCACGGTGCAACTGTACCTACAGGAGTCCTTTACGTTCCGGGCATTGGCGCCAGAGGCCGCGGTTCCGCTCGTTTACAGCTGAAAACGCCTATGGTTGCGGGTAAAGGAACGCCGGGGTCGCAAGCGGCATGGGCGCCGACACGCATCGGGCGGCCTTGACGAGATAATCGAGCAGCCCAAGCTGTTCGGCGCCGACCTCCGAGGCGATCGACCACGCGGTCGCCCGGGGCAGGTCGCGATAGCCTTCACTCTCGCCGTGCAAGCTGGCGACCGCCATGCCGGCGCGGCGGGCGATCCGCCGCATGGCCAGATTTTCCGCCAGGCAGTCCATGCAGACGCGCGGAATATTGCGATTGCGCGCCCACAACAGGGCGCGGTTCATCAGCATCGTCGCCAAACCCCGAGCGCGTTCCGTTTCATCGACCGTGAGAGCGAACTCGGCCAGCCGGCCTTTGACAACGCTGATCTGAACCGCCGCGATGATCGCGAGTTGGTTGTTGAACCGGGCGATAATCCGGCTGTCCCAAGGGCTGATGCCGGCGACATAGCGGATGATGGCGGCATCGTCGATGGCGTAACCGAACCGCATCCGCCGATCCGAGGCGTTGAGACGCAGCAGATGATCGCCGTAGTTGCCCAACTCCGCGGGCGTGAGAGTTCGCGCGGTGTTCATGGATGGTTATTTTGTGCAGTGCAGCAGAAAATGCAACGCAACTGCGAGTGAGCCGCGAACGAGGGACAGCGTTGTGTGACTGTCCGGCCACAGAATTCTGTCTCCGGAACAGCACACAATACATCCCGGCCTGTAATGATTATGGCTATGAACGAACGGGCGCCGTAATGACAAACGGCATCGGCGGCGACACGTACCGGGTGGCCTTGACCAGATAATCCAGCAGGCCAAGGTGCTCGGCGCCGATCTCCGCGGCAACCGACAATATGCTCGCGCGAGGAAGATTGCGACAGGCTTCACTCTCACCCTGCAGGGTCCTGACCGTCATGCCGACGCGGCCCGCGATCCGTCTCACCGGCTGATTCTCCGCCAGGAAGTGCATGGAGGCGAGGGGAATGTTGCGGTTGCGCGACCACAACAGGGCGCGCCTCATCAACGCCATCGCCAATCCTTGCTTGCGTTCCGCTTTATCGACGGCGAGGGCGAGTTCGGCCGCGGGCCCATCGACGATCGTGATCTGAACCGCGGCGATGACGGCGAGGCGACAGTCGAACTGGGCGATGATCCGGGTGTCCCACGGGCTGATACGCATGACGATTGCGGCAATCGTCGCATCGTCCAGCGAAATGTTGAAGCGCAGCCGGCGATCCTCGGCGTTGAGCCGAAGCAAATGGTCGCGGTACAAACCCAGTTCCGCGGGAATCAGAAGGCGGGCGATCTCCATCCGAATGATATAGTATTGCATCGCACAAAGATCAACCCAGGCGCACTGCACCTGCGAAAAGCGGATGCCGCTGCGTGGCTATGTGACGCGCTTGGATATTGGCGTGGACGAGGCGAGGGGGCGAGAGCGGAACCCGGATGCCAAAACACCCGTTCTGCAGGAGTGGCCTCAATCCCGAGGTGCTTGCGCACCGCCCGGAACCATTTCGCCGCCGACGCGGCGGCCTCGGCAATGCACGGTCCGCCCGCGGTTCCGCGGAGACCGCCATATGGCCATCGCTATGAGGATCTGAACGATGAACGATCACCTCTTGTTGAAATCGAGTTCGGCTCTGGCAGTGCTGTCCCTTGTCGTCGCGGCTTGCACCGGCTCCGGCGCCACCGGTCCCGCCGCGAGCGTTCCCGGCGCGCCCGAGACCGCCAGGACAAGCGTCCTGGAAGCAGGGGCGACAGCCCTGCAACGGGATGCGCCGACCTCCGGCCTTGACATCTATCTGGTCGGGTTTCATCCAATGAAGGAGGATCCTTCGCACCAGTTCGAGGCGCATCATTTTTGCAAGCAGCTGAACGAGGACTTCGCGCAATGCGCGCTCTACGACGGCAACACGGCGGCCGCCAACCTCAACGGCATTGAGTACATCATCTCCGAGAAACTGTTCGAGAGCTTGCCCGAGGAGGAAAAGCCGTACTGGCATCCCCACAATGGCGAAATTCTCTCGGGCCAGCTTGTCGCCCCGGGTCTGCCCGAGGCCGCCGACCATGCGCTGATGCAGAGCAAGATGAACAGCTACGGCAAGACCTGGCATACCTGGGACACCAGTCACAGCGGCGGGCCGACCCCGTCGTTGCCGCTCGGCGATCCCAAGTTGGCGTGGTCCTTCAATCGCTTCGGCGAGGCCGAGCCCGGTCTGATCGAGAGCCGCGATCGGCGCATGGACATCAGCACCGACGAGCGCCGCCGCAATCGCGAAGATCTGATTCCGCTGGCGCGCCCGCAAATGGGCGTCGATGCATTAAAAGGAAAGTTTCCGGGACCGACGCAGCCCATTCCGGGCGTGGTGGACAAGGCGGCCGCGCGCTGAGAGGAAAAAGGACGGGGCGCCAGCTAGCTGCGCGCGCACGGCCCCCCGATGGCCATGCGCGGCTCGGCGCCGGCTACTGTTGGCGGCCCAGTCCTTTTTCGTAGGCCTCGACGGCTTCGAGCATCGCCTCGGCCGCCCGCAGTTCAAACTCCGCGCCACCGCGCTTGCCGAAGGTCTCGGTGACCATCAGCTTGTCGGTGGCGAGGCGCAGACGCTCCTCGGCGGCATCCCGGCTGATCTGGCGCACCGGCGTCGCCACCTCGGCGAGCACGGTGCAGCGATCGGGCGTGACATCCACGAAGCCCTGCTCGATGAAAATCTGTTCGACCATCTTCATCTTCTGGTCGTGAATGTCGATGGTTCCCGGCCGCAACGACGACAGCAGCGGCGCGTGCCGCGGCAGGATGCCGATGTTGCCACCCTCCCCGGGAACCACCACGAGGTGGGCCTGCTGGGAAAACGTCACCTTCGCGGGGGTGACGATCTCGAACAGAATCGTTTCGTCCATGCGCGCAATCCGCCCTCGTCAGGGCCGCCCTAGGCGGCTTCCTCCGCCATTTTCTTCGCCTTCGCGACAGCCTGATCAATGGTGCCGACCATATAGAAGGCCGCCTCGGGAAGATGGTCGTACTCGCCGGCGCAAATGCCCTTGAAGGCCTTGATCGTGTCCTCGAGGTTGACGAACTGCCCAGGAGTGCCGGTGAAGACCTCGGCGACGAAGAACGGTTGGCTGAGGAAGCGTTGGATCTTGCGCGCCCGCGCCACCGTCAGCTTGTCTTCTTCCGAAAGCTCGTCCATGCCGAGAATGGCGATGATATCCTGCAACGATTTATATGTTTGCAGGATGCGCTGGACCTCGCGCGCCACCCCGTAATGTTCGTCGCCGACGATGCGCGGATCGAGCACGCGCGACGTCGAGTCGAGCGGGTCCACCGCGGGATATATGCCGAGTTCGGCGATCGAGCGACTGAGCACGGTGGTCGCGTCAAGGTGGGCGAAGGAGGTCGCCGGCGCCGGATCGGTCAAGTCGTCGGCGGGAACATAAATGGCCTGCACCGAGGTGATCGAGCCCTTCTTGGTGGAGGTGATGCGCTCTTGCAACGCGCCCATGTCGGTCGACAGGGTCGGCTGATAGCCGACCGCCGAGGGAATGCGGCCGAGCAAGGCCGACACTTCAGATCCCGCCTGGGTGAAGCGGAAAATGTTGTCGACGAAGAACAGGACGTCCTGGCCTTCCTCGTCGCGGAAATACTCCGCCACCGTCAACCCGGTCAGACCGACACGCGCGCGCGCGCCGGGCGGCTCGTTCATCTGGCCGTAAACGAGCGCCGCCTTCGACCCCGACGCTCCCAACTGGATTACGCCCGACTCGATCATCTCATGGTAGAGATCGTTGCCTTCGCGGGTGCGCTCGCCGACTCCGGCGAACACCGAATAGCCGCCGTGCGCCTTGGCGATGTTGTTGATCAGTTCCATGATGATGACGGTCTTGCCGACCCCGGCGCCGCCGAACAGTCCGACCTTGCCGCCTTTCGGATACGGCTCGATGAGATCGATGACCTTGATCCCGGTGACGAGAATCTCGGTCTCCGTCGATTGATCGAGGAACGTCGGCGCCGGGCGGTGGATCGGATAGGATTTCCGGCTTTCGATCGGCCCGCGCTCGTCGACCGGCTCGCCCGTCACGTTGATGATCCGGCCGAGCGTCTCCGGCCCGACGGGAACCGTGATCGGCGCGCCGGTGTCGATGACTTCCTGCCCGCGGACAAGCCCATCGGTGGTGTCCATGGCGACGGTTCTGACGGTCGACTCGCCAAGATGCTGGGCAACCTCCAGAACCAGCCTCTTGCCGTGGTTGTCCACGTGCAGGGCGTTGAGAATATTCGGCAGATCGGCCTCGAACCGGACGTCGACGACGGCTCCCAACACCTGGGTAATGGATCCGATTGCGTTCTTGCTCATGGCATCAAGCTCCCGTGGCGTTCCTTCGCGCAGCCGTCCGGCTGCCGTCTACAGCGCTTCGGCGCCGGAAATGATTTCAACAAGTTCGGTGGTGATGGCCGCCTGACGCGTGCGGTTGTAGGTCAGGGTCAACCGGTCGATCATCTCCCCGGCGTTGCGCGTCGCGTTGTCCATCGCCGTCATGCGCGCGCCCTGCTCGGAAGCGTAACTCTCGAGCAGCGATCCGAACACTTGCACCGAGACGTTGGCCGGCAGCAGCGCGGTCAGGACCGCGCCTTCGCTCGGCTCGAGATCGTACGTGCCGGCGGTCAGAGATTGGGAGCCGGCTTCCTCCGCCACTCCCTCAAGGGCGGCGGCGGGGAAGGGAATCAGTTGCTGGACCGTGACTTCCTGGGAAATCGCCGACTTGAAGTGATTGTAGATGATGAGACAGACGTCGAACTCCTCCGCCTCGAACATGGCGCGGAGCCGGCGGGCGATGTCGCGAGCCGAGGCGAACTGCGGGCCGGTGCGGGTGACGTTTTCCATCGCATCGATGATCAGCGTGCGGTGATCGCGTCGCAGCGAGTCGCGCCCCTTGCGGCCGATGCAGAGTATCTTGACGTTCTTGCCACGGCCCTTGAGATCAGCGATCCGCCGCCGCGCTTCGCGCGCAATGCTGGCGTTGAACCCGCCGCACAGGCCGCGGTCGCTGGTAAGAACGACAAGAAGATAAGTTTCGTCCTTGCCGCTGCCGGCAAGCAGCGGCGGCGCCGTGCCGAGGCTGGGCATACTCGAGATCAGGTCGGCCAGCATGCGCTGCATCCGCTTGGCGTATGGCCGCGCTTCCTGGGCCGCAATCTCGGCGCGTTTAAGTTTCGAAGCCGCGCCCATCTTCATCGACGCCGTGATCTTGCGGGTCGACTCGACGCTGCTGATGCGGTTCTTGAGGTCCTTGAGACTAGGCATGCGAGTCTTGTTCCGTCGGCTGCAACGCGATCCGCCCCCTCATCACCAATCCGAGGTCAAGAAAACGTCTTGGCGAACCGATCGAAGAACGCGATCAGCTTCTTCTCGGTCTCCGGGGAGATATCCTTCTCGGTGCGGATCGCTTCGAGAATGTCGCCGCCGCTGGCGCGGATTTCGTCGAGGAACGAGGCCTCGAAGCGGCCAATGTCGTCCACCGGAATTTTGTCGAGGTAGCCGCGCACGCCGGCGAAAATGACCACGACTTGCAATTCAACCGGATAGGGCATGAACTGGCCCTGCTTGAGGATCTCGGTCAGGCGCGCGCCGCGGGCGAGAAGCCGCTGCGTCGACGCGTCGAGATCGGACGCGAACTGCGCGAACGCCGCCATCTCGCGATACTGCGCGAGTTCCAGCTTAATGGTGCCGGCGACCTTTTTCATGGCCTTGATCTGCGCCGCCGATCCCACCCGGCTGACCGAAATGCCGACGTTCACCGCAGGGCGAATGCCTTTGTAGAACAGCTCGGTCTCGAGGAAGATCTGGCCGTCGGTGATGGAGATGACGTTGGTCGGGATATAGGCCGAGACGTCTCCGGCCTGGGTCTCGATGACGGGCAGGGCGGTCAGCGATCCGCTGCCGTGGTCGGCATTGAGCTTGGCCGCCCGCTCGAGCAGGCGCGAATGCAAATAGAACACATCGCCGGGATAGGCTTCGCGGCCCGGCGGGCGGCGCAGCAGCAGCGACATCTGACGGTAGGCCACCGCCTGTTTGGACAGATCGTCGTAGAAAATCACCGCATGCATGCCGTTGTCGCGGAAATACTCGCCGATGGTGCAACCGGCGTAAGGCGCGAGAAACTGAAGCGGCGCGGGCTCCGAAGCCGTCGCGGCGACCACGACCGTGTAATCCATGGCGTCGTGATCTTGCAGCGTCTTGACGAGCTGAGCGACCGACGAGCGCTTTTGCCCGATCGCGACGTAGATGCAGTAAAGCTTGTCAGCCTCGCTCGTGGCCTTCTCGTTGATCTGCTTCTGATTGATAATGGTGTCGAGGATGATCGCCGACTTGCCGGTCTGCCGGTCGCCGATGATGAGCTCGCGTTGGCCGCGGCCGATGGGAATGAGGCTGTCGATGGCCTTGATGCCCGTTTGCATCGGTTCATGCACCGAGCGGCGTGGAATGATGCCGGGCGCCTTGACCTCGACGAGACGACGCTCGGCGGCCTGGACCGGCCCTTTGCCGTCGATCGGCTCGCCGGTGGCGTCGATCACCCGGCCGAGCAGACCCGGACCGACCGGTACGTCCACGATGGCGCCGGTCCGCTTGACGGTGTCGCCCTCGCGAATGGTGCGGTCATCGCCGAAGATGACGACACCGACATTGTCTTCTTCCAGATTCAGCGCCATGCCTTTGATGCCGCCGGTAAATTCCACCAGCTCGCCGGCCTGGACATTGTCCATGCCATGGACGCGGGCGATGCCGTCGCCGACCGCAAGGACGGTTCCAACTTCGGCGACTTCCGCCTCGGTCCCGAAATCGGCGATCTGCTTCTTGATTATTGCGGAAATTTCCGCGGCTCGGATTTCCATCAACCAACCCCCTTCATGGCAAGGCGCAAACGCTGCAGCTTGGTGCGGAGTGAACTATCGACCATGCGCGAGCCAACCCGCACGACCAAACCGCCCAGGATCGAGGGGTCCACCCGATCGGTGATCGTCACGTGGGTCCCGACGATTTTTTTCAGTGTGGCGGCGAGGGCGTCGACCTGAGCCTGGGAAAGCTTGTGAGCCGACGTCACTTCCGCCGCCGTTTCTCCGCGACGACGCGCAAGGAGATTGCGGTAGGCCTTGATGATCGCCGGCAACATGAAGAGCCGGCGATTGCGCGCCAGCAAGCCGATGAATTTTCCCGTCAATTCATGCAAGCCGGCCGCCTCGACCAGCGCCGTCATTGCCCGCGACTGATCTGCGCGCGAAATCACCGGTGAACGAATCAGGCGATTGAGATCGCTGCTGCCGTCGATCATCGCGGTAAGGTTGTCGAGGTCCTTGGCCACGATATCGACAACCCGCCCTTCGTCGGCCAACTCGAACAGCGCGTAACTGTAGCGCTGGGCAAGTCCGCCGGATTCTTGCGCTTGGGATGACACCCGCAAACCCCTTTGGTCATTTTAACGTTTTCTTAGAGGAAACGTGCGCGCCTTGGGGAGACAAGCACGCAAAGCATTTGTACCCTCGAAACGGTTGTTCTGTAACACGTCCCTGACGGCCTTGCAACACGACTGGCGAGGCGAGATTGCCTCGCAATTGGCTCGAAACCGCTGCCGCGCGAACCTGTTTGGCGTCGCCCCCGCGCAGGAGGGCGTCGTCTCCGGCGGTTCGTCGCGTGGCCGTCTCCTACAAGAAGCTGTAGGGATCGATATCGATCTGGACGCGCACTGCATTCGGGACCCGCACGCCGGCAAGCCAGGCCCGCACCACCGCCGGCACCGCGATCTGGCTTCGCGCGTGCAAGAGCAGGCGGCGGCGGTGCCGCCCGCGAAGCAAAGCCAGCGGCGCCGGCGCCGGGCCCAGCACGCGAATGTCGCGGTCGCGCGGGGCGTTTCGAGCCAACGCCGCGGCTGTGGCGTCGACCGCGCCTTCATCCACGCCGGAGACGATCAGCGCGGCAAGGCGGGCGAACGGCGGCATGTCCGCTTCCTCGCGGGCGGATGCCTCGATGGCGATGAAGCCGTCGCGATCGCCGCTGACCAGCGCCGCGATCACCGGATGCTCGGGCATATACGTTTGCACCAGAACCCGTCCCGGCCGCTCGGCGCGTCCCGCGCGGCCGGAAACCTGGGTGAGGAGCTGATAGGTTCGCTCCGCCGCGCGCAAGTCGCCGCCGGCAAGGCCGAGATCGGCGTCGATCACCCCGACCAACGTCAGGAGCGGAAAGTGGTAACCCTTGGCGAGGATCTGGGTGCCGATGACGATGTCGAGGTCATGGGCCTCAATCCTTCTCACCAGGCTGGCGGCGGCCTCGGGACCGCCGAGCGTATCGCTGGTGGCGACGGCCCAACGGGCGTTAGGAAACGTCCGGGCCACTTCCTCGGCCACCCGCTCGACTCCGGGTCCGCAGCCGACCAGACTGCCGCTGGCTTGGCAGGCCGGGCATTGCTGGGGAATGCGACACTGGTAACCGCAGTAATGGCAGTGCAGGCGCTCGATGCGGCGGTGCTCGACGAGCCAGGCGGTGCAATTCGGGCAGCGCATCCGATGGCCGCAGGACCGGCACAGCGTCAGCGGCGCGTAGCCGCGGCGGTTGAGGAACAAAAGGCTCTGCGCGGAGTCGGCCAATGTTTCCTGAATCGCCCGATGCAGTCTCGGCGACAGCCACGAGCCGCGGTGGGGACCGTTTCGACGCATATCGACGGTGGCGATATGCGGCAGGACCGCTCCGGCGTGCCGCTCCGGCAAGTGCATGCTGGCGTAGCGGCCGCGGCGGATGTTGACAATGGTTTCCAATGACGGCGTTGCCGACACCAAGGTAACGGGCGCTGCGCCCAGCTGCGCGCGGACGACCGCCATGTCTCGGGCGTGGTAGATTACGCCGTCTTCCTGCTTGAACGCCGGATCGTGTTCTTCGTCGACGACGATCAGCCCGAGTTCGGGAAAGGGAAGAAAGAGAGCCGAGCGGGCGCCGACGATGATACGGGCGGTCCCCTCGATCGTCTCGCGCCATACCCGACGGCGGTAGGCGCGGGTGAGGTCGGAGTGCCACTGACGCGGTTCGGCGCCAAAGCGGGCCTTGAAGCGATCGAGCCATTGCGCGCCCAGCGCGATTTCCGGCAGCAGCACCAGCGCTTGACGGCCCTGGCGCAACGTTTCGGCAATGGCGTCGAAATAGACTTCGGTCTTGCCCGAGCCGGCGACGCCGTCGAGGACCTGCACCGAAAAGCCGGCGTTGATCGCCTCCCGCAGCCGCGCCGCCGCCAGCGACTGCTCTGACGAGAAGGTCGGTCCGGGCCGGCGCCAATCGGGTTCGGGCGGCGCCGGGGCGGGCAGGTCGACCGCGACCAGCGCGCCCGCCCGCGCCATACTGGCGACGACCGAAGGGCTAACCGCGGCCTCGCTGGCGATCTCCGCCGCCGGTCGCGGCGGCCCGTCGGCAAGAACGTTGCGAACCCGAAGACGCCCTTCGGTCCAGCGAATCGGCGGAGGGTCGGCAGCGAGGGCATAGGCGGTCGCGCTCCGCTGCAGGCATAAGGCTTCCGGTACGCTCATCGTCATCCGCAGCACGGCGCCGAGCGGAGACACGGTGTAATTGGCCACCCAGGCGATGAATCGCCGCGAGATTTCAGGGAGCGGCGGCGCCTGATAACACGCCAGCACCTCGCGAATCCGCTCATCGGGAATGCCGCCGGAGCCCGGCCCCCACACGACGCCGTTCAACTCACGGCCACGAAAGGGCACCGCGACGAAATCGCCGGGAGCAAGAACCGTTCCCGGGGCGACGCGATAGTCGTAAAGGTCATCGATCGGCAACGGCAGCAGGACGGCGACATGGTCGCCGGCTGCGAACGACGCCTCTTGGATTGCTTGGGGCACGGGAGAAATGCGTTCCGTGACAGTTTAGCGATTAGCGATCGGCGCAGAATCTGGTATAGGGCTTTGCTATGGTCCAGGAAACCCAGACCGCACCCGATCTGCCCGACGAGCCCGATGGCAACGTCACGAGCGAGAGCGTGGCCGCGTACCTCGCCAAGCATCCCGATTTTCTGACCGCTCATCCCGAGCTTGTGAAAGCGCTCACGCCTCCTTCGCGCTGGAACGACGACGCCGTGGTCGACCTGCAAGGCTTCATGGTCGACATGTTGAAGAGCGAACTCGAAGGCTTGCGCAACTGCGCCCAGGAAGTGATCGAGACCAGCCGCACCAACATGACCAACCAGATGCGGACGCATGCGGCGGTACTGGCGCTGATCGCGGCGAGCGACCTTGATCGCCTGATGCGAATCATCACCGACGATTTGCCCGTCCTGCTTGATGTCGATGTCGCCGTCGTCGGCGTCGAGGGGTGTGTCATGACGTCGG
>CAZRWU010000021.1:0-27880 GCA_964603915.1 uncultured Rhodospirillaceae bacterium
AACGCCGCGGCGATGGGAGGCCGATCGGTGCTGACGGATCTCGGGCCGGACCGTGAAGCCGCCCACCCGGAGGACCGCGAGGCGATCCTGTTTGACCTCGGTATCGGAGCGCCCCACGTCGACTTCTGCGTGCGCACCGACAGCCGCACCCTCATCGATTTGCTGCGCGAGGGCCTTGGCGCGCCCATCCTTTCGGGCCCGAATCCTCAGCTGGAGGCAATCAAGCGGGTCAGTCCAAATCGGGTCTGCATGTCGCGGTTGGGAAGAATCGAGGTCTTTCAGCACATCGGCTCGCACCGGCGGCGGAAGCCCACTCCGATCGGACCGCACACGCACCTGCTTCCCGCCTTGAATTCGAAACAGGCCGCTCATCGCGGCGAGCAGTCGGTCGCCGACACCGTGATACCCCAGGGTTGGCTGTCGGCGCTCGATCTTTATCCAGGCAATCCGCTGGCGGACCGGAACGGGCGCCCACGCGCATTCGACAGGGCTCGGCACGCAGCCTTCCAGGAACTGCTGGAGCGGTACGCGCCGCTTGGCTACATGGAGGAAAAGCTGCTTGTCGCTTCCGCCGTCGCCGCAGGCATGGAGCCGCATCAATTCCCCGACCACCCATCGCCCACGGCGCGGATCGCCAAACAGATCGCGTTGCGGCAGATGCTGCACACGCATCCGGAATTCATGCAAGTTCGAAACTGGCTCGGCGCTCTCGACAAGAAGGGATCTTCTTTCCCTCCCGACATCAAGGCATGACGATTCCCAGGTGGCGGCGGATCCATCGCACGCGCGCTTCGACGTCAAGAACATTGAGGGGCAGCCGCACAAGCTGTTGCGCAGGCGTCCATCGATCGAGAAGACCTTCGAGAAGAACCTGATAATGCAGCTGAAGCCAGGGATTGGCGCTGCGCACGCCATCGCCGACGAGGGGAAGCGCGCCCCATGGCAGAACCACGATCAGATCGTACCCGGCAAGCGCCGCCGTGGCGCGCGATACGACACGGCGCGTCGCGTCTTCATCGAAGCCGAAGCCATAGTAAAGCCAAAAGGCGGCAAAATCGACGCAGCAGCGATCGGAGACGAATCCATCAGCCGCGGCGCGCGTATCGGCGAGCATTTGCTCGAACAACTCCAGCAACAGGCCGCGGCGGCCGTCGCGATCGAGCGCATGCAGATCAAGGCCGGCCTCGATCCGCGATCTCATGCCCTCGGCAATGAACGGCACGGCGAAGGTTTCGGCGAGACGAACGCCGAGAGTGGTCTTGCCGACACCGGCGCTGCCGGTCAACGCGATCCGAGGCTGCCTCTTGGCGACGCTGCTCATCTTTTCCACGCTGGCTTTCCGTCCGTTCTCCCTCCTACAATCGCGCGCTTTCCGTCTTCAGCAAGAGGGTCCCGAACTATGCCGTCATCAAGGGTTTTAATCGCCGCCACTGCATTCGCCATGACGCTGTCTTTCGGTTCCGTCGGCCATCCCTTGGCGGCCGACGGAACCTCTGAAACCACTGTCGGCGCGATCCGCATCACCGGTCCCTGGGCGCGCGCGAGCGCCGGCATGGCGACGGTTGGCGCGGCCTACATGACCCTCGCCAATACGGGAGACGCCGCCGACCGCCTGGTCGAAGCGTCAAGTCCGGTTGCGACGAAAACCGAACTGCATACCCACATTGTCGAAGGCGACATCATGCGCATGCGTCAGATCGACAGCATCGATCTTCCCCCCGGGGAAACCGTCGAACTCCAGCCCGGAGGACACCACGTCATGCTCATCGGCCTCAACGCGCCATTGCAGATGGGCGAAGCCTTTCCGCTCACGCTGACCTTCGCCGAGGCCGGGACCACCACGGTTGACGTCGCGGTGCTTGAGCCCGGCGCCATGGAGCCGGGTCGCGATCATGCCGACGGCGATGCGCCCCAGCACGGTCATGGGCATGGCGCTCATGGCCAAGTTCAGGCTCCCGCGGCCGCAGGCATGAACCCGGCGCAACAGGAATAGGCCAAGCTGTTCATTCGTTATGATGGCCGCTTGAACTGCTTGGCCAGGGTCAACCCCTGGCGCTGGTAGGAGGAGCCGATGGTCGGGCCATAGAGCTTGTCCGGAACGCCTGCGAGCCGCTCGTAGACGAGGCGCCCGACCAACTGCCCATCGCGAAGCACGAAGGGCACCTCGAACGAGCGGATCTCCAGGACGGCGCGGGAGCCAGCGCCGCCGCAACCGGCATACCCGAAGCCGGGATCGAAGAAGCCGGCATAATGGACGCGAAACTCGCCGACTTGCGTGTCATAGGCGCGCATTTCCGCAGCGTGATCGGGCGGCACCGTTACCGCTTCTTTCGATGCCAAGATATAGAAGTCTCCGGGATTGAGAATGATGGTGCCGTCGGCCTCGGCGCGAAGCGGCTCCCAGTATTCGCTCGGATCATAGTGGTCGACCTTGCTCAGATCGATAAGATCGGTGTGGCGGCGCGCCCGGTAACCGATGCTCCTCCTTGCCGCTTCCATCGCCGAATCCATCGCGAGATCGACCGTGACCGCGAGGCCGCGATCGATATCTTCCTTGCCTGGTTCGGTATCGACAAGACGCACGGACTTGTGCAGCCGTCGCAGCGAAGTGTCGGTCGCCGACGGATTGCCGCGCTGGAGACGAAGCTGATTGAGCCGGGTGCCGGAATGAACGACCACGCTGAACGTGCGCGGAGCGACTTCGACGTACAGCGGTCCTCTGTATCCCACAGGAACATAGTCGAACAATGCCGCGCCATCCGTGATCAGCCGGGTAAAGATATCGAGACGGCCCACCGAGCTCTTCGGGTTGGCAAGCCCCGATATGCGGCCGCGCAGCTTCAGGCTTTCCATCAAGGGAATGATGTAAACGCAGCCCCGCTCGAGGACGGCGCCGTCCGCGAGGGTCATCTGATGCATGCCGAAGTCGCGGATGCGCTCCATAACGGTCGAGCCGGCCCCTGGAAGAAAGCTCGCTCGTACGCGAAAGGCGACGTCGCCAAGGCGCAGATCAAGACTCGCGGGTTGAACCTGGTCTTCCCCAACTTCGCACGCGGCGTGAACGTCGCCGCTGCGCAGCAGATCGCGGATTTCTTGAGAGGGCAAAATGCCGCTCGAAGAGTAGCCGGCCCGCTTTGTCCCGATCACCGGTCGCGGGGGAAGATCGCGTTCGTTTGCCACATCAAAACCCGGCGCAAAGTCTTATAAAGTCTTATCCTGAAGATCCGCACGAAACGACGCCGGCAGGATTGTTGACAGCCGCTTGCGGATGCGAACATGCTGCGCTTGCCATGCCAGCAACCGTAGCCCGTATCTATCGCTACCCCGTCAAAGGACTGAGCAGCGAGTCCTTGGATCGCACGGAGCTTGCTGTGAATCAAGGGATTCGCGGTGACCGCCGCTTCGCGCTGGCCCGCGCCGGCACCCTTTTTGAGAGCGGCGACGCCCACTGGCAACCTCCGACCAGCTTTCTGACGCCGATGCGCGATGAGCGCCTTGCCGCGCTGGCGACATCGTACCGGGAGGCGGACGGCGCCTTGACGATTTGCCGAAACGGCCGACGGGTGATGCAGGCCAAGCTGACGACGCCGATCGGGCGCAGCATGGTCGAGGAATTCTTCTTTGCCTATCTCGGCGAGGAAATCGGCGGAAGGCCAAAGCTGGTGGCCGCCGAAGAGGGAGCGATGTTCTCCGATCACAGCGAGCCGCTGCTATCGCTGATCAACCTGGCATCCGTGCGCGATCTTGAGCGTGTCGTCGGCGCGGCTGTCGATCCGCTGCGTTTTCGCGCCAACGTCTACATCGACGGCGCGCCACCGTGGTCGGAAACGCAGTGGCTGGGAGCCGACCTCACGATCGGCGAGGCTCGGCTCACGGTAACCGAAAGCATCGAATGTTGCGCCGTTGCCAACGTCGACCCCCGACGCGGCGTTCGCGACATGAACATTCCCATAGCCTTGCAACAAGGCTTCGGCCGTTCGAACTGCGGCGTCTACGCCCGTGTCATCGCCGCAGGACAGATCGCTGTCGACGATGCCGTGGTCGTCGCGGACCGCACGAGCTAGTAGGAAACGATCTCCGATTCCGCTTCTTCGCCGGAAGCCGGGCTCGACGCCGCTTCCGCGTCCTCGGCAGGAAACTCCCCGGAACCCCCGTTCGCCGGCGGGCGCTGACGATCCCCTGCGCGCTCGCCACCGTATCCATCGGCGTTCAGAACCCGATGGTAATGCTCGGCATGCTGGAAAAATCCTTCGGCGGCAATAGGGTCCCCTGAAGAATAAGCATCGCGTCCCAGCGCCAGATACTTTTCAAGCACCTGCTGGGCCGTACCCCGAACCTTAACCTCGGGGCCGTTGCTTTCATAGGTTTGATTCCGCGATCCGGAACTTCTCTTGCCGTTGCTACGGCTGCGTAGCCGTCTTGAATTGGGACTGTGTTTCATCGCATCCCTAAAGTTTTGGCTGCGAACATTCCCCCGTTCGACAAGAACTCCGCGGCATTACTGACCCGTAATCCTTCCGAGCCGACCTGCGGATAGCCGTTAGCATAGGGGATATCGGCTGGTTTGTTGGTGCCATTCGACGCACCCATCGGTGGCAAGGCTTGACGGCCTTGCGACGTCTCAAACAGTAGTCGGGAACTATATGGTTTCCAAGCTTTTTTTTCATCATGATTGGGACGCGCCGCGAGGCATCGCGGGATACCCGCAAGATCGTCAATGGTTTCAATGTTTTGCAATCCAAAGTCGCGTAACAGCGCCGCCGCCGCCGCAGCTTGACCGGCGCCGATTTCAACGACGAAAAGCGAATCCGGACTCCCTAGGTGATGTAGAGCCGGTACGATCGCGCGCAAGGAATCGAGACCGTCCCTTCCGCCGTTCAATGCCAGCCGTGGTTCAAACTGCGCCACTTCCGGCGCCAAGCATGGAAGTTCACTCTCGGCGATGTACGGAGGATTCGCGACGATCAGATCAAAGCCGACGCCAATCGCGTCGCCCCAATTCCCGCGCATCCACGCGGCGCGGCCGGCAAGCCCGAGTATACCGGCGTTGTCTTGGGCGACAGCAAGGGCGGCCGCCGAGAGATCGATTCCCAAACCCCACGCCGCCGGCAATTCAGACAGCAGGGTAAGAAGAAGACACCCACTTCCCGTGCCAAGGTCGACAATCCGCAGCGGACGACGCCGGTCGGCGATGCGCGCAAGGGCGGCTTCAATCAGGGTTTCGGACTCAGGTCGCGGCACGAGCGTGTCCGGAGTTACCTGAAACGGAAGGCTCCAAAACTCCCGGGTCCCGACAATATAGGCGAGGGGCTCGCGCGCCAGCCGCCGCGTCACCAGCGCGCGCATCATCGCTTGATCGTGTTGTTCGACCGTTCTCTCGGGATGTCCGATCAGGGTTTCCATGCCGACTCCAAGCGCATGCCGGAGCAAAACCCGCGCCTCAAGACGCGCGTTCTCGATGCCGGCCGCCGCAAGCGCCGCGGCCGCCCAACGCAGTTCGCTGGCGATCGACGCTCGTGTTGACGCCGCCGAAGGCGACGCGGCGCCCGGCTCACCGCTCACTGGAGTTCAGCCAGTTGCGCGGCTTCATAGTCGGCCACCAGCGCATCGACGATCTCATCCAGTTCCCCCTCGAGGACGCGATCGAGCTTGTAAAGCGTGAGGTTGATGCGATGGTCGGTGACCCGGCCTTGCGGAAAATTGTACGTGCGGATGCGCTCGGACCGATCACCGCTGCCGACCTGGCTTTTGCGCGTCGCCGCCCGCTCGGCCATGGCGCGAGTCCGCTCTGCCTCGTAAAGACGCGCCCTCATAATCTTCATCGCCTTGGCCCGGTTCTTGTGCTGCGACTTTTCGTCCTGCTGGGTCACGACAATGCCCGTCGGCAGGTGCGTGATCCGCACCGCGCTGTCGGTGGTGTTCACCGACTGCCCGCCAGGCCCGCTCGAGCGATAGACGTCGATACGCAGATCCTTTTCATCGATGTCGATGTCGACATCCTCGGCCTCGGGGAGCACCGCGATGGTTGCTGCGGAGGTATGGATGCGGCCTCCCGCCTCCGTTTCCGGCACCCGCTGCACCCGATGCACCCCCGATTCGAACTTCAGCCGCGAGAACACGTTCCGCCCGGAAATCGAGACCGTCGCCTCCTTGAACCCGCCGATTCCCGTTTCATGCACCTCCATCAGCTCGAATTTCCATTTCTGACGCTCGGCGTAACGCTGGTACATGCGAAAGAGGTCGGCCGCGAACAGCGCCGCCTCTTCCCCGCCGGTGCCCGCGCGAATCTCCAAAATGGCGTTTTTCTCGTCAGCCTCGTCCTTGGGCAACAGCAGGAGTTGAACCTGGCGCTCGAGCGTCGGCAACCGTCGACGCAGCTCCTGGAGTTCTTCCTCGGCCATTTTCACGACCTCTGGATCGGCTTCGGGATCCTCCGCCAACGCTTCGAGATCGCTCCACTCCGCGCGCGCCTTATCCAGCACATCGATTGCCTGAACCACCGGAGTGAGTTCAGCATATTCCTTGGAGAGTCGAACAAATTCTTCGGACGAGGCCGTGTCCGCCCGCGCCAGCACCGCGCCCAATTCATCGAAACGCGACGATACCTTGGCCAGCTTTTCTTCCAAACTCATTCATCTTCCTCCGTGGCCCCGCCGCCGAGCCCGAAAAGCCGCCGCAAAGCCTCCTCCGCGGCCTCAAGCTCGCTGCGACTTTCCTCGGTCCGGCTCGCGAGCGCGCGCAAAGTCGCGGATGGATGATGCAGGAGCCGATTGATCAAGAGCTGAGTCGCCCTTTCCGCATCGCCACCGGCGTCACGCAGGGCATTCTCCCGCGCCGCTTCGAAATGACGATGCAAGGCGGCCAGCACAGGCCCCGCGGCGCGAGACGACCACTCGCGCACGAAACGCTCCACCCCTTCGTCGACAATGCGCTGTGCCGCGCACAACTGCGTTTCGCGATAGGCGCGGCCCTCCATCGCAATCTGCTCAAGATCATTGAGAGTATAGCGAAACACGCCGTCAAGACGATCGGCCGCGGGATCGACATCGCCCGGAAGCGTAGCATCCACGACAAAAATAGGCCGCTGCCGACGCTGACGCAAAGCCGCACCGAGCATGTCCGCGCTCAGCACAACCTCCCGCGAGCCAAGCGCCGCTACGACAATATCGGCATGCGCCAGTTCGTGAGCAAGAGTCTCGTAGTGGCTCGCATGACAGCCAAGGGCCCGCGCCACGGTCTCGGCGCGGGTCCAATAGGGATGCGTAACGACGAGATGGCCAAGTCCTCTCTCCCTCAAGGCTCCGGCGATCAACTCCCCCATTTCCCCGCTGCCGAGCAACAAGCCGTTGCAATCGTCAAGATCGCCATGCAGTCTGCGCGCCGTCTCCACCGCCGCCGACGCGATCGACACCGCGCGCTGGGTAATGCCTGTCTCGATGCGGACCCGCTTGGCGACGGCGTAGGCGCCCTGGAGCACCGCCTCGAGTTCGCTGCCGGTCATCGCCGCGCGCTGCGCCGCCCGATGACCGGCCTTGACCTGCCCCTGGATATGCGGCTCGCCGATGATCAGGCTGTCCAGCGACGCGGTGACTCGAAAAATATGACGGACGGCTTCCTTTCCGGTGAACGTATAGAGCTCCGGCGCGATGTCGGCGACCGGCGCCCCGGCGTGTTCCGCCAGCACCGCGGCGATGCGGTGCGCCGCCGCCTCGGGATTGCGATGCAAGGCGGCGACTTCGGTGCGATCGCAGGTGCTGAAGACGAGCGCCTGGTCGAACCCCGCCGTGCGCAACGCGTTCAGAACGTCCGGCACCGCCTCCTCCACGACGAACAAACGATCCCGCATCGCAAGCGAGCTTGACTTGTGACTTGCGCCGACCACCACCAGCGCCGGCAACAGGCCCTCGCCGCGTGCCGCCATCTCAACCGCTACCGGTATCGGGCGAGATGATCCGCCAGTTGATCGACCGCAACCTCCTCCTGGACGCCGGTCGCCATGTCGCGGACAGTCGCGACCGCGCGCGCCAGTTCCGCTTCGCCAACGATCAGCGCCGCGCGCGCGTTGATCTTATTGGCCCGCTTCATGCGCCTGGCCATTCCCCCGGAATAGCCGAGATCGATGACGAATCCCGCCGCCCGCAGTCTCTCGGCGAGCGTCAAAGCCGCAAGATTCTGGGCCGGTTCAACAGGAATGACGGCGATGACCGCGCGTTCCTCGTCGACATCGCCGAGCAGCATCGCGAGCCGTTCGATTCCGGCCGCCCAGCCGATCCCGGGTGTCGGAGGGCCACCGAGCTGGGCGACCAGCCCATCATAGCGCCCCCCGGCGAGAACGGCGTTCTGCGCGCCCAGGGCGTTGGTCGTGAACTCGAAGGCGGTATGGCAGTAATAGTCAAGTCCCCGCACCAGCCGGGGATTCAAAGTGTAGGTCACGCCGGCGGCCTCGAGACCGGCGATCACCGCATCGAAGAAGGCCCGCGCGCCGTCGCTGAGGCTGGCGGTGATCAGGGGCGCCTCTTCAATCACCGCGCGATCACCTGCGTCCTTGGAATCGAGAACGCGCAGAGGATTGCGGTCGAGGCGCGCGATGCTCTCCGGCGACAGCCGGTCCTTGCGGGCGATCAGATAGTCGACAAGAACGGCCCGGTAGCGCTGACGGCTCTCGCTGTCGCCCAGGCTATTGATTTCAAGCGCAACGTCGTCGCCGAGACCGAGATCGCCAAGGAACGCCGCGCCGAGAGCGATGACCTCGACATCGGCCAGGGGTTCGGCGACGCCGAGCAATTCGACGCCGACCTGATGGAACTGTCGCAAGCGGCCCTTCTGGGGTCGCTCGTAGCGAAACATCGGGCCGCGATAGAACAGCTTGAGCGGCGTCTGCTGCGTCAGCTTGTTCGAAATGAAGGCGCGCACCACGCCAGCCGTGTTTTCCGGACGGAGCGTGATGCTGCTGCCGCCACGGTCCTCGAAGGTATACATTTCCTTGCTGACAATATCCGAGGTATCGCCGAGGGAGCGGGCGAAGACCTCGGTGAACTCGAAAATCGGGGTGACGATCTCCCCATAGCCATAGCGAACGGCGACCTCGTACGCCGCCTGTTCGATGCGGCGATGACACCGGCTCTCCGCGGGAAGAAGATCGCGGGTGCCGCGAACCGGCTGCAGCGAGGACATCGGCGGCCTCCGCTTCACGAAGGCACGGCGGCAGAGGCAACGGTCGCGGGGTGATCGTTCTCCTCGCCGCCCGCCACGGCCTGCGGCGCATAACGCGAAGCGACGTATGTTTCGACAATTGCCTTGAATTCGTCGGCAATCCGCGGGCCGCGCAACGTCATCGCCTTGCGGCCATCGATGAACACGGGGGCCGCCGGCTCCTCGCCGGTTCCCGGCAGACTGATTCCGATATCCGCATGCTTGCTCTCGCCCGGACCATTCACGATGCAGCCCATCACCGCGACGTTCATGGTCTCGACGCCGACGTGCCGCTGCCGCCAGATCGGCATGCGCGCTCGGATATAATCCTGAATCTGACCGGCCAGTTCCTGAAAAACGGTGCTGGTGGTTCGTCCGCATCCAGGACAGGCGGTGACCAGCGGGATGAACGAGCGCAACCCCATGACCTGAAGGATCTGCTGGGAGACGATCACCTCCTCGGTTCGATCGCCGCCCGGCTGGGGCGTCAACGACACCCGGATCGTATCGCCGATCCCTTCCTGGAGCAAAACCGCGAGAGCGGCCGTCGACGCCACGATACCCTTGCTTCCCATCCCCGCTTCGGTCAGTCCAAGATGCAAGGCGTGCTCGCAGCGCGCCCCAAGCCGGCGGTACACGGCGATCAGGCTTTGCACGTCGCTGACCTTGCAAGACAGGATGATGCGGTTGCGCGGCAAGCCGATTTCCTCCGCCCTGAGGGCGCTATCGATCGCCGAACGCACCATCGCTTCCTCGGTGACCTCGCCAGCCGCCTTCGGCGTCGCCAGCTGGGCGTTCTCATCCATCAGGCGGGCGAGCAGATCCTGATCCAGACTGCCCCAGTTGACGCCAATCCGCACCGGCCGATCATGCTTGAGGGCGACCTCGATCATTGTCGTAAATTGCCGATCGCGTTTTTCACGGTAACCGACGTTTCCGGGATTGATGCGGTACTTCGCCAAGGCTTCGGCACAAGCGGGATGGCGGGTCAGCAACCGATGGCCGATGTAGTGGAAATCGCCGACCAAGGGCGCCGTCACCCCAAGGGCGTCCAGTTTGTCGCGAATATGGGGAACCGCGGCGGCGGCCTCTTCACGATCCACGGTAAGCCGCACCAGCTCCGATCCCGCCTCGGCCAAGGCCTTCACCTGGTTCACGGTTGCGGCAATGTCGGCGGTATCGGTATTGGTCATTGACTGCACGACGATCGGCTGGCCGCCGCCGACGACGACTCCACCGATGGCGACCGGCACGCTTTCGCGCCGCGATATGGGCATCTTCGAGATCATGATTATCCTGCTCGCAACCGCCGCATCCTTGCGGCGTTCATACTTGCCGCATCTGCAAAAGGCCGGTCAACGCTAATTCGCTTCTTATCAGCGGCGGCCGCGGACCGCCTGCGCCCGCCGACCCAAGCTCCGGGACATTCGTCAATTGGCGCTGGCGATCGAATTCCGCAACCATTCCGCTTCGAGAGGCACGTTGCGCCGCACGGCGCCCGGACCGCCAAGGGGCGGCAGCGGCTCGCCGTCTAGCTTGATCTCCAGCCCTCCGGCATTGCCGACGGTCAATCGGAGCCCCGGCCGATCGGGAACATCGATGGTTTCGCCCGGCGCCATCAACCGGCTCAGCACGCGGCTGTTGGAGTCATCGCGGATCTCGACCCAGGTCTGCTCCGCGGCTTCCAACCGAATGCGCGGCTGATCGGGGGATGCAACGGGACCGGCGACGGGCCGGCCAGACGCGAGGGACGGCTCGGCTTCATCGGGCGCCGCGTCCCCCGTCACCGGTTCCGCCGACGCCGCCTCCGTCGCCCCGGTGTCCGCCGACACGGTAATCTCAGGTTCCGGTTGCGCCACGGGCGGAATCTCCAAGGTCGCCATTGGAGTCTCGGGCGACGACGCTTCCAGCAACAGCGCGGCGAGCCGCTCGGGCAGAGGCGCGATGCGCTCCGGCACCCATCGCTCGCCGGCGGTGAGGACATACCAGCCGCTATAGGCGATGAGAGCGATCATCGCCCCGACGAGCAGAATGCTGCCATTGGGCAAGGCCGCCTCGGACGCGGGAACCGAAAAATTCAACTCCGTAATTCCCCGCCCCCGAGCCCTTCTCGTTCCGATCCCTTCGCTTCCCGAAATCTCGGCGCGGTAGCGACGAGCGATCTCGTTGCCGTCGAGGCCAAGGTACTCGGCATAGCCACGGACGAAGCCGAGCGCATATGTCGGTCCGGGCAAGTCGCGATACCGCCCTTCCTCGATGGCTTGAAGATAGGGGCGGCGGATATTGAGCGTTTCCGCGGCTTCGGACAGACTCACTCCGGCGCGCAGGCGGCAGGTCCGCAAAAGCGCGCCGACACCTGGCGGACGTTGATCACGGCAGCTTTCGCCATCCATCGCGCGCATCCTTAGACGATTTACCCCATCGAGCTTCCATGGGCCGCCCGCCTTCAACACCACAATGACCGGCATTCCGACGCCGAGCCGAACAAACGACGCGGCGGCGCCGCCGCTTCATGATGAAGCGGTGGGGAGGCTGGGTTCGCGGTCGTGACCGGACGCCGATAACGGCCATGCCGGATCACGGACGGCTGACCGCGCCGCTGACGGAGATGCGGCGCGCGAACGAAAGAAACACCCGAATCACAGGATGATCCCATGGTCGTGGGCAAAAGCGCGAAGCTTGCATCGGACACTGGATTCACCGCTGGTCAAGACAGCCGCGATATAGTCTTCCAGCGCCGAAACGGTGATGCTCCGGATCATTGTCTTAACCGGCCCCACCGCGAATGGCGGCAACGACAAGGAACGGTAGCCGACGCCAATCAACGCCATCGCTTCCAGGGGCTCGCCCGCCATTTCCCCGCACAGGCTCACCGGCACGCCCGCACAGCGGCAGCGGCGGACGATGTCGGCAAGAAAACGCAGGAAAACCGGCGAGAGAACATCGTAGCGGCCGGCCACCCGAGCGTTGCCCCGATCGGCGGCGAAAAGAAACTGCATCAGGTCGTTGGTCCCAACCGAAAGAAAATCGACCTGTTCCAGCAGCGCGTCGAGTTGCAGGATCAAAGAGGGAACCTCGAGCATCGCGCCGACGCGGAGGGCGGCCGGCATGGTGCCGCCATGGAACCGTTCGCGCTCCAGTTCCTGCTCAAGCAGGTCATGGGCGTAGCGGAACTCCGAGACATCGGCGATCATCGGGAACATGACCGCCAGCTCGCGCCCGTCGGCGGCGCGGATCATGGCCCGCAACTGCTGACGCAGGATCGCCGGACGATCCAACGCAATCCGTATGGCGCGCCAGCCCATCGCCGGGTTTTCCTCGCGGATGTTTTCCTGTGACGGCAGAACCTTGTCGCCGCCAATGTCGAGCGTGCGAAAGACAACGGGCTTGCCGCCGGCGTAGTCGAACACCCGGCGGTAGAGCGTCTGCTGCGTGTCGACATCCGGCAAGTCGGGTCGGACGAGGAATGGCACCTCGGTGCGATAGAGACCGACGCCGTCGGCGCCGAAAGCGGCAAGATGCGGCATATCGACCAGAAGCCCGGCATTCATGCTGATGCTGACGACAACGCCATCGCGCGTGACCGCCGGAACATCTCGATCGGCGGCATAGGAAGCCTTTCTTTTGTTCCGCGCCTGCAGGTTGGCGGAAAACGCCTGCCGAATGTGATCGCCGGGCCGCACGAACGCCTGACCGTGGTCGGCATCGACAATGAGGTAATCGCCGTTCTCGATGCGGCTAAGGGCGTCGCGCGCCTGCCCAACCACGGGAATATCGAGAGCTCTTGCAACAATACAGACGTGGGATGTGGATGTCCCCTCTTCCAGAACGAGCCCGCGCAAGCGGCTCCGTTCATAGTTCAAGAGTTCCGACGGGCCCAGATTGCGGGCGACAAGAACGATGTCGGTTTCGGCGGGCAGGTCAATCGCCGCATCGTCGGGCCCCAGAAGATGCTGCAGGAGCCGGTTCGCCAAGTCTTCGAGATCGTCGACCCGTTCCCTGATGTAGGGGTCGGCGATCTGGCTCATCCGCGCGCGGATATCGTTGGCGACCTTCTGCACCGCCGCTTCGGCGGTCAATCCGGTGTTGATCGCCTCCCCGATGCGGCTGAGCCAGCCCGTATCGGCGGCGATCATGCGGTATGTCTCAATGATGTCGCGATAATCGCGGGCGAGAGGCTTGTCCGGATCATCGAGAATGCCGTCCAGGGAGCCGTGCATCTCGGAGATCGCCGCGCGCAGGCGCTCGTGTTCGGCGGCGATGTCGTCGGCGACGAACTTGCGCACCGTGATCCAGCGGCGGTGCAGCACCGCCACGCCGAGGCCAAGACCGCCGTTCAGGCTGATTCCTTCCAAGCGCAGCGGCGTTACCGCGATCCCTTCCGTCGGCGAGAGTTCCTGACGATTGACCAGTTCGCCGCTCGCCACCAGTTCGGCCAGAACCATGGCCACCGTTTGCAGAACCTCGATCTCTTCATCGGTATACTGGCGCCGATCCACATTCTGGACGGCAAGGACACCGACGACGCGACCGCCGCTCACGATCGGCACGCCCATGAACGACTGGTAAATCTCTTCGCCGGTTTCCGGCCGGTAGACGAAGCTTGGATGACGCTGGGCGTCGGCAAGGGCCAGCGGCCGGCCGCTGGCGGCGATCTCGCCGATCAGCCCTTCGCCGAAGCGTAGCCGGGTGACGTGAATCGCGCTCTCGTTCAAGCCGCGCGTGGCGAAAAGTTCGAGAACCTCGCCGGCCCGGCGCACATACGCCGAGCAGACTTCCGCGCCCATCGTCTCGGCGATGATCGCGACAATGCGAGACAGCCGGCTCTGCGGATCTCCATTGCCGGCCATCACATCGCGAAGCCGGGCCAGCAACTGGCGGAAAGCCAGGAAAGTGTGGCGATAGTGCATGCTCTTCAGCACGATTCCCATCGATGACGAGCGGCCAGCGCCTGAAGCGCCTGATCCACCAGTTCCGCCACGATCTCGGCGGTTGTCTGTTCCTTCGTGACCATGCCGACGCTTTGCCCCGCCATCAGCGAGCCGTTCTCCACATCGCCGTCAATGACGGCGCGCCGCAACGCGCCCGCCCAAAACAGCTCGATCTCCAACTGCGCCTGATCAAGCGTCAACTCGCCGCCCCGAAACCGCGCGGCGATGCACCGCTGCGCGTCAATGAACCGCCGCGTGCCGTTGTTGGTCAGGGCGCGAACCGGAATCACCGGAAGATCGGGATCAAGCTGGACCGACGTGACGGCGTCCCGAGCGCTGGCCTTGATAATAACCTTCTTGAACGCCGCGTGCGCGATCGACTCGCGGGCGCACACGAAGCGGGTGCCGAGTTGGCAACCGGATGCGCCCATTTCCAGATACGAAACAATTGCTTCGCCGCGGCCGATCCCGCCGGCGGCAAAGACCGGAACATCCTTCACGTGCGGCAAGATTTCCTGGGCCAGCACGCCGGTCGACACCGGGCCAACATGCCCGCCGGCCTCGGCGCCTTCGATGATCAGGGCATCGACCCCGTTGCGGATCAGCCGCTTTGCCAGCCCAACCGCGGGAGCAAAGCAAAGAACCTTGGCGCCGCCGTCCTTGATCCGCTTGATTGCACCGGTCGGAGGAACGCCGCCGGCAAGAACGATATGGCCGACGCGCTGCTCGAGGCAGGCCGCGATCAACCGATCGAGATCCGGATGCATGGTGATGAGGTTGACGCCGAACGGCTTGTCGGTCAAAGCGCGAGTCGCAATGATTTCGCGCACGAGAAGGTCCGGCGTCATCGAACCACACGCGATGACGCCGAAACCACCGGCGTTCGAGATCGCGGCGACGAGATTATGCTCCGAGACCCAAGACATCGCGCCGCCCATGATGGCGTACCGGGCGCCAAGACACTCTTGGCCGCGCCGCCACAGCCAGTTCAGGCGCTGGGCGGCATCAAGCGGAGAAGCAACGTCAGGAGACATCAAGCCCATAGGCGGTATGGAGCGCGCGAAGCGCCAGCTCGGTGTAAATTTCGTCAATCAAGACGCTCACCTTGATTTCCGATGTCGAGATGACCTGGATATTGATGCCCTTGTCGGCAAGCGTCCGGAACATCCGTTGCGCGACGCCGGCGTGGCTGCGCATGCCAACGCCGACGATCGATACCTTCGCCACGCCCGGATCCGCCCTTACGTCAACATAACCGATATCGCCGCGATTGGCCTCGAGAACGCCCACGGCACGCTGAAGATCGGCTTCACGCACAGTGAACGTCAGATCGGTGGTGGCGCCGTCCGCCGCCACGTTCTGCACGATCATATCGACGTTGATGCTGGCATCGGCGAGCGGGCCGAAAATACCGGCCGCAACTCCTGGCCGGTCGGGAACGCGAAGCAACGTGATCTTGGCTTCGTCGCGACTATAGGTGACACCGCTGACAAGTTCCTGTTCCAGCACTTCGTCTTCTCCCACGACCAGCGTTCCCGGCGTATCGGTAAAGCTTGAGAGGACTTGGACCCGCACCCGCTCCTTCATCGCCAGTTCGACGGCGCGCGTCTGCAACACCTTCGCGCCGAGCGAGGCCATTTCCAGCATTTCCTCGAAGGTGATTGTAGCCAGCTTCCGCGCCCTGGCAACGATGCGCGGATCGCACGTATAAACCCCGTCGACATCGGTAAAAATATCGCAGCGATCGGCACGCAAGGCCGCCGCCAACGCCACGGCGCTGGTGTCCGATCCTCCGCGGCCCAGGGTCGTGATTCGATGATCCGGCGCCAACCCTTGAAAACCGGCGACCACCGGCACCTCCCGCCGGGCGAAACAGCTTTCCAGTCCGGCGGTATCGATCGCGGCGATCCGCGCCTTGCCGTGAACGCCGTCGGTTCGGACGGGAATCTGCCACCCCTGCCAAGAGCGGGCCGGAACGCCAAGATCATGCAGCGCCATGGCAAGCAGGCCCGTGCTGACCTGCTCCCCCGTGGCGACGACGACATCGTATTCCGAGGCATCGGCGGGACCGCCGAAAGCGGCGGCCTGTTCGCATAACCGATCGGTGGCTCCCGCCATGGCGGATACGACCACCGCGACCTCATGACCCGAATCGTAAGCGCCCTTGACACGCTCCGCCACAGCGCGAATGCGCTGTGGGTCGCCGACCGAGGTTCCCCCGAACTTCTGAACCAACCGTGCCATTCACCGATTTCCCGCAAGGAAGACTGTGCCGCCGCGTTCGCCTCGGATCGACCGTCAGCATGTCGCCGGATCGCGGAACAGCAAGGGATGCCGCTTTCGTCGGATTAGGCGCATACTGTCGGAGCCTGTTGCGAGCAGGAGGCGGCGGATAAATACTGGCATCCGACCGACGAGGCAAGCGGATCCCCAACAAAGGAGTGCACAAGCACCATGGATAACAACCAAAAACCAAGCGCGGGCCATACGACCAGCGGGAAAAAAGAAAGCGCCGGCACGGCATCGGCCGAAGAAATTGCGCGCTTTGCGGCGATCGCCGATGCGTGGTGGGACCCTTCCGGCGAATTTCGCCCACTTCATCGCCTCAATCCGACGCGGATCGCTTATATCCGCGACAGGATCGCCGGAAATTTCGCGCGCGATTCGCAGGCGCCGCGTCCGCTTCACGGTCTGCGCATCCTCGATGTCGGCTGCGGGGGCGGATTGGTCGCCGAACCGATGGCGCGATTGGGGGCGGACGTCATGGGTATCGACGCCGATGCGAAGGGAGTCCGCATTGCCGAGGCTCACGCGCGCAAGGCTGGTCTTCCGATCACCTATCGCTGCGCTTTGCCCGAAGACCTTCTGCGCGCCGGCGAGCCGCCCTTCGACGCTGTCGTCACCATGGAAGTGGTCGAGCATGTCACCGACTTGCGCGCGTTCTTGTCGGCATGTGCGGCGTTGCTTCGTCCCGGCGGGGTGTTTGTCGTTGCAACGATCAGCAGAACGCTCAAGTCCCTTGCGTTGGCCAAGATCGGCGCTGAATACATCCTCCGCTGGGTGCCAGCCGGCACCCACGACTGGCGCAAGTTCGTCCGGCCGTCCGAACTCGCCGCCGGCCTTCGAAGCTGCGGCTTGCAGATCGTCGATGTAACCGGGATGCGTTACGAACCCTTCGCCGACCGCTGGTCCCTCACGGCGACCGATCTCGACGTCAATTACCTTGCTTGCGCGACGAAACCCAAATAGCGCGCCCGCCAGCCTCGCAAGAACCTAATCGTTGCGGCGCGGCAGCCAGGGGATTTTGCGAAACGGTATGCCTTCGCTTTCAAGTTCCTTGGCTTCACGCTCGCTCGCCTCGCCGTAGATGCTGCGCGCGTCGACCTCGCCGTAGTAAATGCGCCGCGCTTCTTCCGGAAAATCGCCGCCGACGTAGTCGCAGGCGCTCTCGACGTGATTGCGCAATGCCTGCAGCTCCTTGCGGAGCCGCTCATGCGGGGCGCTCGCGGTCCTTGCGGCGTCCGCCTGCCGGTCAGCCGAGCGCATGACATGCGGCGCCATCGGCGCCTTGCTCACCTCCGAATTCCCGCATAACGGGCACAAAATCGCCCCGGCGCTTTGCTGTTCGTCGAAGCATTCATTGCTGCGAAACCACCCCTCGAACCGGTGGCCGGCGCTGCAACTGAGATCGAAAAGGATCATAAGACTGCCGTTCGTTGCTGATTCCGTCATGATATACAATGTGCGCGCCTTACACCAGCCCGACCCTTTATGACGATAAAAATGCGTGAGAACTTCACGCCGTAATACTCTTTTAACAGCACTACCGCATTATGACGTCCATTAAAGGTTGCAGTCTACTCTTCGACCTGAAGTGTCATGCTGGTGGTGTAATATGCAATCCAAAGAGGAAATTGGCGCAGGCGCGCTCGTCGATCTGGTTTCTGACTTCTATGGCGCCAGCATGGATACGCGCTTCTGGCCGACGGCCTTGACCAAGCTGCGCGAGACGCTGAGCGCAGGAGCTTGCGCCTTGGTCACGCATGATTTTGCTGGCCATACGGGATCGATCACGCACGCCGTCGGCGTCGATGTCGAGTTCATTTTCTCCTATGGCGAGTTGTACGCCCGGGGCAATCCTTGGCTCCAGCGTGAGGATGCCTTTCGCACCTCAGGCGCCGTATGGACCGGCTCGCAACTCGTTCCGGACAGCGAACAAGTATCGGGAGAATACGCAGAGCATTGGCTGGCGCCTCAGAATCTCAGGCATCAACTCTTCGGTGTCCTCGAACGTCAGGGCAGCCAAGCCCTCTATATCCTGGCTGCTCGCTCTGCGGCGGCGGGGCCCTTTACGGACGAGGAGGCGGCGCTGCTGCGTCGCCTGCTGCCGTACCTGGAGCGGAGCCTGCGCGCGGGGCACGTGCTGAAACGCAGCCAGACGGTGCGCCAGGTTGCGCTGGACGCTCTCGACGTGATGCCGATCGGGGTAATTCTCGTGAGCGTTGGCGGCGCGATTCTTGCCGCCAACAAGGTGGCGCGCGATATCATGGCCGGCCGAGACGTGCTCACCGTTGGCCGCAGCGGTCTTGAAGTGGTCACCGAAGGGCGAAAAGTCCGTTTTCGCGACCTGATGAACGAAGCCTTGAAACCGCGCGGCCGCAATCGGGCGAGCCGACTGCCCGCGTTCTCGCTGGTGCGTCCGTCGGGACTGCGTCCGCTCTCCTTGCTGATCTCGCCGGTTCAATCGGCGACGGGAAGCACTGCCTGGGATGAACCCGCCGCCGTTCTTTTCATTGGCGATCCCGAACATGCCGGCGATATCGACGAAACCCGTCTTCGCCAGATCTATGGCCTCACCGGCGCCGAAGCCCGCATCGCCGCGTTGCTTGCCCGCGGCTATCGCCTCGACGAGATCGCGGCGATGCTGGACGTCGCCTATGAGACCACGCGCAAACACCTGAAGCAGATATTCGGCAAGACGGGCACCGGCCGGCAAGCCGATCTTGTCCGCATGGTGATGTCCGGGCCGGGTGGCCTCACCTTGTGAAATCTTGCAGCAATCTTGCGGTAATCTTGCAAGAAGCGTGACATGCGAGAGAGGAAGGTGCGGGAAGATGCGGCGAGAGGCCGTTTTGCAAGGAACGCGCCCGCGGCAAAGGCGGACGAGGTGGCGCTTGCCATGCCTTGAGGATTGCGCTATCCGCCGCAAGCGCCATGCCGACTTTGAAACTTGGGATTCCAAAAGGCAGTCTTGAAGCCGCGACGGTGGAGTTGTTCGCCCACGCCGGGTGGATCATTTCCCCGCGCGCGCGGAACTATTTTCCCTCGATCGACGATCCGGATCTCGCCTGCGCCCTGGTGAGATCGCAGGAAATGGGGCCCTACGTGGCCGGCGGCACGTTGGACGCGGGCCTTACCGGTCTCGACTGGGTTCTGGAAACCGAGGCCGATGTCGAGACGGTTTGCGACTTGGTCTACTCGCGAGCAAGCAACCAGCCGGCGCGCTGGGTTCTCGTCGTCAATCAAAACTCTTCCGTGGAGACGGTCGGCGACTTGCAAGGCAAGAAAGTGGCGACCGAGCTGGTTGGCTACACGCGCAGGTTCCTCGCCGAGCACGGCGTCGAGGCGCGCGTCGAGTTTTCGTGGGGCGCGACCGAGGCCAAGGTCGTCGAAGGTTTGGCCGATGCGGCTGTCGAATTGACGGAGACGGGAAGTACGATTCGCGCTCATGGCCTGCGCATCATTTGCGATCTCTTGCACACCCATACCGTATTGATCGCCAACCGCTCGGCCATGACAGACCCATGGCGCCGCGCCAAGATCGAGCAGATCGCCCTCATGCTGATGGCGGCGCTGTCGGCGCGCAACAAGGTCGTCCTCAAAATGAACGTTCCCGCCGATCGGATCACGGCGGTCACGGCGCTGCTCCCCAGCCTGCACGCGCCCACCGTCGCCCACCTGACGGACAGCGACTGGCTCGCCGTGGAGTCGGTTGTCGACCGCCCGCTTGTGCGCGATCTTATTCCGCAACTGAAGGAGATCGGCGCCGAGGGTATCCTCGAACTCGCCGTGAACAAGATCTGCTGAATCGAGTCGGAAGATCGGAACGCCGCCGACGAGCGCGGCCAGGCATCGTTCATCGCGCGGATTGACCGCGGAGCCTGCGCCGTACGGGATTGCTCGCAACCGGGGGAGAAAGAGAGTGGTCAAAGTCTACGCGATTGACGGAGTGATCCCCGTGGTTCATCCCACCGCCTTCGTCCATCCTGCGGCTGTGCTGATCGGCGATGTCGTCGTCGGCGCCAACAGCTACATCGCGCCATGCGCCTCGCTGCGCGGCGATATCGGCCGGATCGTCATCGGCGCGGGCGCCAATATTCAGGATCATTGCCTGTTGCACTGCTTTCCCGACGCGACATGCATCGTCGAAGATGAAGGCCACATCGGCCACGGCGCCGTTCTCCATGGCGCCACAGTGCGCCGCAATGCCCTTGTCGGCATGAACGCGGTGCTGATGGATGGATGCGTCATCGGCGAGTCGTCGTTCGTCGCCGCGATGTCCTTCGTGCCTGGCGGTTTCGAGGTGCCCTCGCAGACGCTCGCCGCCGGCATTCCGGTCAAGATCCGCAGGCGGCTGACCGAGGACGAGATCGCCTGGAAGCGCCGGGGCACCGAGGAGTATCAGCGGATTGCGGCCCGCAGTCTTGCCGGCATGCATGAAACGGAGGCGCTCAGCGCCATCGAACCGAATCGGCCACGCCTGCCCGTGACGCCGCACCACCCGCTTCACGTCGTCCGCCGGCGCTGAGTTTCCCGAAGCGGTTGGTTTACTATCCGATCCCTTGGTGGCGGACTGCTGGCGGAGCGAGTGGGATTCAACCCTTCGCAGCCCGCGGAGCCGGCAGTTTCGGCGCCGCGAGAGACTTGCGGCCGTCGCGGAGAATGGCGGCAAACTCCGCCGCCGGTACAGGCGGGCTGAAATAGTAACCTTGCATCAACTCGCAGCGCCGCGAACGCAGAAACGTCAGCTGCGACTCCTGGTCCACTCCTTCGGCGACAACAGTAAGACGAAGGCGATGGGCCATTGCGATGATGGCATCGACGATGGCGTCATCGGCGCAATCGCTGCCGAGGTCGCAGATGAACGTCCGATCGATTTTCAGCTCGGATAGCGGCAAGCGCCGCAGGTAGGTCAGCGAGGCATAACCCGTGCCGAAATCGTCGACGGAGATGGCCACGCCCATTTGACTGAGGCGCTCGAGCGTGGTCTTGGCCTCGTCGATATCGGCGAGGACGGCGCTCTCGGTAATCTCGATACACAGGCTCGAGGGCGGCAGTCTCGCCTCCGACAGCGCCGCATAGACCGCCGTCAGCAGGCGTCCGCGCTGCAGTTGCAGCCCCGAGACGTTCACCGACATCCGGATCGGCTCCAGCCCGTCGTCGCGCCAAGCCCTGTTCTGCCGGCAAGCTTCCCGCAACACCCAGGCCCCGATCGCCTCGATCAGCCCGCCACGCTCGGCGAGACCGATGAACTGGACAGGCGGCACCAGCCCCCGCGTCGGGTGGCGCCAACGCAACAGGGCTTCGGCGCCGATCACTCGACCGGAGGAGATGTGGACCATTGGCTGATAGAAAAGCTCAAACTCCTGTCGATGCAACGCTTGACGCAGATCCTGTGTCAGAGCCCCTGGCGTGTTTGCCGCGTCATTCATGGTCGGCGCGAAAAATTGATAGGTGTTTCCGCCGACCTCTTTGGCGCGAAGCATCGCCATGTCCGCGTGCTTGAGCAGGGAATACTCGTCCTCTCCATCCTTCGGAAAGAGAGCGATGCCGACGCTCGCATGCACGTAGATTTCGTCTTCGCCGACGCGAAACGGCTTCGAGAGCTGCGCGATGATCTCCGGAACAACGGCCGCGATGTCGAAGCGCGCTTCCGGAACCCTCAACAATAGCGCGAACTCGTCTCCGGCGAGACGCGAGAGCATGTTCGCGGGGCTGACCCAGGCTGAAAGGCGCGTCGCCACCTGACGCAAGATCGCGTCGCCTCCTTCCGGACCGATACTGTTGTTGATCAAGTGGAATTGATCAAGATCGATGCACATCAGCGCCAGCGTCTGCTTATCCCGCCGGGCTTGCTCCAGGGCGCGCGTCAACTCATCGAAGAACAAACGGCGGTTGGGCAGATCCGTCAGGGGATCGTGGCGCGCCTGATGACTGAGCTGCTGCTCGAAGTAGCGACGCGCCGTGATGTCCTCGCCGACAAAAAGCACATTGCTGATCTCGCCGCGCGAAGACCTGATCGGAAAAATCGTCTGGTTGATCCAAACTTCACGGCCGTCCTTGCTCCGACTGCAGACCTCGCCGCGCCATGGCTTGCCGCCTTGAATCTGATCCCAAGCGCGAGAGAAAGCCGGTCCTCTTTCCTGACCGAAGTCGAAGATCCGCGGCGTTTCTCCGACAACGTCTTGCGGGTCATATCCCGTCACTTCGGCGAAGCGCGGGTTCATGTATTCGATCAAGCCGGCGGCGTCGGTCATCATCACCAACGCAGGGCTTTGCTCGATGGCCTCGGACAATTTGGAGATGGCCTGATCGGCGGCATAGCGATGGACGGCGCTGCCGATGATGCCGGCGGCGGCCTTCACAGCCTCGACTTCCGGATCCTGCCATGCAAGAGCCCGATCGCCACGCTTGCCACGGTCAAAACGCAGAAAACCCCACAACCTCGCGCCCGCGAAAATCGGAACCACGAGCACGCAGGATGGATCGGGTGGCCCCGGCATGGGCGGCTGATCTCCTCCTTGCGGATTGCCGCGGGTCATGATCACCTCCCCCGCTGCGAGACGGTTTTGCCATTGCGCCATGGCCCCATCATCGCAGGGTTGTATAGCCCGCTCCTTATGATCGGAGAGTCCCGCCTCCCAACGCGCGCTTTTGAGCAAAGAGGGGTCGGCTTCGGCGAAACGACGCACGACAGGGCCTTCGTCGCCGCGTTCACCAACGAATTCATATGCGTGAACGCTGTCGGCTGCCGACGCGGACCCAAGCAGGGCAAGGAGTCGCGGCATTTCGCAACGCCAATCCGCGGCGGTCAGAAGAGCGCTGGCGGCGGAACCTACCGCCTGGAGCACGGCATCACGCCGACGCAAGGTCTGCTCCATGAACACTCTGCGGGTGATATCGCGCGCAGTTCCGCGGTAGCCGCGAAATCCGCCACTGAGGGGATCGAAAAGCGGAACTCCGCTGATAAGCAGATGGCGCTGCTCGCCATCGGCGCCCACGCTGTTGCACGGAAGATTGCGGAACGCCAAGCGGGCCGCCACCCTTGACTGAAACGCCGCTGGCTCGGAGAACGCGCAAAGGTCGACAAGGCTCCGCCCTTGAATGATGCGCGGCGGCCAGCCCAGGATCTCGACGACACGCTCGGAGACCAGCGTAAAACATAAGCGCCCATCGGTCTCCCACACCCAGTCCGAAACCAGGCGCGTCAGATCGTCAAGCCGCCGCCGGAGATCGACGAGTTCTCCAAGATGCGTGGCCGGGGCCGCAATCGACCCTGTGTCAGGCTTGTCAACCATCGATCGCGCCCACCTCAAGCGCATCAATGGCGGCTGCGAAATCAGGATCCAGGCGCCAGCGATGCAGGAAGCGCTCCGCCTCGGCCTGTGACAAGCGATTGAAAACGGCCACGACCCGGTCGATCTCATTCTTGAGGTCGGCTGAATGCATTCGCGGCGCGCGACTCAGGGTGAAGATCTGCGTAAACGTCTTGCGGTCGAGGCCGATGCCTCGGCAGGCGATTGCAAGACCTTCCCCTCCCGACTCAAACAGAATGCGCCTGACAAGCCGGGTGCGCAGGCGCGCCGTTCGCGCGAACATCCCGACGAACAGGTTGATCTCCCCCTGCGCCATCGCCTTGACCAGCAAGTCGGGCTCGATCATCCGGTGCATGTCCATCTCGCATGCAAGCCGATCGGTCTCGGTACACGGATCGGCCATTTCGACGTTTTGGCCTTGCTCGATGGCGGCCTGTTCGAGCAGCGCGTCAACGTTCGCATCGTCGAGATGAAACTGGCTGATGATGTGGTTTCGCAGCGCCGCGGAAACCCAGAGGAACATGCGCTTGGCGAGATCCGGCGTCAGTTCCTTGCGGCAGAGGAGCGGCTCTTGAAACGTATCGACGCGCCGGGATTGCTCGACGATATACGCGACGGTGCGCTTGGAAATGCGCGCATTCTCGTTGCGGAGCAATGTCTCGATAACGCTTTCATTGCCGGTTTCAGCGAGAGTGGCGCTCACCTCTTCACTCACCGAATAGCGCATCGCCACGGCAAGTTGATGCTCGAGGGTGCGGAAGCGAATGACCTCGATCAGGTCTTCGTCATGAAGCACCCGGCTTTTCGTGAGAATATCGAAGGCGACCTCGACGCGATCATTGGCGAGCAGGCTGATGAGCGCCCGCGGCGCATCGGGCGCCGTGGCGAGTTTGGCGCTGAGCGCTTGCCGCACGGCCATTTCGACATCGAAGATGATCTTGTGAAGGATGTCGAACATCAATGCGCGCTCTCGATCGGTAAGCGAGCCCTCCGTGCCCGAGAAGAGATCCATGATCGTCTCCGCCAGTGCCGTACGGCCGCGGGTCGTACTGCAATAGGCCAAGCTGAGCAGGTGTTCGCAATCCATATCGGCCATGGCGTTTCTAGCGGCCTCTGTAAGGCCTCCCCTGTTCAGAGTGTGGCGCCTTGCAACCCACATAAGAGCATAAATTTATTTAAACACGTTTAACAGGAGTTGGGGAGGGGCATCAACAAGCGTTGCAACCGACATCTGCTGGCGGCCACGCATTGCCGCACCGCCGCCGGGGCGGTGGCGAACACGACGCGGATCATCGGCGCGCGCTTGTCCCGCACGGAAATCACCCGGCGCACCGACTGAGGCTTTGCCAGTGGCCTACTAATGGCGTAGTGCGAGCGCAACCGCGTCGACTCCCTACCTTGGGCTTGCCCACAACGCCCGCCTCCTAGAGCGGTTGACGTTGGCTTGGCTTGAGCGGTGGCCGCGCGCGAGGGCATCGGCAAGCCACGCGACGGACCGTTCCCCGTCCACTGGCCCCTAAAATTACCAAACAGCTAACAAATCTCTAGGATATGCGATTGCAGAAAGCTCAGCCATAGTTCTTTGCCGAATCATTAAAGTAAAAAATATTTAATATCGCCTATTTTTCTCAAAATTTTCGCTAAATTTTAAATAATTTTGTATATTCGGTATTTTTTCACAGTATATAAGATAATCCGCAACAGCCACGTTTGGCTCTTCGATAGGCAAAATCATTTTTTTCTCATAAATCATTATAATAAATTTCTGCAATTTCTGTGGTTACAATCTACTTGCTGCTCCAGTCAGCGCTTAAACCCGACACTAACGTCTACTTCATATGTGGGCATCTCGCTTAGCATTTAACGTGCTAGAAAATTCACTTTCGCTATACAAGAACATTTGAGAAAAGTGATAGTACAATGTGGGCTACTCAAAAATAGATACTATTACAGCCTCAAAAAATATCAATATTGGTGGTGGCTTGATTAAACATTATATATAAAATCATTCCTTCAACTCATTAAAGTCATATTTGGAGAACCTAGCACAATAACACGGACATTGTTTTGATAGCAGCAACATCTGCATCTACTGGACTCAATCGAAGGCATCGGAAATCTTGATTTTCTGTCCAAAGACATATATTATACCGCTCTAAGGTTGAGAGACTGCGGCAGCAGCGAAGCCAGAGAAGCGGGATCCTGGGAGGCCAGTGGTTAGGAGGGGGCTGCTCATGTCGTTGCGCAAGCTCGTCAGCATGCCTGAAGCGTTCGCGGATAGGCGACTGTTGGGTCTTGAAGCCGATGAACCGGCGATCAAGCTTACCTGCAATCAGCCACGCGACGGTGGCCATCTTGTTGAACTATCGGGTATTCGCCGCCGCGAGGTTCCGCTTTCTCGAACGCGCGCGCAAATTCTACCGCGCGTGCATGGGGGAGACGCTGGCCATCTGACGATGACGCCGGGCTCTCGTCAAGAAGCGCTGCTCCCGATGATGGGCCTGCTAAGGCGGTCGCTGGCGTGGGCGCAGAGCGTCCGGAGAAGGCATCGCTTTACAAAGAACCTCGATCGGTCGCGGTCTTCGCTTCCCCATCGATGCCTACCGCGCTCAGCAGATCAACCGTGCTCAATAGCTTGAGCTTGGCGAAATGTCGTTGACGTTTCACGGACAAGGACGCGGTGATGAAACGCATATGCGGGTCATACCGATCGACCGTCGGCTGCCCAATCTGGAAAACAGCGCCCGAACGCGCCATGTCGAGAGGTGGGGACCTGAAGAGCCGGAGTGGGCGCCAAGTCGGACGGCGAGATCGAGAACTTCACGTTCAGGCTTAAGCTTTTTCTCGCTGCATAGAATATCAGCCCATGAAGTCATCTTTAGAACAGTCAAAATCCTAAGAAAAAGCAGATATCCGAATGATGCATAGGTCGGTAAGCAGTTCAAATACAAGTTAGCTCCGCTCTGGGGCACCGCATCACTCACAACAGGTAACTGTTACACACCACAATACTGTGTAAGATTTTTTTGAACGATAGCGATCAAGATCCACAAGCTTCTAATCTATCGACAAGCGGTTTGAATCCGTTTAAAAGGCGTCAATTGAAGTTGGCGTGAGAAAAGCCAACCGCTGGGTATGAGGAGTCAAGGGGTGAACGACGTAAGACGTGAGGAGGGGTGGCAGGGCGTCGCGGGACGTACCCTATCGCGCTGTGATAATCAGGTTCCACCAGCGAGACCAGCCGAGGAGTCGGGAGTCGCTGCGGATCTGAAGCGGCCGGCGCATCTGAGTTCGCAAGTCGCCGAGAGTTCGCGGCGCGCGTGCGACCAGATCGTTCTCATCGATGATCAGACCTTCATCCGCGAGTGCGTGACGAGAAGTCTCCAGATGTCCTATGACACCGCATCTGTCGCATCATTCGCCGCCCTAGAGGATTTTGCCGCGGCGGCCCCGGATGCCACCAGGATCGCCTTCATTATGTTCAACATTCACCAGCGGCGGCCCTCCAGTCCGGAAGTTGAACAGGCCATGACACAGCTCAAGAACCTGTGTCCCGCCTCCCCGGTCATTATTCTGTCCGACATCGAAAGCCTGGATCGTATCCGCGAGGCCATTGAACTGGGCGCGCGGGGATTCATTCCAACCAGCGCCACGTTGGATGTCGTGGTCGGAGCGACCCAACTGGTCTGGGCCGGGGGAACGTTCGTTCCGGCGAGCAGCCTCGTCGTCACTTGGACAGGTGTGGTTGAACGCCACGCCACGGGCCGGTCCGCGTCGGACCAGTTCACGCAGCGGCAACTCGCGGTGCTTCACCTCCTGCGTCAGGGAAAAGCCAACAAAACCATCGCGTACGAGCTGGAGATGAGCGAAAGCACGGTCAAGATCCACGTTCGCAACATCATGAAGAAGCTGAAAGCGACCAATCGTACCCAGGCGGTGTTCCTGACGCGCGACCTGTTCGGCGCGGATATCGAGGACTGAATTGCCTCCGGACCGTTCGCGATCGCAAGGCAACGGATATCACATGGAACTCGGCCGTGCCGGTAACGACCAAAACGGGGCTGCTCCGATGACGACCATTGGGGAAGAGTTGTTGCGCATCTTAGCCTCTGTGGTCATTTCTTCTACTATTACCGCTTTTTTTTCTTCCTTGATGATTTT
>CAZRWU010000022.1:0-27799 GCA_964603915.1 uncultured Rhodospirillaceae bacterium
ATCTCCTTGCAAATTTGTCATGTCCCCATGCGGCCGGGCCAATGCCGCCGAGACCCGTCCTCAAGGTGTCGAGCGTGCGGACGACGCCATTGATCTGGGGATGCCAGGCGTCGGTGACGACGGCGATTCGCATGTGGCGGTCTCGAAGGTGGGAGGGAGGGAGGCGGCGTAGAGATCGGCCCACCGGAGAATCTCAAGCCGGCCGTCATCGTGTTCGACGAGAGCCGTGCAGCTTTCGACCCAGTCGCCATCGTTGCAGTACACAATCCCGTCGATCGTGCGGATTTCGGCGGTGTGAATGAGGCCGCAGATGACGCCGTCGGCGTTGCGGCGGCGCGCTTCGGCGACCACCGCGTTCTCGTAATTGCCGATGTATTCGACGGCGTTCTTGACCTTGTGCTTGAGATACGCCGACAGCGACCAGTAGGAGAACCCGAGCTTGCGGCGGACGATGTTGAATCCGGTGTTGAGTCTCAAGGCCAGGTTATAGGCGGTGTCGCCGAGGATCGCGAGCCACCTGGCGTACTTGACGACGCCGTCGAACTGGTCGCCATGAATGACGAGGAAGCGCCGGCCATCCGCCGTGATATGGAACGCCTCTTTCAGCACCGCCACGCGGCCGAAGCGATGGCGGACAAAGTCGCGGAAGTATTCGTCGTGATTGCCCGGAATATAGACGACCCGCGTGCCCTTGCGCGCCTTGCGCAGCAGCTTCTGGACGACGTCGTTGTGCGCCTGCCGCCAGTACCAGGTTTTCTTCAGCCGCCACAAATCGAAGATGTCGCCGACGAGATAGAGATACTGGCATTCGGTGCGGCGGAGGAAGTCCAGGAGCATTTCGGCGTTGCAGCCCTTGGTGCCGAGATGAATATCCGAAATCCAGATTGTGCGATAGCGGAACGAGGGTGGCGAGATGACGTTCATGAAACCGCCAAAAAACGGCTCTGGTGCGATGCGGAAGTCTTCAGCATAATTCCTATCAAAACACTTTAGCAGATGTCTTTCATTTCGGGTGTTGTGTCACATAAAATTCCGAAATTTGTCGCGAATGCGTCACAAGTTCTTGGCGTGTTCGTCGGACGGCATGGCGTGACCGCCGTCGCGCCGCGGAAGAAGCGTAGGGCGAATGGTTCGCCCGCCGACTCGCCCCTGCGCCGGCGGGTGCTGCTGATCTACAACCCCACCGCCGGCGTCGCGTCGGCGAGACGCCTTGGCCGCGTCGTCAAGATCCTGTTGACGATGGGCGCGGTGGTGACGGTGCGGCGCACGGCCAGACGCGGCGACGCCGAGGCGTTCGCGGCGGAAGCCACGCGGGACGCTTACGATGTCGTTGCCGTTGCGGGGGGCGACGGCACCGTGAACGAAGCGATCAACGGCCTTGCCGGATCGGACCTGCCGCTGGCCGTCATTCCGTTGGGGACGGCGAACGTGCTCGCCGCTGAAATTGCGATGCCGCGGCGCGCCCGCGATCGCGCCCGGCTGATCCTCAACGCCCGCGGCCGTCCCGTCTGCGTCGGCGTCGCCAACGAGCGCGCCTTCATCATGATGGCGGGCGCCGGCTTCGACGCCTATCTCGTTGCTCACGTCAACCCATGCCTCAAGCGTTGTCTCGGCAGGCTCGCCTATGTCGTGGAGGGGGCGCGGGCGATGGCCCGCTTCGCCTACCCGCGCTACCGGGTGACGGTCGACGGCGCGGCCTTCGAGGCAACGTCGGTGATCGTCGCCAACGGTCATTATTATGGCGGCCGCTTCATCTGCGCGCCCCGCGCCTGCCTGGATGATCCGACGTTCGAGGTCTGCCTGTTTCTCGGCAGCGGACCGGTCAACGTGCTCCGCTACGCCGTAACGCTGGCGCGCGGCCGGTTGGAGCGCCTGCCCGATTTCCGGATCGTCCGCGGCTCGGAAATTTTCATCGCGCGCGCGGATGGCGTCGCCGGGCTTGAGCCGGCGCAGATCGATGGCGACATCGGCTGCCGTCTGCCGCTCGCCATCCGGCCCGCCAAGCGCAGACTCACCCTGCTCTGCGGCGAGGCGGTCGAGAAGACGTGAGCCGGCGCGCGCCGCTCCGGCCCTCGCATCGTTGTCGGCGTTCGGTTACTGGTCGCCGCCCCCGCGCGCTTTCGGGAGAACCGCCGAGGCGACATCCTTCAGTCCTTCGGCGACTCCGACCAGAAACTCGCGCACCGTCGCGACGGCGGTGTTGCCGACGGCGCCCGCCGCCTGAACCGCGCCGGTGGCGGCGGCCTTGGCCATCTCGGCGGCATTGCCCCCGGTCTCCGCGCCGCCCTCGACAACCCCGTCGACGGCGCGCTTGGCGACGAGGCCGACATCCGCGCCAAGCTTGCCGGCGGCGAGGACGGCCGCGCTCGCCGCTTCGCTCGCCGCCCCGATGACGTCGCCGCCGACGTCGCTGACGCCGAGAATGGCGCCTTTCGCCACGCCCTTGACGGCGACGACGAGGCCGCCGCCGACATTCTCCACGGCGGCGATCGCTCCATTGACGACGTCGCGAACGACGGTGACGGTCTCGGTGGCGAGCGAGCCCGTCGCCTGCAGCGCGTCCGACACGGTCCCGCGGACGAGGGCGACGATCTCCGCCTCGATCTCGTTCACGCCCCGCAAGCTGTTGACGATGCCGTCCTTGACGGCGGAACCGGCGCTGCCGAGTCGCGAAGCCTCGCCAGCATCCGTCATCTCTGGACCGCCTTCATTCTCGGCCATCTCCCCTTTCCTCCTTTACCGTCCCGCGTTGGCCGCCGTCGATGAAGGCGGGCGCCGCGCTTGGGCGGGGCATGCCTCAGGACCCTTCATTGGCGCCGCTGTTATCCCAGGCGAGGCGCATCGCCGAGAGGCCGGTCCACAGCAACGTGCTCGCCGGTCCCATGTACTGGCCGCGCAACGCCTGGATGCAGGCGAGGGCGATGTAAAAGACCGCCATCGCCGACCACAGATCCATCGCGCCGCCGGCGGCCCGCCGCACGCGGCTGTCGAGATCGCTGACGCCCGCGCGCAACGTCGCTCCCAGCGGGACGACCTTGAGGTCCGCTTGCAAGGACAGAAACTCGCCTTGTTCGGCAAAGTCCGTAATCGCCGCCGTGTCGGTGGTGTGCTCGATCAGAATGCTGCCGGTCATGGGATTGACCGCGACCCGCTCGACGCCCGGGCACTCGCGGAAACGCTGCTCGACCCGCGCGAAGTACGGAGCGTCATAGCGCCGGCCGGGAACCCGGATCCGCACCCGTCCGGCCGCCGAATGGCTGATGTGCGCGTGCGGTTTGCCTGCCGGCGCCGGATCGGCGGACGGCGGTCTCGCGGCCATCCTCAGTCGGCCTCGGACTTGGCTGCCTTGGCGCCTTCCGCCGCATTGGCGCCGCGCGCCTCCTCGGCGAATTCCGCCGTCGCCTCGGCGTAGACATCCTCGGCGACCTCGCTGAGTTCGGCCAGGGTCTCCCGGCCGCTGACGTACAGCATCAGCCCGCCCTTGATCGCCGCCTTGGCGACCGGCTTGGCCGCCCGCGCCACCGCCGGGATCACCACGGGCGCCAGCACGGCGGCGCCGATCCCGACCGCGAGGCCGGTCACCACGTTGCTCCTCAACAGCCCGTCGAACAGAGCCATCCCTATCCCTTCCTTTATCGTCGTTGCCCGCAATCCCGCGCCTTTTAGGGGAACGGGGCGAGGCGGCTTGCCGAAAAACGAACTCCAAACGGCAGAATCCGGTCGCTTTTCATCTTACCACACGCCGCCCCGACCTTGAAGCGCTACCCCGCCCGCGGGTTTTCAACGCAAGTCCTTTGAAAAACCGTTCGGCCCGCCAGAGGAAACCGCTCCGCGACGACGAACTCCTGGCCTGGTTGATCCTGTCGGCACAGGCAGATCGAATCGAGAAGAAGCGGCGGCGGGCGTTCGAACGGCGTGACCAGAGGCAGCAGCCGCCGCATGACAGCGACCCGCTCCGCGCCATTGCCGATGGGATCGGTCAAGGTCATGTGGAAGCGGAACTGCGCCATGACATACGGATAGCCCCAGCGCGCGAGAAGCGCCGCTTGACCCGCGCTCAAGCCGGCGGCGCGGCGGCGGGCCAACGCGCTGTGCGAAGACGGCGCCCGGAATGGGGCGAAGGCGCGCACGCACGCCGCGGCGAGGCGGGCGACGGCCGGCGGCGGCGCGCGGGGCGTCAGCGCCAGGAAGCGGCCGATGGCGGCGAGCCGCAACGGCGGCAGCAGGACCGCCGCCTGCCGCCCTGCGAGCGCTTCCGCCTCCGCTTTCAGCGCGGCTGCGGACGTGGTGGTCTCGCGCAGCCGGAACGGCGCCTTCAAGGTGGCGTGGAAGCCGTAGAGGCGGCAGGTCGCGGTCAGCGCGCTCACCCGCTCCCGACTGAGCCCCGCGATTCCGCCGCCTGCATTGCCGGCGTCGCCGTGGCCGAACCAGCGCCGGCCGAACGCGCCAAGGGCGCTGTCCGCGTCAGGAACGTAATAGATGGCGTAGCGCGCCGTCATCCGCCGAAATCCGTCCTTGTCCACGACACGCGTCATGCCGTCCGCAACGCCGTCGCGGGTCGGTTAACGGGTTGTTCAGAGGGCGTGCGGCAAGCTCTGCCGTCCGCGCGTCGCGATCCGCCGGGAATCCGTTGCGATGACTGTGACATCGGCGCGCGCGAGGGCGAGTGGACGCATGAAAGACACGTGATGGAAAGCGCGGAGCCGATGACGCCGTACAGCCAGCTGATCGAAAAGAACAACGACATCCTTGTCATCTCATTCAGCCACATGGGGGTGCCCGCTGGATCGTTCGCTCATCCGAACGCTCTGAAAACCTTTCCCTACTCCCTGTTGCAATTGAACTGTCCGAACAACAGCTTCTACTTGAGCCCGATCCCCGGCGTCGGCGACGATGTCGAGGCCATCGCCGCGCATGTGCGCACCTTCATCGCCGCCCTCGGCCCCCGTAAAGTGGTCTGCTACGGCGCGAGCATGGGCGCATTCGGCGCGGTGCTGTACGGCTATCTGCTCGAAGCCGACCTCATTCTCGCATTGGGACCGGAAATCTCGCTGGGCCTCAAAGGCGCGCCGGCGCGCGGCGTGGTGAAAGATCCAAGCATATTCGCCCATCCTTGGGCCGCCAATCTGCTCAACGTCGTCAAGACCGGCAAGACGCGTCTTGTCGCGCTGTTCGGAGAGAAAGCGATAGCCGATGTCTTCGGGGCTCTCGACCTCAACGAGCGGCTTGCCGAGAGCTGTTACTCCCTCAAGAACGCCTATCACTCGGTGGCCTCGTTCATCGAAGGAGTCTACGGCCTCAACGAGTTCCTGCTCCACATCGTGGAAGGTGGCGATCCCGCCGCGCTGGTGGCGGATCATCGCGGCGAATTGATTGCGCACCGCCGGCTCGTGGAGCGCCTTTACGCTCTCGCCTACGACGACAAGCACGACGGCAGCTACATTGAGGTCTTGGAGACCTTGCCGCCCGGCGCATCGCCGGAGACCCAATCGTATGCCTACTTTGCCGCCGCCCGGCACTTCCTGAACGGGGGAGATCCGCGCGAAGGGCGGTATGCGCTTCGCAAGGCGTTTTCTCTCAACCCGAACGATCTCGACTTGGCGACCTTTTACTTCGGCTTCGATCGCGACGAATTCATGTCTCTCGATCCGGGCGAGGAATATCTGCTCCGTCTTCTGAAGACCCACCGTTTGAACAAGAGCGCGACCTACTACCGGCTTGCCGCGCTCATGCTTCGCCATCGATGGCCTTTCGCCGGCCGCACGGAAGAGCGTCTTGCGCCCTTCCTCGCCCACGACCGGCATTGGGCGGAGGTGGCGTTCCAACTCGCTCAAGTTCTGGAGGCCGAAGGCGCGTTGCAAGCAGCCGATGACCAGGTGCAACGCGCCCTGGACTTCAACCCTCACAACCCCGCCTATTCGCGTCTCCGCTCGGCAATCCGCGCACGGCAGAGACAGGACGCGGGCGCGGGACAAAGCGCGTCCGTGGCGCACAAGGCGGCATAGCGCGCACGCCCGAGGAGCGTTTTTGACGTCTTGACGGACGGCGGCTTATACCCTCGGAATTGCTCCGGCAAAACGGGGGAGCCGACGGTCATGGCCTACAAGTCGTTGCGCGATTTCATCGACCGCCTCGAGCGGGAGGGCCGGCTTGTCCGGGTGACGGAGCCGGTCTCGCCGGTCCTGGAAATGACCGAGATCCAGACTCGGCTGCTTGCCGAGCAGGGACCCGCGGCGCTGTTCGAAAGGGTCGTTCGCGAAGACGGCGGCTTCTATCCGATGCCGGTGCTCGTCAACCTGTTCGGCACCGTCGAGCGGGTCGCCTGGGGCATGAACCGCGAGCCCCGGCAGCTGCGCGAGATCGGCGAGATGCTGGCGTTTCTGCGGCAGCCGGAGCCGCCGGGAGGGTGGCGCGAGGCTCTCGACATGCTGCCGCTGCTGCGCACGGTGATGGCGATGCGCCCGAAAACCCTGACCCATGCCCCGTGTCAGGAAGTGGTGCTGCAAGGCGACGAGATCGATCTTGGCCGGCTGCCGATCCAGAGCTGCTGGCCCGGCGAGCCGGCGCCGCTGATCACCTGGCCGCTGGTGGTGACGGAAGGGCCGAGCCAGGGCGGCAGGAGCGGCGACAGGCGGGACGTGCCCAACCTCGGCATCTACCGGATGCAGGTCACCGGGCCGCGGACCACCTACATGCGCTGGCTGAAACACCGCGGTGGGGCGCAGCATCACGCCCGCTGGAAGCGGGAAAAACGCGCGCCGCTGCCGGCGGCGGCGGTGATCGGGGCCGATCCCGGAACCATTCTCGCCGCCGTCACGCCCGTTCCCGACACCCTTTCCGAATATCAGTTCGCCGGGCTGTTGCGCGGCGCCAAGGTCGAGCTGACGCCCTGCCGAACCGTGCCGTTGAAGGTGCCGGCGGAAGCCGAGATCGTGCTCGAAGGCCACGTCTCCCTCGACGATTACGGCGACGAAGGCCCTTACGGCGATCACACCGGCTATTACAACGCGGTCGAGCCATTTCCCGTCTTCACCGTCAGCGCGATCACCATGCGCGAGAGGCCGATTTACCTCTCGACCTTCACCGGCCGTCCGCCCGACGAGCCGTCGATCCTCGGCGAGGCCCTCAACGAAGTGTTCATTCCGCTGTTCGTGCAGCAGTTTCCGGAGATCGTCGACTTCTGGCTGCCGCCGGAAGGCTGTTCCTACCGCGTCGCGGTCGTCGCCATGCGCAAGGACTATCCGGGACACGCCAAGCGCGTCATGCTCGCCGTTTGGTCGTACCTGCGCCAGTTCATGTACACCAAGTTCGTCATCGTTATCGACGCGGACATGAACGCGCGCGACTGGAAGGATGTCATCTGGGCGATTTCGACCAACGTCGACGCGGCGCGCGACATCACCGTGATCGAGAACACGCCCATCGATTATCTCGATTTCGCCTCGCCGGAATCGGGACTCGGCAGCAAGCTCGGCATCGACGCGACCACCAAGATCGCGCCGGAGACGAAGCGGCCGTGGGGCCAGCGCATCCGCATGACCGACGCCATCGTCGACCTGGTCAGCGGCAAGTGGGAGCGCTACGGCCTTCCCGGCTCCGGCAAGCCGATCTGGAAGTGAAAAAGAAAAAAGGGGGCGGACGTCACGGAGGACTTCGCCCGCCCCCGGAATGACGGCGCCCATCGACAAGGGGGGAACTCGCTTGGGCGCCGTTTCATGAGCCTACGCGGGGCGGTCCCGCGCGGATCACATCATCGCCGAAGATTCTTCCCGCGAACGCCCCATCGCAAGGCGCCCTCCCGAGGACAACAGCGATCGGGACTTGAACCGCCGTGCAAGCTCTGCGACGGTGAAACCCCGGCGCGCTGAACGCCACTTGCGACTCTCACCCATGGGAACGTCCCAAGCATCCGCCCCTGAAGAGCATCTGGCACAAGGAACGCGCGGCTCATGAAAATCGGAATTGTCGGCGCCGGCTTCGTCGGCAGCACCGCCGCTTTCGCGATGGTGATGTCGAACGTCGGCAGCGAGATCGTCATCGTCGACATCAACGCGGCGCTGGCCGCCGCCCAGGCCCAGGACGTCGTGCACGCAACGCCGTTCGCGGCCTCGATCGACGTGCGCGCCGGCGATTACGACGATCTCGAAGACGCCGCCATCGTCGTGCTCGCCGCCGGGGTCAGCCAGAAGCCGGGCGAAACGCGAATCCAGTTGCTCGACCGCAACGCCGCCGTTTTCGCAGCCATCATTCCGCGGGTGCTCAAGGCGGCGCCCGAGGCCATTCTTCTCGTCGCGACCAATCCCGTCGACATCATGACCCAGATCGCGACGCGGATCTCCGGGTTGCCGGCGGCGCGGGTGATCGGCTCGGGCACGATCCTCGACACCGCCCGCTTCCGCTCCCTGCTCGCGGCGCACCTCGGCATCGCCTCGCATTCGACCCACGCCTATGTGCTCGGCGAGCACGGCGACAGCGAGGTGCTGATCTGGTCGGGCGCGACCGCCGGCAACATTCCCATCCGGTCGTTCGCGGCCCAGGTCCGCGCTCCCATCACCGCCGAGGTGCGGGCCCGGATCGACGCCGGAGTGCGCCGCGCCGCCTACACCATCATCGACGGCAAGGGCGCGACCTACTACGGCATCGGCGCCGGCCTCGCCCGTCTCGCCGACGTCATCCTCGGCAACGAGCGGGCGGTGATGACCGTCTCGACGGTGACGTCCGAGGTGGAGGGGGTCAAGGACGTCGCCCTGTCTCTGCCGCGCATCGTCGGACGATCCGGCGTCGTCGCCGACCTCGACCCGGTGATGGACGACGACGAGAGGACGGCGCTGCGGCGCAGCGCCGAGATCCTCGCCGAAGCGTTCGGCGCGATGACGGCGGTCCGATGACGACGGTCTGACGATCCCACCCTAGCGAATGGAGATTTTGCAGTGCCAAAATACGGATTCGTCGCCTCCGGCGGAGGCTATCGCAGCTTCTACACGGCGGGCGCGCTGGTGTGGCTGCAGCAGAACGGTTTTCCCGTCGTCCACCTCACCTCGACGAGCTCGGGCAACAACATCGTGATCGACTATCTCCTCTGGGATCGCGAAAAGGAGCCGCTGCCGCCGGTGCTGGGCCGGACCATGCGACTCAGCCTCACCGACATCGCCCAGGTTTTCTCCAATTTCCTCGGCCTGCGCCCGAAGCTGATCCCGACCGGCTCGCATCTGTTCACGGTCAACAAGGACAGTTGCCGGCAGTCCCTGCTGCTCGACGAAGAGGATCGCCGGCGCACTCTCGCGGACCGGCTCGGCGCCGTGAAGTGGGACATCCTCGCCACCAACCTGACGCGGCGCAAGGCGCAGTTCTTCAACGTCAACAGCCTGCTCGCCGAGATCAACGACGCAACCCTCGACCGCTTCATGGACGTGTTCATCGCCGGCATCACGACGATCCCCTACTTCAAGGCGATCATGATCGACGAGGAGTATTTCATCGAGGGCGGCTACATCGACAACACGCCGATGCGGACGATCTTCGAGAACCCGGAGGTCGACGAGATCATCGCCATCGACTTCACCAATTTCGACTACCACCGGGACCTCAAGGAACTCTATTCGAGCAGCGCCTTCACTCTGCCGCTCAACAGCATCGACATGCTCCTTCTCGTCAGCGACTTGCAGCTCACGTTGCCCAACGCCAAGATTTTCACGCAGGCCGCCCTGATCAACGTCATGCTGGAGGAGGCGGGCAAGGAGTCGATGACGATCGGCGGCCGCACGTTCTACCGCAAGCCGCTCCACATCCTGCGGCCCAAGGACCTGGAGAGCATGACCGTCTCGCTCAAGGACAGCGCCATCCAGAAGAGCTACTTCGAACTCGGCAAGCAGGAAGTGGAACGGCTGCTCGCCACGGCGTGAATCCGGGGCGGCGTCAACGATGATCGGTGGTTAGCCACCGCTGGTGGCAGTGCCTGCTGGCTGGAGGGAGAGTTATGTTGGCCGCCGGCAAGCCAACGCATGGGAGCAGCGTATGGCAAATAAGAAACACCTAGACCAGTTGCTAACAGGCAACTGGAGTGCTTGGCGGAAAGAACACCCAGACATCGTCCCCGACTTTCGCGGGGCGGGCTTCATAAATGCGCCGCTCAGCGGGACGGACTTTAGCAACGTGTGTTTCAGTGGAGCGAGCCTTATTGAGGCAGACCTCAGCGGGGTGAACTTTCGTGAGGCGGACCTACGCGAGGCAAACCTCAATGGGGCGGATCTCAGCGAGGCAGACCTCCACGGCGCTAAGCTCGTCAAAGCGAACCTCATCGTAGCGAACTTAGAGGGGGCAGACCTCAGCGGGGCGGACCTCACCGACGCTAACCTTAGGTGGGCGGATCTCAGTAATGCGAAGCTCGTCGCAGCAAAGCTCGTCCAAGCGAGCCTCATTACATCGAAGCTCATCCAGGCGAACCTCATCGTAGCGAACTTAGAGGGGGCAGACCTCAGCGGGGCGGACCTCACCGACGCTAACCTTAGGGGAGTGAACCTCATAGAAACGAACCTCAAGAGGGCAAACCTCGAAGGTGCGAACCTCAGGGAGGCGATCCTCCGTAATACCGATCTTCGGCAGGCGACGCTTACCGACAGTTGCCTTGACGGCGCCAACCTGACAGGCGCGTGGCTCTGGGAAACTCCGCGCGGCGGCTGGTCGATCAAGGGTGTCATCTGCCAGCGGGTTTTCTGGGACAGGGACGGCAACGAGCCGACCGAGTACGGAGTCGGCGACTTCGAGCGCATCTTTTCGGAGAAGCCGCGCATCGTGTTGCGCTATCCTGGTGGCTTATCACCGGTTGAACTGGCCATGCTCCCTTTGATCATCGAACGCCTTCAAGCCGAACATCCTGACTGCGCGCTCCACATCCGCTCGGTGCAGGACGATGGCAACGGCGCTGCGGTGACGATTACAGTCGATGACCTCGCGAACCGCGACAGCAACACCTTCAGGAATGAGACTGTCGAGCAACTTCAGGCAGAGCTGAAGTACATCGAAGGCCAGCGCGACCTTCTCAGAGATCAATTCATGCCGATCTTCCGAGAACTTGCGATCAGAGGTGGGCAAACGATTATCGGCCAAATTACCAATCCAGCAATGATCGAGGGCTCAATGAGCAGGGATACCTATAATATTCACGGGCAGGCCGGCGCGGTCGGTTCTCATTCGCACGCCCATGACATGACTTTCCAGCAAATCCAGAACAGCCCCGACCTTTCCAAGCTTGCCGAGGAACTTGGGCGGCTGCGAACCGCCATGAAGCTGGAGACCGAGGGAACGCGCGAGCAGGACAAAGCGATTGCTGCTGTGGCTGAGGCGGAGGAGGCGGCCAACAACGGTGACGGCTCGATGACGCTCCGGCACCTCAAGACTGCCGGAAAGTGGGCGCTCGGAATCGCTGAGAAGATTGGCGTAAGCGTTGCGGCAGAAGCCATCAAAAGGACGATGTAAAGAACTGTAAAACGTCACTCCGTCCGCCTATCGCTAAATGACCCGATGATGCGTCTCGCATTTTCACAAAAGCCGTTGGCGTGCGATCGGAGGGAACGAAAACAAGCGCAGCCTGGCTGGGGCGTGGCCTGGCTGCGCCATGGCGACAGCGCCGCGCTTTGGGGCTATTGAGGGATCAGAACGCTGTCGATCGCGTGGATCACGCCATTGCTCGCGTCGACATCGGCGGACACCACCTGGGCGGCGTCGTTGACGACGACGCCTCCGTTCTTCGCCGCGACCGAAAGAGCCTGTCCTTCGACGGTGGTCAACTCGGCGAGCGCCGCAAGCACGATCGTGACGGCCGTCAGCCGCTCCTGCCCGTCAATGACGAGCAACGGCGCCTGATGAGTGACTTGGGATAGACCCGCCTCGATGTAGACAATGGGGCCGATGAAGTGGACTGATACCGCGCCGACTCGGCTGATCCCGGCGCGCCTAGTCCCTGGGCAGCTCCTCGATCCACTGGGGCAGATCCCGCCGCAACAGCTTGCCGTTCCGCGTCCGCGGCAAGTGTTCGACGAACACGACCTTGCGCGGCATCTTGTAGGCGGCGAGATGCTCCCTCGCCCAGTTCAGGATCAGCGTCTCTTCGCGCCGGCCATAGTCGCCGGGCGCATGCGGAATGACGAAGGCGACGAGAATGTTGACTCCAGGCGAAACCGCCAGTTCGGTGACGGCGACCTCGTGCACAAGGGGATGGCGGCCAAGCACGGCCTCGATCTCCAGCGGCGACAGGCGGTAGCCCATCGGGTTGAGGATGTCGTCGTTCCGCCCGTGAAACCAGACATAGCCGTCGGCGTCGATGTGGGCGAGATCGCCGCCGCAGAACCACTCGCCGCGATAGACCACCGCTTCCTCTTCCGGCCGGTTCCAGTAGCCCAGCATCAGCCCGGGATCGGAGCGATGCACGGCGAGCAGGCCGACCTCTCCCGGCGGCAGCGGACGAAGCAGGTCCGATCGCGCCCGAGGCGCGGCGTCATCCGCCGCTTCCACCGGAAGAACGGCGACCCGCCGGCCGGCTTGCGGCTTGCCGGGGCTGCCCGGCTTGATCGTCATGCCCGGCGCGGTCGAAATGTACGTTGAAATCTCGCTCATGCCGAGCGCTTCGTAAAGGTTGGTGGCGGTGGCCGCCCGCCAGTCCTCGAGCACCTCGGGGGGAAGCGCCTCGCCCGCCGTCAGGCCATGGCGCAACGAAGGGAACCGGCCGCGGCGAAGGAAACCGTATTTCAGGATGCGCCGGTAAAGGCTCGGCACCGTCGCGAAAACGGTCACGGCGTAGCGCTGGATCAGCTCGGGCCACACCGCCGGATCGGGAGGCCCGTTGTAGAGCACCGCCGTCGCGCCGTTGGCCCAGGGATCGATCATCCCCACCCCGAGCGTATAGGTCCAGTTGAACGCGCCGGCGTGCAGGATCACGTCGCTCCCGCCGATCCCATACCAGCCCTTGTACATCGGCCGCCGCCCCCAGGCCGTCCGCTGACCGTGCAGAACGCCCTTGGGCCGCCCGACGGTGCCGGAGGTGTAAATAAGGAAGCCGGGATCTTCAGCCGCGGTGTCGGCATAGGCGATGGGCGCGCCGCCGCGGGACATCGCGACGATCTCCTCGGTGCGCAAGAGAAGCACGTGCGTCGGGACATCGTGGCTGAGCTTGAGATCGTCGGACAGGGCGATCGCCGTCGCCGCCGAGTCGGTGAGCAGGAACTCCGCCTCCTCGCCGGTCAGCGCCGCCGACGACGGCAGCGGCACCAGTCCGGCCGCCAGCGCCGCGAAAAAGGTAAGGATATAGGGAACGTCGTTCTCCATGCGGATCATCAACCGCTGGCCGGGCCTCAGTCCACGGCGAACGAGACCCCCCGCCAGCCGCCGCACCGCGAGATCGAGTTCGCCGTAGGACCAGCGCCTGTCCTCGCCACCGCCGCCGACAACGATGAGCGCCGTCTTGTCCGGCATGGCCGCGGCATTGGCGGCAAGACAGTAGCGGGCGATGTTGAATCGCGCGGGCGGCGGCGAGGGCAAGCTGGCGTCGGTCGAATCATTCACGGCAATCCTGCTCCGGTCAAAAGAGTGGGTCGGATCCGGCTTCCGGCGACGCCGAGGCTCGATTCCGCATCCACGAAGCCAGATTTTCGTTATCCCTCCCCACAACGCCGTTGTCACTACGCGACATGCCGAAATCGCGCCGCCGCGCGGCTTGCCGGGATGCGGGCGCGCAAAAAGCCGGGCGCGCCGGATCGCGCGGGATTTCGTTCGGGAAAAACGTGCTATGGAGAGCGCATGACGAAAAGCCTTGCGCCGGCCGCGCCTCCGGACAACGGCCACGACATCCCGTTCCGGGAGGCGCTCAAGGTCTGGGTCCGGGTGGCGGCCTTGAGTTTCGGCGGGCCGGCCGGGCAGATCGCGGTGATGCACCGCATTCTCGTCGAGGAAAAAAAGTGGGTCAGCGAGAGCCGGTTCCTGCACGCCCTCAACTACTGCATGGTCCTGCCGGGTCCGGAAGCGCAGCAACTGGCGACCTATATCGGCTGGCTGCTGCACCGGGTCAAAGGCGGCCTCGTCGCCGGCGCGCTGTTCGTGCTGCCCGGCTTCGTCAGCATCCTGCTGTTGAGCATCCTTTACGCCGCCTACCGGGAAACGACGCTCGTCGCGGCGGTTTTCTTCGGCGTCAAGGCCGCCGTCCTGGCGGTGGTCGTCGAGGCCGTCCTGCGCATCGGCAAGCGCGCCCTCAAGAACCGGAGCATGATCGCGATCGCCGCGGCGGCATTCGTCGCCATCTTCGTTTTCGGCACGCCGTTCCCGGTCATCATCATCGCCGCGGCGGCCATCGGCCTCATCGGCAGCCGCGTCAGCCCGGACACCTTCGCGGTCATCGCGCCGCATGGGGCCGATGCCGCGCCCGGCGCGACGCCGGCGGCCGATCGCGCCGTCGCCGGCGGGCGCGCGGCGCACACCCGGCCATCGTCGGCGCGCGCCCTGACGACCTGCGCCGTGTGGCTGCCGTTGTGGCTGGTTCCGCTCATCGCTCTTGCCGCATGCCTCGGCATGGACCACGTGTTCACGCAGATCGGCCTGTTTTTCAGCAAGCTGGCGGTGGTGACGTTCGGGGGCGCCTATGCGGTGCTCGCCTATATGGCCCAGGAGGCGGTCGCCCACTACGGCTGGCTCGCGCCGGGCGAAATGCTCGACGGCCTCGGCATGGCCGAGACGACGCCGGGGCCGCTGATCCAGATCGTCCAGTTCGTCGCCTTCCTCGGCGCCTTCCGCGATCCGGGCCTGCTCAACCCCTATGCCGCGGGCGTGCTCGGCGCGATCCTGGCGACGTGGGTCACTTTCGTCCCCTGCTTTCTGTGGATTTTTCTCGGCGCGCCGTATGTCGAATCGCTGCGCGGCATCCGCTCCGTGTCCGCGGCGCTGTCCTGCATCACGGCGGCCGTCGTCGGCGTCATCCTCAACCTCGCGGCCTGGTTCGCCATCCATGTCGCGTTCGCCGAGGTGAGCGAGGTTCGCGTCCTCGGCGTCGCATTCCAGGTTCCGGTCCCGGCGACGGTCGACCTCGCCAGCGTGGCGCTGACGCTGGCCGCCTTTGTCGCCCTGCTGTGGTTTCGGGTCGGCATGATCCCGGTGATCGCCGCCAGCGCCGTCCTCGGCGCCGCCTGGTTCGCCGTTTCCGGCATGATGTAAGGTCTGTCTCGTCGGGGTCGCGGGCCATCGCATCGTGGAACCAACCGGCCGAGCGGCTGTTGTCGCTGTTGTTGCCGAACGAGGGCCGCTTGCGATGCTGAACGCCATCACCTTCGAGAAAGTCGAGGAAATCATCCGGATCGTCGAGCGCGCCGACGCGGCGGCGCCGGACGATCGGCCCGACGATCCCCACCGGGGCGGGGCCTTCGGTTCCGAAGGCGTCTCCCGGCCGGCGCCGCCGACCGAACCGCAACCCGCCCCGGATTGGGCGCACGCGCTCGAACGCTATCTCGCCGACCTGCCGGACGCGGCCCTGAGCGAGGTTCTCGCCCTTTACCGGTTCGGCCGCGGCGACGCGGCCAGCATCCGGGAAGCGGGCCGCGAGGCCACCGGTTCCGCCGAGCCGCACGGGCAGCGGGTGGCGTTCCTGGCGTCGCGCGGCGATCTCGCGCCAAGCCTGAGGCGCGCCCTGGAGCGGCTCTGAGGCGACGGTTCGGGAGGTGAAAACCGGACCGGCGCAGCCTATTCTTTTTCTTTGCCTTTGCCCGAACGCCGCGCCGCAAGTCCGCAAACCCGCGCGAGGCGCCGCGTTCCGCAACCAGCCAAGGGAAGCGCCACGGTGAGCGAACACGGATGTTCTTATGTCTTGCTGGAGGATCGCGGCGTCCTCGCCGTGACGGGAGCCGACGCCCGCGCCTTCCTCCAGGCCCTGGTCTCCAACGACGTCATGCGCGTCACCGGCGCGCAGGCGGTGCATGCCGCGCTGCTGACGCCCCAGGGCAAGTTCCTTCACGATTTCTTCATCGCGGCCGGCGGGACGGGAGACGACGAAGCGTTGTTGCTCGATTGCGAAGCGGCGCGCCTCGCCGATCTCAAGCGCCGGCTCGGCATCTACCGGTTGCGCTCGAAAGCGACCCTGACGGATCGCTCCGATACGCTGGCCGTCGCCGCGGCGTTCGGCGCGGGCGTCGCAGGGGCGCTGCAACTGAAGGACACGCCGGGCGCGGCGCGGCCGCTCGACGGCGGCGTGGTCTTCGTCGATCCGCGTTTGGCCGAGGCGGGCGCGCGCGCCATTCTGCCGCGCGACACGGCTGCGTCCCTGCTCGAGACCGCCGGTCTCGGCGGCGGCGAGCGGGAGGCGTACGAGCGGCGGCGCATCGCCCTCGGCCTGCCCGACGGCAGCCGCGACATGGACGTGGAGAAGGCGATCCTGCTCGAAAACGGCTTCGACGAGCTGCACGGGGTGGACTGGGAAAAAGGCTGCTTCATCGGCCAGGAACTGACGGCGCGGACCCGCTATCGCGGTCTCGTCAAGAAACGCCTGATCCCGGTCAAGGTCGACGGCCCGCTTCCGCCGCCGGGCGCGCCGGTGCGCGACGGCGAGCGCGAGGTCGGCCAGATCCGCTCCGGCGTGGGCGATGTCGCCCTCGCCCTGTTGCGCCTCGAGGCTCTGAGTCGGGAAGGGGCGGTATTGACCGCCGGCGACGCCACGCTGACGCCGCAAAAGCCATCCTGGGCGAGTTTCTGAAAAACCGTCCGGACCGTCGGCGCGACGCGACGGCGCTTGCGCTTATTCCAGGGACGAGCCTTAACCCGCCGATGATTGCGCGCGGGCGCGGGCGCGGCGGATCTGCCGCTTCAGCTTCACCATGTCCTGCGAAAGATCGGCGTCGCGCGTCTCGAGCAGGAACGCATCCAGCCCGCCGCGATGCTCGATCGTGCGCAACGCGTGGGTGCTGAGGCGGAGCCGGACCATCCGGTCGAGCGCGTCGCTCATCACCGAAGTGCCCTGAAGATTGGGCAGAAAGCGTCGGCGTGTCTTGTTGTGGGCGTGGCTGACGTTGTTGCCGGTCATCACGCCCTTGCCGGTAATCCCGCAACGTCGGGCCATGGGAAACATCCTCTCGCGCGTCGAACGACTGGTTTGTCCAGCCGCGAACGTATCCGGTCGTGAAAAGGTTCGGGGGGGCCAACGCCGCCCCCCTTGCGAATGGCTCTTTTACGAAAGCCGGGCGCGCCCGTCAAGCAAGCGCAAAAGCCGATCCTGTATCCTCGCGCAATGTGTGTTTGAGGATTGGAGCCGCGGCGCGGATCAGATAACATAGAGATTACGTAAATTATCGCGCGGCGCGGCGGCATGCCGCTGCAGGGATGGCCGTCGCACAGGAGGTCGGCAATGGATGGCGTTTCGGTTCCCGCGTTTCTGCTCACGTTTCTCGCCGTCCTGTCCGGCCTTTTCGTCTTCGCCGTCGGCCTCGGCGCGATCGGCGTGATCGCGCTGTTCATCGCCGATGCGACGCAGACGCAGCACGCCATCCGCCGCAATTTTCCCGTGATCGGCCGGCTGCGCTACCTGTTCGAGCATCTCGGCGTGTTCTTCCGGCAATACTTCTTCGCCATGGATCGCGAGGAGCTGCCCTTCAACCGGGCGCAGCGCACCTGGGTTTACCGGGCGGCGAAGAACCTCGACAACACCGGCGCCTTCGGCTCGACGCGGGACTTGAGCCCCGTCGGCACGGTCCTGTTCGCCAACGCGCCGTTTCCGGACCTCAAGCCGAGCGCCGCGCCGCCGCGGGAGCTGACGATCGGTCCGGACTGCCCGCAGCCGTTCACCGCGCGCAGTTTCTTCAACATCTCGGCGATGAGTTTCGGCGCCATTTCCAAGCCGGCGATCCTGGCGTTGTCCAACGGGGCGCGCCTCGCCGGCTGCTGGATGAACACCGGCGAGGGCGGCCTGTCGCCGCATCATCTTGCCGGCGGGGCCGACATCGTCTTCCAGATCGGCACCGCCAAGTACGGCGTGCGCACCGCGACGGGCGCGCTCGACGAGGACAAGCTTCGCGCCATCGCCGCCCATCCGCAGGTCCGCATGTTCGAGATCAAGCTCAGCCAGGGCGCCAAGCCGGGCAAGGGCGGCATCCTGCCGGCGGCCAAGGTGACGCCGGAAATCGCCGCCGTCCGCGGCATTCCGGTCGGGCGGGATTCGATCAGCCCGAGCCGCCACCCCGACATCGCCGACGCCGCCGATCTCCTTCGCTTCGTCGCCCGCGTCCGCGGCGTCACCGGCAAGCCGACCGGCTTCAAGACGGTGATCGGCGATCCGGCGTGGCTGGACACGCTGTTCGCGGAGATTTGCCGCCAGGGACCCGAGAGCGCCCCCGACTTCATCACCGTCGACAGCGCCGACGGCGGCACGGGCGCGGCGCCGATGAGCCTGCTCGATTATGTCGGCATGCCGATCCAGGAAAGCCTGCCCGTCCTCGTCGACAAGCTCGTCGCTTACGGCTTGCGCGAGCGGATCAAGGTCGTCGCCTCCGGCAAGCTGGTCAACCCGGCCGAGGTCGCCTGGGCGCTATGCGCCGGCGCCGATTTCGTCAACTCCGCGCGCGGCTTCATGTTCGCCCTCGGCTGCATCCAGTCGATGCAGTGCAATCGCAATACCTGCGCGGCGGGGATCACCACGCATAATCCAAGGCTGCAAAAAGGGCTCGATCCGCAAGACAAGGCCGAGCGGGTCAAGAACTATGTGTTGAACCTGATCCGCGAGGTCGGCGTCATCGCTCATGCCTGCGGCGTCGCCGATCCGCGCGACCTGCGACGGCGGCATTGCCGCATCGTCACCGGTCCCGGGCGGTCGGCGCCGCTGAGCCAGCTTTACCCCGACGTCCGGGCCGGCGCGGCGCGCGATCCGCAGTCGCAGCCGCAGCCGGTGACGAACGCCGCGGCGTGAAGCCGACAGCGCTCGTGGCGGCCCCTATCCGGATATTCAACAAGAGCTGGTTGAATTCGGCGACGAACATCATCTTAAGGGACGTCGTTTTCCGGGAGGGGAGATGAAGGACGATGAGAAGCGAGCTTGCGAAGAAGACGTGCGAGCCTTGCCGGGGCGGCATTCCGCCGATGACCCCGGACGAGGCGAAAGCGCACCTCGATCAGGTGCCGGGCTGGGAGCTGAACGCCGACGCGACGCGCCTGGAGCGCACGTTCAGTTTCGGCAACTTCGGCGATGCGCTCGATTTCGTCAACGAGATCGGCGAGATGGCCGAGACGGAAGGGCACCATCCCGAGATCCACTTCGGCTGGGGCTATTGCAAGGTCGAGATTTTCACCCACAAGATCGGCGGTCTGCACCAGAACGACTTCATTCTGGCGGCGAAGATCAACGAGGTGGCCCCAGCCTGAGCTTGGAAGCGCAAGGGCTTCAGCTTGGCGATCGCATGGGCGGTGTCTGTCGCTGGCGCGCTTACCTGTGGCCGCGCACCGGCAAGGGGACGTAAGCCGCCTCCAGGCGCTCGATCTCCTCGCCGTCGAGCTTGAGCGACAACGCGGCGACGGCGTCGTCGAGGTGCCTCGGCTTCGATACGCCGACGATCGGCGCGGTGACGCCGGGTTTGGACAACAGCCAAGCCATGGCGACCTGGGCCATCGACACGCCGCGTTGCCGGGCGATGGCGGAGACGGCGTCGATGATGCGCCTCTCGGCCTCGGCGTCGGTACCGTAAAGATTCGTCGCGAAGTCGTCCGTTTCGGCCCGCAAGGTGGTCTCGCCGGCAGGCCGGGTCAGCCGGCCGCGAGCGAGCGGGCTCCAGGGAATGACGCCGACGCCTTCGCTGAGACAGAGCGGAAGCATTTCCCGCTCCTCCTCGCGGTAGAGCAGGTTGTAATGGTTTTGCATCGACACGAACGGCGCCCAGCCATGACGCCTCTGCAGGCCGAGCGCCTTCATGAACTGCCATGCATACATGCTGGAAGCGCCGATGTAGAGCGCCTTGCCGGCGCGGACGACATCGTTCAAGGCGTCGAGCGTTTCCTCGATGGGGGTCGCGTCGTCCCACCGGTGAATCTGATAAAGGTCGACGTAATCCGTGCCGAGGCGCTTCAGCGAGGCGTCGATGGATTCCATGATATGCTTGCGCGACAGGCCCCGGTCATTGGGCGCCTTGCCCATGGCGTTGAACACCTTCGTCGCGATCACCGCCTCATGACGCTGAATATACCCATTCAAGGCGCGGCCGAGCACTTCCTCGCTCGCGCCTAAGGAATAGATATCGGCGGTATCGAAGAAATTGACGCCGGCTTCGACGGCGGCGCGAATGAGCGGCCTGGCGGCCTTCTCGTCGAGAACCCAAGGCCGCCATTGCGGCGAACCGTAGGTCATGCAGCCAAGACACAAACGCGAAACCCGCAAGCCGAGCCCGCCAAGCCGGACGTATTCCATTGTCGTTCTCCTCCATCGCGATGCCCCGCGATCGCCCGCGGCGGCATTGCCCTTTTTATCGGTAGGCCACCTTCTTCCCCGATTGCAACATCGGGTCAGGGGGTGTATAGGGGGCACCTTAAGTTGCGATGACGCCAAAGCCCCGCCAATCGTTCAACCTCAAGCGGTACAATCCAAATCATGAAAATCACTCGTTCGAAGCGTGTCCTGGTTACTGGAGGGGCTGGTTTCCTCGGCTCTCACTTGTGCGACCGCATGGTCGATCAAGGTCACGAAGTCCTCTGTGTCGATAATTTCTTTACCGGAGCGCGGGGCAACATTCATCATTTGCTCGACAATCCGCGCTTCGATGTAATCCGCCACGACATCAACTTTCCCCTCTACGTCGAGGTCGACGAGATCTACAACATGGCGTGCCCGGCGTCGCCGATCTATTACCAGCGGGATCCCGTTCAGACGACCAAGACGAGCGTGCAGGGCGCGATCCATATGCTCGGCCTCGCCAAGCGGGTCAAGGCGCGGGTTCTCCAGGCGTCGACCAGCGAAATCTATGGCGATCCCGATGTCCATCCGCAACCGGAGACGTACTGGGGCCGGGTCAATCCGACCGGCATCCGGGCGTGTTACGACGAGGGCAAGCGCTGCGCGGAAACGCTGTTCTTCGATTATTACCGGCAATACCGGATGCCGATCAAAGTGAGCCGGATCTTCAACACGTACGGTCCGCGGATGCATCCGGAAGATGGCCGGGTGGTGTCGAACTTCATCGTCCAGGCGCTCACCGACCAGCCCATCACCATTTACGGCGAGGGAACGCAGACCCGCTCGTTCTGTTACGTTGACGATCTGGTCGACGCCCTCATTTTGTTCATGGCCAGCGATCCCGATTTCATCGGGCCCGTCAATCTCGGCAACCCCGGCGAGTTCACCATCGCCGAACTGGCGGAAAAGGTGATCGACCTGACCGGGTCGAAAAGCCGCATCGAACACCGCCCCCTGCCTCAGGACGATCCGGTCCAGCGCTGCCCCGACATCTCGCTCGCCACCGAGAAGCTCGGCTGGACGCCGAAAGTGCCGCTGCAGGAAGGACTGAAGCGGACCATCGCCTATTTCGAGAAGGTTCTGAGCAGGGCGTAGGCGCCCCTCCTCCTCGCGATCCGGTTCCTTCTCGCCTTTCCCAGCTATCCCGCGCGCACCTCCGGCAGATGGCCGATCTTCACGTAGAGCAAGCAACCTTCGATGCTGTAGGGCTGATGGACGCTCCCGGGCGGATTGCGCAGCCATGTGCCTTCCTCGTAGCGCCCTTCGTCGTCCTCGAGCGCGCCGTCGAGGACGAGAATTTCCTCGCCGCCGGAATGGCGATGCGCCGGGAAGATGGTGCCGGGCGCCCAGCGGACCAGGGAGACGAACTCGCTGCCGAAGCGATGCAAAGCCATCACGGCGATGCCCTTGATCAGACCGGGGAACCACTCGCCGACGCGCGTGTCGATGACAAGGCGCGCGCGGTCCTGCGGATGGAACTGGCGCAGCTTGACGAACAAGGAGCACCCTTCATCGCTCCACGTCGCATGCGCCGATCCCGGCGGGTTGCGCACATAGGTGCCGGCGGGATAGTTGCCTTCGGCGTCGGAGAGGGCGCCGGCGACGACCAGAAACTCCTCGCCGAGGGGATGCTCATGGCGCGGGAAACGGCTGCCGGCGTCGAAGCGGACAATGCTGGTCGCGCGCGCCGCTTCGCCGCCGTCGCGCTCCAGCATCCGGCGCCTGACCCCTTTGGCGGGACTGGGCTCCCAGCGCGCCTCGTGCCCGAAGCTCACCGCGGGATGGTTCAAATCTGCATGAATCAACATGGCGCTTCTGCCCTCACTTGATAAGGGAACTGGGGTTATTCCGACGACCGGGCAACGCCAGCGATCCCCGGCGAACGTCAGGGGGAGTTTCATAGCCTCCATTCAAGGCCTTAAGGACCCTCATTCGTGCCTCAACGCCTCGATCGGATCAAGCCGCGCCGCGCGTCGCGCCGGCAAATAGCCGAAGACGGTGCCAATGGCGGCGGCAAAGGCGATGGCCACGGCAATGATCGCCGGATCGAAGACGAAGGGAAGGCCGAGCAGGCGCGCGGCGATCACCGAGCAGGCGACGCCGAGAACGATGCCGACAAAGCCGCCCATGACCGAGAGCGCGACCGCCTCGATCAAGAACTGCTTCAGCACATCGCCTTCGCGGGCGCCGATGGCGAGTCTGATCCCGATCTCGCGGGTGCGCTCGGTCACCGACACCAGCATGATGTTCATGATGCCGATGCCGCCGACGATGAGGCTGATCGCGGCGATGGCGCCGAGCAACGTCGTCATCACGCCGGTCACCCGCTCGACCGTTTCGGCGATTTCCTTCATGTCGCGGATCTGGAAGTCGCTCTCCTGCCCGGCCGGAATGCGCCGCCGCTCGCGCAAGAGCGTGTCCAGGTCGGCCTGGACCTTGTCGGTGAGGCCGGCATCCTCCGCCGCGACGTAGATCGCGCCGACATCCTGATTGCCGGCGATGCGGCTCTGGAAAGTTTTCAGCGGAACGACGATGAGGTCATCCTGATCGGCGCCAAAGGTCGTCTGCCCCTTGGCCTGAAGCACGCCGATGACGAGGCAGGACATCCGGCCGATGCGGATCGAGGCGCCGATCGGATCCTGCGAGCCGAACAGCTGATCGCGCACCGTCGCGCCGAGAATGCAGACGACCCGGCCCGCCAGCGACTCGCCTTCGCCGAAGCCGCGGCCGCTGGCCAGCGGCCAGTCGCGGACGGCGAGATAGCCGGCGTCGCCACCGATGGCGAGGGTCGGCCAATTGGTGTTGCCGTAAACGGCCAGCACCGGCTGGCTGGAGGTGGCGGCCACCTTGGCGACCCCGGCGATGTCGCGGGCGATGGCGTCGGCGTCCTCGAGCTTGAAGGCGGGAGCCGTCGTCACCGCGCCCATCTGGCGGCGGCCGCCCGGAATGACGATCAGCAGGTTGCGGCCCATGCTGGCGATGTCGGACGTAACGCTGGCCGTCGCGCCGCCGCCGAGAGTCACCATGGCGATGACGGCGGCGACGCCGATGACGATGCCGAGCATGGTCAGCGCCGAGCGCAGCATGTTGCGCCGGACTTCGCGAAGCGCCAAGGCAAGCGTGCTCTTGATCATGGTCCCGCCCGCTTCCGGTAGCGGCCACCCTGGAGACTGGCTTGAGAGTCGGCGACAATCCGGCCATCGCGGAAGTCGATCCGGCGACTGCTGTAGGCCGCCATCGCCGCCTCATGCGTCACCATAACGATGGTCAATCCCCGCTCCCGGTTCAAGCGCGCGATCAGCTCCATGATCTCGAGGCTGCGGGCGGTGTCGAGATTGCCGGTCGGCTCGTCGGCGAGGAGGAGATCCGGCTCGGTCACGATCGCGCGGGCAATGGCGACGCGCTGCTGCTGCCCGCCCGACAGTTCCGCCGCGGTGTGCGCTTCGCGTCCCGCCAGGCCGACCCGGGCCAGCGCCTCCTCCGCCCGCGCCCGCCGCTCCGCCGCCGCGACGCCGCGGTAGAGCAAGGGAAGCTCGACATTCTCGAGCGCGGACGTGCGCCGCAGCAGATTGAAGCCCTGGAACACGAAGCCGAGGAAATGGCGCCGCAACAGCGCGCGCTGATCGCGGCTCAACGCCTGCACGGCGACGCCGCGGAACAGGTACGCCCCGGCGCTCGGCGTATCGAGGCAACCGAGGATGTTGAGGCAGGTCGACTTGCCCGAGCCGCTCGGACCCATCACGGCCACGAACTCGCCGCGCGCGATGGCGAAGCTGACATCGGCCATGGCGGCGACGGCGTTCTCGCCGCGCCCGTAAATCTTACTGACGCGGTCCAGCAAGATGAGGGGCGGCGCGGTCACGATCCGCGCCGGGCGAGGTCGACAAGCACGGGGACGCCCTCGGCGATGTCGCCCGGCGCCACTTCCGTCCACAGCCCGTCGGACAGGCCAACCGTCACCGCAACGGCGACCGGCCCGCCCTCGCGAAGAGTCCAGACCGTCTTGGCGCCGGCGGCCTCCGGCGGCGGCGGGGCGCCCGGGGGCGTGAAGCGCAGCGCGCCGTTGGGCACGAGAAGGACTCCGTTGCGGCGGGCGGTGACGATGCTGGCGGTCGCCGTCATCCCCGGCCGCAACAGCATGTCGGCGTTGTCGACCGTGAGGATCGCCTCGTAGGTGACCACCCCTTGCACCGTTCGCGGCGCATAGCGCACCGCGGTGATCGTCGCGGCGAAGCGCCGGTCGGGGTAGGCGTCGACGGTGAAGCTCGCTTCCTGACCTTCGGCGACCTGACCGACATCGGATTCGTCGATGTCGAGGTGCAGCTGCATCTGCGAGAGGTCCTGGGCAAGCGTGAACAGCACCGGCGTCTGGAAGGCAGCGGCCACCGTTTGCCCCGCCTCGACGCTGCGGGCAATAACCACCCCATCGATCGGCGAGCGGATCACAGCCTTTCCGAGCAGCGTCCGATCCGCTTCCAGCGCGGCGCTCGCGACCTCGACCTGGGCGTGGGCGCTGGTCAAAGCCGCCGCCGCGCGCGCCGCCGCCGCCTCGGCGACATCGACGTCCTGTTGCGACGCATAGGCCCTGCCGGCCAGCGCGTGAACCCGGTTGAGCCTGGCCTCGGTCTCCGCCACCGTCGCCTGCGCTTCCGCCACTCCCGATGTCGCCGCCTGCAAGGCGGCCGTGGATTGGCGCACCTGCGCGCTCAGCTGATCGGTGTCGAGCATCGCCAGCGTCTGGCCGGCCTTGACGATGTCGTTGTAGTCGGCGCTGATCTGAACGATCCGCCCGGAAATTTCGCTGCCCACCTCGACCTGATTGGTCGGCTGCAGCGAGCCGGTCGACGTGACCGTCACGACGAGATCGCCGACCCGGGCGTCCTGCGTCAGGTAGTTGGAGCGGCCAGCGGCCATGGCGTACCACCAGTAACTTGCGGCCGCCACGGCGAGAGCGAAGAGCGCGACCGCAACGAGCCAGCGCCGGGCGCGCCGTCGGCCGGGCGCGGCGTCGAGATCGAGCCTGGCCGCAACCTCGGGATCAATTTCCTGGTAGCGCATCGCCTCTCAGCATCGTTCGTCAACAAAGATCACACAACGACGATCACATTCGATCATCCCGATGCGGCGATCCGACCGTCTGCGCGCATGGTCAAACAGATATGGGATGGCAGGACAGATATAGGTTGCGCCGGCGCGATCCCGCCATGCAAGTTTTGCGAGGCACGATCGGCGCGACAGGTCATTTTGGGTTGCGTTCGCGCGCCAGCAGCGCCTTCTTGCGCTCCACGCCCCAGCGGTAGCCATGCATCTTGCCGTCGCCGCCGACCGCCCGGTGGCACGGAACCACGAGAGCGAGCGGGTTCGTCGCGCAGGCGCGTCCCACGGCGCGAACGGCCGCGGGAGCGCCGATCTCCGCCGCGATCTCGCCATAGCTGCGGGTGACGCCGCTGGGGATCGCGCGAAGGCGGTCCCAGACCAGGCGCTGGAACGCCGTCGCCCGCACGTCGACGGGCAACGCCGCCGGGGGCTGAACGCCCTCGGCGAGAGCGGCGACGGCGCCCGCCCATTCGGCCACGGCGCTGTCGTCGCGGATGATCTCGGCGGCGGGATACTCGGCGCGCAGCGCCGCCGCAAGCTCGGCGTCGGCATCGCCCATGGCGACAAGGCACAGCCCGCGCGCGGTCGCCGCCACCAGCAGCCGGCCGAGCGACGGGCACGGCGCGATCGCGTAGACGATGCGGGCGCCCCGGCCGCCCTTGGCGTAGGAGGCCGGCGTCATGCCGAGGCGCGTTCCGGCGCGCTCGTAGAGGCGGCTCGACGAACCGTAGCCGGCGCCGTAAACGGCGGAGGCCACGGCCTCGCCCTCCCGCAGCAGAGCCTTGGCCCGGGCAAGACGCACCTCCTCGCCGTACCGCCGCGGCGACACGCCCACCACCGCCTTGAACTGGCGCTGCAGATGGCCCGGGCTGAGGCCGACCTCGACGGCGAGCGCGGCCAGCGACGGCATCGCGTCCTCGCTTTGCGCGATCAGCGCGCAGACCTTCTGGACGATGGCGAGGCGCGGATCGGCCGCGTCGGCATCCACCGGCCGGCAGCGCCGGCACGGGCGGTAACCGGCGGCGACGGCGGCCGGCGCGCTCGCGAAGAAGGCGACCTGGCGGCGATGCGGCCGGCGACTGGGGCACGACGGCCGGCAGAAGACGCCGGTCGAGCGCACCGCGTAGACGAACGCGCCATCCCAGCGGCGGTCGCGGGCCAGCACCGCCCGCCAGCGCGCTTCGCCAGTGGTTTCGTCATTGGTTTCGTCATTGGTTTCGTCATCGGGTTCGGCTCTCGGATGGTCGGCAAGGAGAGTCTTCGGGGTCATCGGCGCGCCTCGTCATTGGGCCCGGCTCAAGGCGATTGTCGGCCTTTCATCAGCCTGGGGGCGTTTTCGCGGTCATGCCGACAAGGGTACGCCGTTGGCGGCGGCTGTCTATCCGCGGCTTGCGCTCAAACGGCCGCCGCGAAATTCAGCCATAGCGGGCGAGGCCATGCCCATGGCGGAGCAGCCATGCCCGCGCGGCTTCGGCATGATCGGTCAGGGTGGCGACGGCTCGCCAGAAGGCGGGGCCGTGATGGCGCACCTCGAGATGGGCCACTTCATGCGCCGCCACATAATCGAGAACATACGGCGGCGCCATGATCAGGCGCCAGCAGAACGACAGGTTTCCGGCCGACGAGCACGATCCCCAGCGGGTCCGCGTGTCGCGCACCGTGACGCGTCCGAGCGGGCGGCCGAGCCGCGCCGCCTTGGCCTTCGCCGTCTCCGTCAGCACCCGCTTGGCTTCCGCGCGCAGCCAGCGCTCGACGCGGCGGGGAACGGCGGCGCGGCCGCCCGGCACGACGATGGCGCCGTCCTCGACGCGCACGACAACGCCGTCGGTCGGCCGATGCCGGATCGGCAGTTCCTCGCCAAGCAGCGGAACGAGCGCTCCCGGGCGGAACGGCACGCGCGGCGGAATGCGGGCGAGACGATCGAGAATCCACCCGGCCTGGCTGAGCAGGAACGAAAAGCCGTGTTCTTCCGTCGCGCGCGGCGGCAGCGTCAGAACGATTCCGGCGGTCTCGAAGTCGACGCGGAGCCGCATCCGCTTGGCCCGGGCGTTGCGGCAGACGGTCAAGGGCACCGCGCGGTCGCCGAGGGTGATCGACCGCGTCCGCCGCTGTCCGTCGTTCTGCTCTCGCAGCAGGGCTTGCGCGGCGTCCGGGCGGGGCCGCCGGTCGGCAAGGCGCGTCATTGCGGCTCGGGCGGCTCGGGCGGCTCGGGCGGCTCGAACCGCTCCCGCGCCAGGGTGCCGCGCA
>CAZRWU010000023.1:0-27074 GCA_964603915.1 uncultured Rhodospirillaceae bacterium
GGCGAGGATGGGCCGCGCACAGGAGACAGCCGATGAGCGGTGATCTGAGGGAGGCGGTGGCGGGGCACATGGGGCCGTTCATCGCCCGACGGCGGCAGGAGCTTGGCCTTTCACTTGATGAGGTGGCCGAGCGCGCCGGCAGCACCAAGAGCCACGTCTGGGAGCTTGAGAAGGGCCGGTCTCGCAACCCGACCATCTCGATGGCCCTGAGCCTCTGCGACGCGCTTCAATGCAGCTTGAACAGCCTACTCGGCATGGACGTGTCGCAGCCTGCCTTCACCGATCGGGAGATGGCGCTGATTGCCGCACATCGCGCGATCTTCGAGACAACGGAGGCCGCCGATGTCTGACGATCTGCTGGACGCCATGGTTGTCGCCCACTACGGCGGCGCGCCAGAGGACGCGCTGTGCGATCTCGGCGTCGATGGCATGGACTACGAGCTCAAGGCCATGGCGCGCGTCCTCGCCGAGCTGCGCAAGCGCGGGGCGCTGGTGCCGGATGGGTGGAAGGTCATGCCGGTGGAGCCGACCGAGGAGATGGAGCATGTCGGCGGCGCCTGCGTGGACCACCCCAGCGTGTACATGAGCGGGCCTTCGCGCCGCGGGGTGCGACTGGCGAAACAGGTCTACGCCGCCATGCTGGCCGCCGCCCCCGCTCCGACCACGGGAGAGGGGTGATGCCAGAGCGAGCGCAACTGCGGCGGACGAAGGGCTGGCGGATGCCGCCGGACACGGTGAAGGTTTGCCGCCCCGGCCCCTTCGGCAACCCGTTCACGTTCAAGGCCGCCGACGATGCCGGCTTCACGCGGAAGGGCGCGGTCTCGGCCTTCGAGGACTGGCTGGCGGGCAACCCGTGGGCGTGCGGGGCGAGTGCCACGCCGAGCGGGGGCGGCGCTCGCCTGCATCCCCCGCGGTATGAGAGGAGAGAGAGGGATGGGACCGCTGACCGGCAAAGCCCGCGCTGATCATTTGCGCGAGATCGAGAAAGACATGCGGCTGTTTTTCCGCAGAGGGCGCGAGCTACGAGGCTGGGCGCGCAAGCTCAGCATCACCGAAATGCACGCTCTCATGGTCCGCGCACTGGAGGACGTTATCGGCAAGGATGCCGAGCACGCGCGCCGAGAGGGCGAGGCGCTGGCGGAGGAATACACGCAGGGCTGGTGGTCGCCAGGAAAGGCGTCGCACTTGTGACGCCCGCCCCTACCACCCCGCCCGCCTGACGCGCTCCAGATCGTCCAGCGCGGCGTCGCGGCCCCGCATCCACGCCTCGCGGCAGTGCCCGCGCTCGCCGCACTGCCGGCGGAAGAACGCATCGAGCGCCAGCCAGACGACAAGTCCGGTCAGCCCCGTCCACCGCTCGCGGTAGGCCCGGCTGCTGAACGTCTCGCCCGGATCGCCGCCGACACGGGCGTTGAGCGCTCGGGAGAGATCGTCGTCGGTCATGCCTCACCTCAGCGAGACGCCCCACGCCGCCAGCCAGATCGCGACGACGACGTAGGGCAGGAGGACGATCATTCGGCCGGCGCGGTCGCGCAGACCGCCGCCCGGACGGCGAGCAGCGTGGCGACGGCATCGCTCTCGGTGTATTCGGTCGCGTCCAGCGGCTCGCTGCCGGAGGCGACGAGCACGGCGTTGGCGAGCGCCAGCCATTCGCCGAGGGCGGCGGTCGGCTGCGCCGTGAAGTCCGGCGCGCAGAACTGCGCCACCTTGGCGGCGACGCTCTCCCGGCCGAACACGTCGCCGGGGGTCATGACAGCCCCGTCCGCGCAGGCGGCGAGGGCGAAAGGCACGGCGAGGATTGCGAGGCGCATGTCAGGTCTCCGGGTTGATGGTGTCGTCGTCGGGATGGCGCGGCTCGGGCTTCGGGCTGTCGGCCCCGAGCCAGATTTGGCCGAGGCCGAGGATGGCGATGACGAACGCCTTTTCCGGCTCGACCAGCCAATCGACCGCGGCGACGTAGGTCTGCACCGCGGCGATGAGCCCGATCAAAATCTTCTCGTGCCCGGCGACGAGCCGGGTCAGGGAGAACCCCATGGTCTGTCCTTTCGGTTAGAGGCTCAATCGCCCCAGCGGCTCAGCAGCAGATTGGCCCGCCGCTCGCGCTCCTGCCGGGCGCGCCGCGCCATCTCGGCAGCGTGTCCGCGGACGATCTCGTAGAGCCGCCCGGCGCTCGGCCTGAGCTTGGCCGCCCGGTAGCGCGGGACAGGCGGCCGCTTCCGCATCAGCGGCCTTCCAGCGCCGCCACGCGGCCTTCCAGCGCCGCCACGCGGCCTTCCAGCGCCGCGAACGCCTCGGGCGTCACGGGCGCGCTCACGGGCTCTGCGCCGTAGCGCGGCACGACCTTCGCCGGGTCGAGCGCGGTGAACTTCGTTCCGTCCGGGTAGAGCGCGTGCGGCAGTTCGAAATGCGGCCCGTCCTTGAACGTGGTCCACCGGCCGCCCCAGGTGATCGGGACTTGCTCCTGCTCGGCCGCGCGCTCGACCGCCGGGCCGAGCTTGTTGAACACGGCCCAGTCCCAGGAGCCGGGGTAGAGGTCCACCGCGAGCCCATGAAGGTGGCGGCTGTTCATGGTCCGCGACGCGCCTTGTGCGACAAGCTGCGCCTGCCGCTCCTTCGTCCGCAGCCCCTCGATCACGGTGAAGTCCACCGGCGAGGATTGCAGCGCGTTGGCTATGACGCGGACAAGATCGGGATGCACGCCCTTGAGGCTGTCGAGGCTTCGTTGCGAGAATCTCCGGGTCATCTGCCGTCCTCCGCCTCTCTGCGCTGCGCCGCCTGAAGCTCGTTCCGCAGGTCGCGCAGGTCCGCGCCGAGCTGGATCAGGTTGTTGTTGATCGCCTGCAAGGTCGCCGTCGTCGCCGCGCTCTGCGCCTCCAGCGGCCTCACACGGGCGTCGAGCGCGGCGTTGCGGTCGCGACTGACCTGCACGATCTCACCGAGGCGGCGGTCAAGCTCTTCCTGCCGCTCGGCGGCACGCTCGGCCCCGGCCGCCTGGTTCTCCTGGATCGTCTGGATTTCCACCTTGAGCGCGGCATTCACCGCGTTCTGGTTCGCCATGTAGGCGCCGAGCCACCACGCTCCGCCGGCCGCCTGCACGACGAGGAAGATCGCGCCCGAGATCGCCGCCTTGATCCCGACCGACCACTGCTCAACCTGCCGGGGCGTCATATCCGCCTCGCGATTATCGATGGGCATGGCGCGGCCTCCCGCCTGTAGCGCGGGCGGGCAATCACGCGCCCCCCCGGTTCAACACGGCGAGCGCATCGCGAAACTTGGTCTCACGCACCTCCGCCTCCGCCTCGCGCCTCGCCACGGCGGCCTCCCGCGCGTCGAGCGTGGCGGCGCGTTTTTCGGCCTGCGCGCGGATGCCCGACAGCACCAGCGCCTCGGCGTCGAGCGTCGCCCGCCTTTCGCCGTCCTCCGCCTTCGCGGCGGCCCGCTCGGCCCGTATGTCGGCAAGGATGGCCGCAGCCGCCTCGCGCTCGCGTGCGGCCTCCTGCGCCCCCTCCACGGCCCGCAGGAGCGGCGCGATCCGGGCGACTGCGGCGGCAAGCGCAACCTCGCGCTCGGCCAGTGCGGCGGTCTCCGCGTCCAGCCGGCCCTTCGTCTCGCCGAGCTTGCGCTCGCGGCCGAGTTGCGCGGCGATGGCCTTGTCGAAATCGCCGAGCATGGCGTCAAGCTCGGCCGTGGCGGTGTCGACCGCCTCTTTCACGCGGTCATTCATCGACTTCCTCCGCCCAGAACAGCCGATCCAGCCCCGCCACTCCATCGGCGTCAATGCCGCGGATCATCACCAGGTCCTCGCCCTCGACGGCGGGTATCTCTAGCCCGGCGTTGTCGATGGGGTAGGACCGGCCGGCATAGCGCACCTGCGCGCGCTCGGCCCCGACAGGCGGGCCGTCAAAACCGCTGATGTAGATCACGCCGTCGATCAGCCGCACGCGGATATCGCCCGAGACGACTGCCGGGCGGTTCGCCGGCGCGACGCGGATACGCCATGCGCCGACCACGAGTAGGTTGCCGCTCTGGGCGAGCAGGTCGCCCGGGTCGAGAGCGACCACGGGCTCCGGCGCGGGCGGCCCGGTGAAGGTCTTGCTGTCGGCCGAGGCCGGCGAGGCTTCGGTGTTGGAGAAATACCGCAGCCGGATCGGCGGCGTCGTCTCGTCGTAACCGACCGTATGCTCAAGCCCGCCCGGCACGGATGGCTGCGCGGCCCATATCGTGCGGCTCATGCCGTCGAGCCCGACATCGGCGAAATTGCGCCAGACCCCATCGGCGTTGAGGTCGTATTGCAGCGCCGTGTAGGCCGGGGCCGTGTCGGTCGTGACCACGCCCCAGCCGAAGCGGCCAAGGCCCTCGCTCACCGCCTCGTTGTGCATCGCCCACATGCCGGCCGTGAGCGCCGGAAGCTCGGTCGGCGGGGCCGTGCCCGGGGCGGTGAACGAGCCGGCGTTGGTGGACTGCGCCGACCACAGCTCCTTGAACCAGCGGACCCGGATTTCGTCCATGGTCAGCCCGGCCGTGCGGCCCCACTGGTCATCCGTCATGCCGGCGCGCGGGCGCATCTCGAAGCGCAGGGAGCCGGCGGAGTTGGTCGCAGGCGTCGCCACGCGGAAGGGGCTCCACGCGTCGCCATCGCCGGTGCGCTGCCACTCGAGCCGCGATGCGTCCGAGCCGATCTCGAATGCCTCCGAGGTCGCGGCGATGATCGCAACGCCGCTGTAGAGCCCGGCGATCTCGGTCAGGTACACATTGCCGATCCGCCCGTCGCCCGGGTCGCCGGTGAGCGCGGCCGGCGGCGTCGGCGCGGCAGGCTCAAGCGTCAGCACGGCCGTGTCGTTGACCGAGCCGCCGCCGTTCGACGCGGTGACGGTGTAGCTGTAGTTCCCGCTCGTCGCGCCGCCGGTGAAGGTCAGAAGGCCGCTCGCCGAGTTGATGCTGACCTGGCCGTCGCCGGTGACGCTGTAGCTCGCCGCGCCGCTGAAATGCTGGCTGGCGTCGTAGGTCGTCGTGGTGCTGACCGTCCGCGTCAGGTCCGGGATCGGCGACACGAGCTGCGGCGCGGGCGTGGCGGCGATGCCGGTGATCGTCGCCTGGTTCGAGGTCGTCGTGCCGGCGGCGTTCGTTGCCTTGATCCGGAACACGCCCGCCCCCGGGGTTCCGGGCATGGTGAAGGTGCCGACGCCGGTCGCCGCATTGATCGCCAGAGTAGCCGAGCTGCCCGCCGCCTTCGCATAGGTGAAGGGGCCGGTCCCGCTGACGTACTGCGCGAAGTTGTGCGTCTGCGTGGTGGAAACCGGAAATTCGAGGTTCGGGATCGGCGCGACCACCGGCGGATTGCCTGGCGCGGTGCCGAACTGCGCGTAGGGACCGACGTTGACGCCCTCGATCAACTCAATGAAGTTCGGCGGGCTCTGCGTGTTCGACCGGACGTTGTTCTGGTAGTCGCGCGGCGCGCCGCCTGCCGCCAGCGAGAAGCCGGGCTCCTCGAACGGGATATTATTGGTGCTCCAGTGCACGTTGTCATGGATCACGAGATTGCGCGCCGGTTCGTCGCCGACCGAAAGGTACGGCCGAGCGTTCACCGCGCTCGGGACGGCGCGCAGCCGGTTGCCGATCATGGTCAGACCGTCGCAGGCTTTCGAGACCATGCCGACGCCGCGGCCCGAGCTGAGGTCGTTGCCTTGGACGAGCACACGGCGGAACTTGAACCCGGCTAGTTTGGTGTTGCCGGCCATCAGGAAGCCATGGCTATTGCCCGACTGGTCGGTGAATAGGTTGTGCCGAATAATTACGTCCTCGGCGATGTTCGCATCCGAGCCGGTGTTGCGGCTCATCTGGATCATGTCCGGGTGACGGGTGCGCCAAAACATGCCGGTGCCGGTCAGGTTCGAGCCGCCGGGGCCGGGCACGCCGACGAAGATGCGGCTGTCCGCCCAGACGTTGTACTGGATCGTCAGGCGATGGGTCGGAGAAAAGACCCTGATCCCGTCCACGCCCCAGCGATCAAAGCGGTTGTACTCGATCAGCACGTCCTCGTTCACGAACGTGTTGTTCGAAGTCATGATGCCCATCAGGGCAATGTCGAAATTGGAGAAGCGACAATTGCGGATCGTCAGCCGCCTGGTGTTTTCGATCCAAAAACCGCGGCTGTTCTGCGGCTGCGTCCCCGGTGCGGTATTGCCCGCGCCAACGAAATGAATGCCGTCGAGCGTAAGCCCCTCGACGCCGCGCATTTCGAGCGCCTTCGTGCCCGTGAAGATCGGCGGGTTGTTCGGGTTCGCCGCCCTGATCGTCACCGCCGGCGTTTTGACCAGCGCGTTCAGGCGCACCAGGCGGTTCGTGTGGACGCCTCCGCCGACGAGGATGGTATCCCCGCCCGCGGAGGCGACGAGGGCCGCGATCACGTCGTTCGCGTTGCCGGTGTTGACCGTGACTGTCGCCATTACTGAAGTACCCCTGCATAGGCGAGCGCGACGCCGCCCCAGGCTACGGACGAGCCGAGGGAGGCGGACGCGCCGGCGAAGGACGTGACGAGCGTGGTGGAGCGCCACATGCAGAACCGGCGGATGCCGCCCTGCGTGTAGTCGGCGCCGGTCGGGTCGGCGTCGGTGATGACCTCGAAGCCGGTCGGCGGCGTGATCGCCGCGGCGGTCTCGGCCCAGAGGAACAGCACGATCTCGCGCGGCCCGGTGAAACTCAGGCCCGGCAGCGACGCCGTTGCGCCCGTGCCCTCGGCGTCGTCCGCCACGAAGGCCACGTCCGTCCGCACGCCGCGCATGACGGCGACGATGTTGCCGACGCCCCCCGGCCCGCCGGGTGCATGCGCCTCGTTCGCCCCCGCGGCGAAACCGGTGTAGAGCTTGCCGTTCTGGTCGCCGACGCGGAAAGCGCCCTGCTGCGTGTAGTTGACCCCGCCATGGGTCGGGACAGTGCTCGACCCGTATTCCACGGGCGGGTTGCGCCAGAGCCCGGCGATAAGGAGATCGCCCGAGCTGTTGACCATCGTGAAGCTCGGGCCCGACGACGTGTTGGTCTTCACGTCGATGACGCTCGGCCGCGCCATCGGCGGGATGGTGATCGGGTCGGAATAGGCGTCCGAGTTGCCCTCGGAATTCGTGCCGCGCACGCGCAGGCGCAGGAGCGTATTGCCGCTGACCTTCGTGTCGGCGACCGTCTTCGCGAACGTCGTGCTGGTCTGGCCGCTGATATCCGAGCCGTCGCGCTGCCAGTTGCGGGCGAGCTCGGGGGCCGGGTTGCCCGTCCATGTGCCGTCGCTGGTGGCGGTCAGGTCGCCGGCGATGTCGGTATCGCCGCTGATCGTCGGGGCGACGGTGTTGGCGGGGACGGTGAGCGGCGGGGCCACGTCGCCGCCCCCGAGCAGCATAAGCAGCGTCGTCACGCGCCGTCCTCCGCCAGGCCGGCGATGCAATACGTCTCGTCCGCGACGGCGTTGTATAGGAAGGTGAACCAGCGGCTTTCGCCGTTCGGGATTTCCACGCCCTCGCCGAAGCCGAACACGCGGTCGAAGGGGCTGTCGGCCTCCACCGTCCAGTCGTCGCCGCTGGCGATCACCAGCACCGCGCGCGGGCGGCCGTCGAGATTGGTGGGGCTGGTGAAGGTGATGTTGCTCGTGGCGGTGACGACGCCGAGCATGAACGCGGAGCCGTCGATGGCGACGTTTCCCGTGTCCGGCGTGAGCGCCACGAAGTCGTGCGCCCCCGCATTCGTTTCGGCGACCACGATCTTGACGCCGGCCGCGCCGCTGCGGACCTCGCCCTCGCTCGCGAAATCGACGCTCGTCCCCGCCGCATCCGCATAGGCCCCGAACTGCGCCGCCAAGCCGTCGTAGGTCGCGCCCCCGGCCGTCGCCACGTCGTCCAGCCAGTCGGTAAAGTCGCCCGCGCCGATGGCCTCCAGCGCGTCCAGGCCGTCCGCAGCGCCCGCGAGCGAGCGCCCGAAGGCGGTCAGGTCGGTCAGAGCCGCTGCACTGCTGCTGGTGTAGTAGGAGAGCTTGTTGGCGGCGGGGGTGAGCGCCTTTACCGCGTCGAGCGCCGCGCCAAACTCGATGCCCTCGATGGTCGCGCCGGTGAAGGTGACCGTGCCGGTGAACGTCGGGCTCGCCAGCGGAGCAAGCAGCGCAAGGGCTTCGTCCAGACCGCTCACGCTCGACGTTGCGATCACGCCGGTCTGGTTCGCGCGGTCGAGCACATGGTCGAGGTTGGCGTCGTGCTCCTCGGCGGTGAGGGGCTCGCCTTTTTCGGATCGCTTGGTGAGCGCCATTATTCGAACACTCCTGCCTCGAATACGCCCGCTTCGAAGACGAAGCTCTCCGGCGATACGGCTGTGGACGGTTCAAGCCGGGCGACGGCGACGGCGTAGCCACGGCCGTTGTCGATATGCACCCGGCAATTCAGCAGCGGCATTTCCTCGGCCGGCGTGAATACCGCCCCCGTCTCGCCGCGAAGGATCAGCGTGTCGTTGCGCCACTGGTAGGTCGGCGAAACCCGCGGCTCGCCCGCCCACTCGACCAGGACGTTGATCGGCACGCCCGCAAGCGTCTGCGTCGCCGAAAGCTCGGCGCTGGTGATGACCGGCGGGCTGCTCATTTCCAGTTGCCCGTCGCCGCGATCTCGACCGACCGCTCCGCGCTGCCGTCCGAGATCGCGGACAGGAAGCGCACGATCACCTGCGTGGTGGTGATTTCATTGACGCTAACGCCGATGCACCGGCCGGCGGGCGTCAGGCTGACACGCGGCGGGGCGATGAACGTCTGGCCGAAGTTGAAAGCTACGGTTTCCGAGCCATACCCAACTTCAAACAGGGTATTGGTCGCCGTGGTGAAGGACGCCCGGCGGCGAACGTCCATCCGCCCGTCGCCATACTTCCAGTAGAGCCCATCGGTTACGGTCCCGCTTGCCACCAGCGTCGCCACAAGCTCCCAGGCGGTCCACCCGCCATCGTGCTTGGTCCGCGTCCACTGCCGCCCGCCGCCGCTCGTCTCGGCCTCGTAGAACGTCTGGAAAATGCGCGTCGAGCTGCGGCGCACGACCCCGACGATGCCGCGCAGATTGGCGGGAAGGTTCGAGACCGCGCCGAGGTTGCTGACCGCCCAGAAACCGCCGGTCACGAGATCGTTCGCGTCCGTCACAGTGACGGGGACCGCGTCGCCGAGCAGCCCGCCGGAGCCGACGATCAGCCCGCGCCCGGCGGTGAAGTCCGAGACGGTCTCGACCCTCTGCGCCACGTCGAGGTTGGTCCGCGCGTCCGTAGCCGAGGCCGCGCCGGTCCCGCCCGCGCTCACCGGACGGGCGGCGTTGGCGTCGGCCACCAAATCGTCTATGGTGGTATTGAACTGCGACGACGTGATGGTTTCATTCGGGGCCGCCTCCGTCCCAGGGACGCGCGACATTACTCCGCTGCCGTCTCTTGGCATTCGGCGTCTCCGTTCAGATGGGGTGTGGTTTGGGCCGAGGCGACTACGCGATTGCGGCGTTCTTCGTCGGCTGGATCGTTCTTGTTCTGCGCTGGCCCGCGGCGGCAGGCGTCGCCTTCGCCGCCTTCATGGCCGTGGGCGCGGCATGGGCGACGGGCCTGCTACTGTGGCGGCTGGCGAAAGGCATCTGGGGCCTGCGATACGAGGACGCCCGCAAGCCATGGGAGCCGTTCAAGCCGCCCGACTACTGAGAGACGGCCTGCGCCCCCTCGGACATCATCAAGGCGTTCAGAACGCGCCTCTCCGCGTCGCTGAGGGCCTTCGGGCCGACCGGACCGCCGTTGCGAACCATGGCGGACAACTCGCGTATCTGCTTGTCCGTCAGGCGTTCGCCCAGCGCCTTCGCCACCCAGCCGACCGCGGACGGGGCCGCGAGAAGCGGGTTTGCCCCGAAGCCGACGCCCGCCGCAGCCCCGCCGCTGAGAAACATCGGCAGCGCGCCCGCGGTCGGAGAGAACCGGCCGATCTGGCGGAGCGTGTTCGTCGTCGCGTCGCCGCGGACAATCGCCTCCATCGCCTCGATTTCGGCCGCCGAGTAGCCGCGCCGCTTCCGCGAATCGTCCAGAATGGCGCGAATGTTCTGCCGCATGGCGTTGATTTCGTTCCCGCCCGTGCCGCTCGTCGCCGCGCGGTTCTCGGCACGGTAAACCGCGTTGTCGATCTGCTCGGCCTTCTTGATCTTGCGCGTCGTCGCCCGGCCCGTGTGAAGCGCGTCCACCACATCTTGCACGCCGCTGCCCTGAACCTGCCCCGGCTGCAAATTGTCGAGATACGTGTCGATCTCGTCCTTCATCGCCTGCCCGAGCGCGCGCTCTCCGGCATCGGCGGAGCCGGCAACATCACGGCCGACCAGTCGCCGCCCCTGTTCGACCTGCAACAGCGTCGGCTGGTCCATTTCGCCAAGCCGCTCGGCGGTCCGCGTCGCGCGCGGGTGGAGATACTGATCAGCGTTCTCCGCCCGGAGGCGCGCATTGATGTTGTCCGTCAGGTCCTGGGTCGCCTGCGGGGTTAGCGTGGCCGTGCTGCTGTCCACTTTGTCATATGCGTTGCGCTGGATCGCGCGGAGATCGTCCATGCTCGGAACGGCCGGGCCGGGGCGGGCGGCGCGCGAGGCGGCGACCGTTCCGCCGCCCGCGAGCAGAGACGCGATCATCTGGATCGTCGGATCGTCCGTAACTTCGGCCGTGAGCCCGCCTGCGAGCCCGCTGGCGGCGTCTGCGGCCGTGTTGAGCGCGAGCCCGCCGAGCGACGCCAAGCCCGCCACGGGGGCAGCCACGGCCCCTGCGCCCACATCCTGCCCGACCCGGCGGACGACCCGCTGCGGCATGGTCTGCGGCGGCGTCTCGGAGATCGTCGGGGCGAGCACATCGCGCCAGTATTCCGAACTGCTGACGAGCGGGATTTCCATGCCACCGATGGTCGGGTTCTCCGCGAGCGGGATGCCTACCGCGTCGAGCCCGCGCCGGAGCATGTCGCCCGGAAGCCCGAGCATGAAGGCGATGCCTTCGTTCAGCCCGCTCGTGCCCTGCTCGACCATGGACGTAGCCGGCCCGGAGGGCGGCGGAGAGGCCGCAGGAGGCGGCGCGGCAGATGGCGGGGCCGCATGCGTCATCTGCGTACGGGCGCGCTCCTGCGCTTGTCTGAGCCGCAGGAGACGGAGTCGCGCGTCGTCGGCCATCAGCGCAGGCCCCAATGCCGTTCGGCTTCCAGCATCTGCTCTTCAGACCACGTGGTCGGATCAGTCTGCGTCATCCAATCAGGCGCGGCAGCCGGAGCCTCTGGCGCAGCTTGCGCCGCCTTCTGGCGCATCCGCTCGACCCCGGCCGAAATGATGCCGCGAAGCTCGGCAAGCGCCGTCTGGAACTCGCCGACCGACTGCGCGCGGTTGATGCGACCCATGGCCTCGGTAGCGGCCCGACCCTCCGCCTCGGTGATCGCGCCGCCGCCCTTCAGGCTCTCGAACGCCTCGGTGAAAACACGGCCCCGAAGCTGATCAATCTTCACGTTCAGGTCGGTCCCCGCCTGCGTCATCGGCGGCAGCCGCCCCTCGATCATGCCGGTGATGCCCTCAAGCGCAGGGTCGGCGATGATGCTGTCGATCAGCGCCATGGACTGTTCCGCCTTGGCGGTTGCCCCAGCAAGCCCAGCCGCCGCGCCGCCGACGCTCTCACCCTGCGCCGTACCGATTGCCCGCTCTCCGGCTTCGCCGCGCACATCCTTTTCGAGCACCGCCCCGGTCGTAACGCCGCCGGGACCGACCTGCGCAATCGACGTGCCGAGGTCCGCACTGCGCGTCGGCGGCATCGGCTGCGCACCGCCGAGGTCGATCCAGTTGACCGTGCCATCCGAACCGATCTGATACGGCCGATACTCGCCCGTGTCCGGGTCACCGGCCCACTGAACGTTGCCGTAATATTTCGGCCCCTCGCGCGTGCCCGATGCGAACTTCTCACGGTCGAACGCCAGCCGGTCGCGGTCGAGCGCAAGGCTCTCCTGCTGATACGGCGTCATCGGCGTTCCCTGCGAGAGCGACTGCGCCAACAGCGCCTCCGCCACCGCCCGCTGCCCTTCCGGCAGGCGCGGGATAAGCTCGCCCAGCTCCATCGCCATGCCGGGGTCGAAACCCGGCTGCTGATAGCCACCGCCGCCGCCCATGGTCGAGATGGACGCCGGGTCACGCGGCCCCCTGTAGCCCTCCCACGCGCCCGTCCCCTGCGTCTGGTAAATCCAGCGGCCGATGGCGTCCTGAACCTCCGGCGTCATGCGTTCCTCGCCGGTCAGCCCGAGCCCCTCCTTGGCCCCGCGCAGCGTCGTGCCGACGACCTGGTATGCGCCCATCGGCGTCGCCACCCTGCCGACCTGACCCTTGACCCACTGGCCGTATGCGCCGCCCGGATCGGAAAACCGGATGGCGTCGTCCACGGTCATGTCGGTCAGCTTGAAGTCCTGGAACCGCCCGCCGGGCCGGTTGGAATAGCCGAACAGCGCGTTGTAGTCGCCGCCGCTCTCGCCCGCGAAGATGCCGGCGCGGATGCTGTCCCAGTCCGGATCGGCGCTCGGCAGCGCATAGCCCGCCGGGGCCGTGCCGGGGTCGCGTGGCGGCATGGCACCTCCGCCGCTGCTCGACATGCCCGCGAGGCCCATGCCGCCGCCCCCGCCGAGCGCCGAGATGATCTCCTGCAACCGCCCGCCAGCCGCGTCCTGATCGGCCTTCTCCTGCCCGGCAAGGCGGCGGTCCATCATGCGCGCGCCGAGGGCAGAGAGCACCTTGCCGACGCCATCGCCCCAGTTGTTCACCGGCTGCTGCATGGTCTGCGCCATCAGCAGGTTGGCGATCTCGCGCTTGCGCTTGAGTGCGTCATACGTCGGCGCGTCCGTGCCCTCGCCGAAGATGAAGCCGCCCGCGTTGCGAAGGCCGCCCATGAGGCCCTGTCCGGTCGGGAAGAACGTCACGCCGCGAGCCTCCCGTAATCGAGCATGGCGAACTCGCCGAACCACAGGACCGCATCCGCCGGCGCTTCGTCCGCCATATGCCCGCGGCCCGGCTCGCCCCAGACGTATTCCCACTCGTAGAGCGGCAGCCCGTTCGCCTCGCCCACGCGCCGCACGTCGCGCTTGAGCCGCCGGTCGGACGTCATGATCGCCGCCGAGCCGAGCGACGCCGCGCCGTTCAGGATCGACCCCCACGGGCTCTGGTTCTGGCTCGCCTGCCACTGGCCGAGCTGGTTCTGGTAGCCCTGATTGACAATGCCGGCGTAATCGACGGTCGGCATCTGCACGCCGCCCGCGTTCACGAAATTCGGCATCTGTACCTGCCCTGTGCCGAGCAGCGCCGCGATTTCATTGATCGGCTGGTTGCGCTCCGCGAACTGCTCGTTCAGCCAATTCTGCCGCCGCGACTGATCGTTGCCGAAGTCCTGCTGCGCCCACTGGTTGTTGAAGCTGGTCGCCGCGAGGTTCTGGCCGAACCGCTGCGCCTGCGCCGCGTTCTGCGCCTGCATGCGGGCAATGTCCGCCTGCTGCTGCCCGAGCTTGGACGTGTTCGCGAAACCGGCGCGGGTATATGCCTGATCGAAGCCCTGCTGCTGCGCGCTGTTCTGGAACATCGCCCGGTCGCGCTCCATGCCGACCATGCGCGACTGTTCCTCGCCGCCGGAAAGGATCGCGCCAAGCCGCGCGTCGTTCTCCTGCGTCGAAAAATCCCGCATGGCACGGTCCCAGGCTTCCGTGCCGCGGCCGATGCCCTGGTTGACGAGCTGCGTTTCCAGTCGCGTGCGCCCGGCTTCCAGAGACGGGTTCATGCGCTGCATCAGCGCATCTTCCACCCGCTGCCGGTCGGCCGAAAAGTCCGTGCCGTATGTCTTGGTGATCTCGCCGCGCCCGCCGAACTGCCGTTGCAGGTCGGGGTTGCTGATCTCCGATCCCGTCCGCACGCGCCCGCCGCGGGCAAAGCCGTTGCTCATCGTCTGGAAGCGCGGATCGTTGACCTTCGGCGCGCCTTTCAGCGTGAAGTTCTTCCCGAGCACGTCGCCGAGCTTGGCGGACTGGTCCCGCCCGAGCCGCGCAAGGTTGATCTCGGCTTGCTGGTTGATCCCGAGCAGCTTCTGCTGTTCCGGCGAGAGCGTCTGCGTCGCCGTGTAAGTCGGAAGCTCGTATGTGACGGGTTTTTTTGGGTTCGAACGATCAACCCACGTATACGAGCCCGTCTGGTCGTAGGACAAGCTCCCAAAAGGCGTGTTCTGGTTGACGTTGCCGAGCACCTGATTGGCAATAGCGGTGCTGACGTTCGTTCCGGTCTGCGCTGCCGCAGTCTTCTGCGGATCAGGCGGTTTCGGTGCGGAGCTTCCACGCATGGAACGCCTCCTTCCTGAGAGTGCAGATCGTCCAGACGGGGGTCGGAAAGACCTCGCCGCCGAAGAACCGGAACGTGCGTTGAACTGTCGGATTGTCGCTGCGGGCATAGACGAGGCCGCAGAAGCCGAACGGATATTCGAGGATTGTCGCGACGCGGGTTCGCGTCATCCAGCGCTTGTCGGTCGCAGCGACCGAGATTTCGATGCGGCCCTTTTCAGGGCTCCAGTCGTGGTAGACGACGCCGGCCTCCAGCCTGCCGTCCCGCAGGAAGCCGATGGCCGTGCACTCGCCGAAGTCGTGGCCGGGCGGAAGATGGGAGGCGACGAACTGGACGACCGGCTCGCCGTAGATCACACCACCGTCTCGCCCGGAACGAACGTCATATCCAGCGCCACCAGCTCCGCGTCCGGCCGCCGCGCGCCGCCGCATGTCACCTGAACCTGCGGCCCGACCGAAAAGCCGCTCGCGCCGATGGACTGCCACAGCGTCGTGATCGTCTGGCGCTCCTCGCTCTCCGGGCCGTCGTCCCAGCGCGACACGTCCCACTCGCCCACGTCCCAGAGCGCCGGAGAGGCGTCGTCAGCCGCTGCATTGGGCGCGGGCAGGAAATCCCGCTGGTAGTCCGTGGCGGCGCTCAGGAGCGCGGAGAACGGCGCTAGAGCCCGGAATGTCGCCCGCGCCTGCTGATACGTCTTGTAGCGCCCCGGCCCGCCCATGTGGTCCGGCAGGAGTTGCAGGCGGCAGACGTAGGGCGCGCCGTTGTCCGCCCCGGCGCCCTCGGCCAGAAACACGTTGCCCGCGCTGTCGCCGAAGTAGAGCCGCCCGTTGTGCAGCCCGACCGATTGCACATCCCAGCCGGTGTAGCGCGCCCATGCGCCGGTCTTGAGGTTCGCGACGAACGTCTCGGCCCGGTGCGGAAGCCCGACGAGCAGCATGCTCTCGCGCTCGACCTTCTCGATGACGAAAGGCTTCGTCCCGTCCCGCGTCCGCACCGCCCGCCGCCATGACGGATCAATCGCCGCCGTGATCGCCGCGAGCGAGAGCGCCGCGGGGTCCTTCGTCACGACCTGCGACATGGGCACGATGCCGTCCGCGGTCATCAGCAACAGGTCGCCGCCGAGGCTGACCGTCTGCGTCGAGATCGGCTCGGACACGTCGTAGACGCCGACCTTCGCCCATGTCTCCGCGTCGTTCGGGTCCGTGCCCTGGTAGACTGCGACCTCGCCTTCCGTGGTCACGAACACGCAGCGGTCGTCCATGCCGTCGCCGCTGTCCGAGGACCACGCCGCGCCGAACAGGAGCGCGCCGCCGCGCTTGAACACCGCGCCCATGTTGAACTCGGTCAGCGCGCCGCCGATCTGGTCCACCGGCAGATACCACGCCTTCATGGTGCCGCCCTGCACGAACCAGAGCCGGCTGCCGTGCATCCAGACATGCGACAGCGCCGAGGTGGCGACCCCGCTCACGCTCGGCGTGCTCGACCCGTTGATGGCGGTCCAGGTCGCGCCGTCGAAGACGCGCAGGTCGTTCGCGCCGTTCACCATCACGAGGAACGTGCCGCCCGCCGTGCCGAACTGCGTGTGGCTCCACCGCCCCGAGCTCTGGCCGCTGAACGCGGCGGTAAGCGTCGCGTCCGCGTCGAGCGCCGTCACGTCATAGACCGCCGAGGCCGTCGCCGCGAACAGCTTCGGGACCGCGCCGCGGTAGGGAATGACGGACAGGACGGCATCCGAGCCCACGTCCGCCACTTTCAGCGCGCCCCCGCGCAGGCGAACCGTCGCCTGCATCGGAAACCAGTTGTCCATGATCGACGCGCCGTTGCCGCCGTTCGCCGCCAGGTTCTCGTTTTCGATCCAGCCCCGGACCGGAGCCGCGAAGCTGTAGGGCCGGCTCACGGAATGATCGACCTCGGGTATGCGATCCGCACGTCAGCCGGCATGCGCGCCCGGCCGATGCGGATCGACCGCGAGCCGCGATCCTCCGAAATCTGCTGCGCCCGCGCCGCGTGATACTCCACCAGCGCCTTTTCGAACGGCAGGCCCTTGTTGCCCTTCCAGTGCGCCACGATCCCGAGCCGCAGCGTTCGCGCGTCGAGCCGGAACTCGTCGGTATCCGCCGTGAACCGCGTCTTCACCGCGCCTTCCGCGTCCCGCACGATCAGGCCGGACTGGTAGTAGACCTTCACCGTCTCGCCGTCGCCGAGCGGCGGGAAGAACACGACCTGCCCGCCAAGGATCGTCCAGTTGGCGTAGGCGGTCGAGTAGTCCCGCACCTGCAATTCCAACCAGTCGTCGTGCGGCACCGGGCCGCAGAGCGGGCCGTCGATTGCCGAGGACCACATCTTCTGGTCCTTCGGCATCCGCCCATAGTCGGCCGGCATGTCGTATGCGTCCGTCACGCCGTTCCCCGTGATCGTCAGCAACCGCTTGAGCGTGTTCCACTCATGCGCGCTGGCGATTTCCTCCGCGACCTCGTTCGCCACGTCCGCAAGCTCGACATGCTCCCGCCTTGTCGAGCCGAACACGGCGGAGGGGACGCCTACGCCGAGCTTCGGCGCAGCCTCGCGGAGAACGTCGAGGATGGTCATGCGGCGGCCTTACGGGGCCGCCCGCGGCGGCGGGGTTCGTCGTCGCCCTCTTCCTCATCGTCCATGCCGCCCAGGCGGGCTTCCAGCGCCGCCAGCCGGGCCTTGAGGTCTTCGTTCTCCAGCGCCAGCCGGTTCATCGGTGCGGCTTCCTGCGCCGTCTGCATGTATGCCTGCGCCTGCGCCGCGAGCTGCCGCCCCTCGGCCCCGAGAACGCGCAGCGTGCTCTCCGGCATGGCGGCGAGCTGTTCCACCGTCGTGACGCCGAGCGCGTTCAGCTCGGACGCCTTCGCGCGCGTCACGACCGGCCACTCGGACAACGGCGTGCCGGTCTCGCCCGCCTCGTGACGCATCTTGAAGGCCCGATACGCCTCCGGGAACCGCTCGGCCCAGGTCCGCGTGTCGTCCATCTGCGTCTGCTTGTCGTAGGTGATGGTCGTTTCGTGCGCCGGGAAGTGCGGATTGAAGTTGCGATCGTCCAGAATGACTTCGCACATCTCCACATCATCGAAGATCGGCCGCCCGGCTTCCGCCGTCCGCGCCTTGTTCAGCTTGGGCTTGCTGTAGAAACGAACGTTCATCCGCTCAGGCTCCTGTTACGTAGAAGGTGGAATGGACCGCCTCGCAGGCTTCCCATTCGATGCGCCACGGCGCGAACCGCTCGCGCCACCACGAATGGCCGCGGACGGTCAGGTGCAGCCGTGCCCCGATCGTCGCGCCGAACTCGTCGGGGACCGTCGCGATCTGGAAATAGCAGCGCCCCGCCGCCGCCATGACATTCGCCAGCACCGTATCCACGTCCTCGGGCGGGATGTGCTCCATTACGTCGGTGCAGAGCCCGCAGTCGCCCCGCAGCGGCAGCGGCTGCGTCAGGTCCGCGAGCAGGAACGGCAGCGCCCGCGCCTCCGGGTCGCGGCAGTTGTCGGCGAAGTCAACGCACAGGACGCGGAACCCCTCGCCGTGCAGCCGCAGCGCCGCCCGGCCGGTGCCGCAGCCGAAGTCCACGATCAGCCCGTCAGGTCTGGCGACGCGCAGGAACTCGTCAACCGCGCCCTCGCCGGGGGCCGTGTCCCGATACGAGCCCAGCGCCCACAGAAGCTGGTATTTCTCCCGCTCCGTCTGGGGCGGGTTGTTCCACATCGCTGGCAACAGCCCGTCGCCGTGGACGTGCAGCGTGCAGCCCTCCTCGCGAAGCTGCTCGGCGATGCGAAAGAACGCCTCCGCCTGCAACTTCATCGGCATGGACGCGATGAACGACCGCCCCGCCCAGTCCACCCGCATTGTCGGGATCGCAGCATTGTGCGGCTGCGGATAGGCGTGCGTCGCCTCCCCGGCGTTCGAGCTGTCGTAGCCGAAGAAATGCAGCGTCCGGTAGCCCATGGCATAGGCGAGAACCGCGGCCGTGATGCCGACCGACACGCCGCCGCCGATCAGCGTATAACCGCCCGCGGCCACACGCTCGGCCGGCAACATGTCCTCCAGCCCGGCGAAATTCAGGTGAAACAGCGTCGGCCGTTCCGCCGCCGCAATGGTGCGCGGATGCACATGCGACGCCATCAGATGCCGCCGCGCCGGGGCAACAAGTCCCGAACTGATCTCCTGCGCGTCGATCATCACTTGCGTACAGTCGATGCCGTGGCGAAGCAGCCATCCGGCCGCGCCGTTGAGCCCGAACACATCGCCGCCGAGAGCCTTGATTGCCGCCGCGCTTTCCGCCAACGACGGGCCGCCGCCGCAGATGACCGCCACGCCGTCGTGCGGCTCGGCTGCCATGAACCATGGCAGGCCGAGCGCGGCGTTGGCGCGCACGTTGGCGTCAACCTGTTCCGCGTGCGTGTTCGGCGCGACGATAACCGGAACCGTGAGCGGCATTGTCGCGTCGGGGTTCTGGTGCTGGATGTAGACGACGGGTTCCATTTGCCTCCGCGAAAAGAAGCCGGGGCGACCGAAGCCGCCCCGGCCGATGCGTCAGGTGATGCGGCCCTATGTAATACGACCCTGAAGGTGCGGCCGGGAAACCATCAGCACGACCTTGCCGCCGTTGTTGGTGGTGGTCGTGGCCGACGCCACGATGGCGACGCGCGCCCCCTGGATTTCCTTGAGGGACGAGCTGGCGGCGATCAGCGCCGTGGTCGAGATGCCTACCGCGATCCCGGCCGCCATGCTGACCGTCTTGGTCTTGTTCGCGATGGCGAGGCCGCCGATCTGATACCAGCCGTAGCAGTCCGCGACGGTCGCCGCGGTCGCAAAGGCGAGGTTCATCGGCACGCCGGCGCCAGCGACGGCGCGCGTGGTGGCGAAGGTCGTGCCCTGATAGGTCACGGGATCGCCGGCCACGGTGTTCGCCACGCCGAGGAGATAGATGAACTCCCCCTCGCCGTAGGTCGGATCGTAGAAGCGCCGCACGGTCCCGAGCGGGACCATGGCGACGGTATCGACCGAACCGGGGCAGGACATGCCGAGAACGTTCTCGGCATACTTCCAGTCGGCCGTTGCGGGAACGGTCATGGTCGTTGCTCCTCAGCTCGAGATGTTGCTGTCATACAGCTTGGTCTGGTGGATCGGCTTGAAGACGCAAAGCTCGCCGGTCCAGCCCAGATGCTGCACGATCGCGTCCTGGTTGATCGGCGACTGACGGCCGCCCCAGGGCTTGAAGTTGCGATCCGGGTGATACCGGATTTCCAGCCCGTCGAAGTCGAGGAAGTAGGACACGTTCGCCGGCATGTTGGTGCCGATGCCGCCTTCCAGAACGACCTCCAGCTTTTTCCCGGCGCCGGCGAACCGGAGCGACGGGAAGCCGAGCTGCGCGATAGGGCCGTCATCGGTGATGCGCTGGATCGCCGCGAGCGCCGCCGAGAAGGCGGTATAATGCTCGGCCGAGGCCAGGATCGCCGAGGGACCGTCCTTGCCGCGCGACGTGTCGATCACGACCTTCTCGTAAATCTGGCGCGCCGTGTCCTTGGTGAACTGCGTACCGATCGCGGCGAAGTCGGATTGGATGTCGCGCTCGTTGGTCTGCCACCACGCGTTCGACCGCGAGATGCCGCCATAGGTGCCGGAGGTCGGGTCGGTCGGGATGGCCGCCTGAAAGCCGACCAGCTCCTTGCCCGACGTGCCGGTGCCGTTCGAGTGAAGGGCACGAGCGAACTCGTTCTTCATCTCGATCTGGGCACTCTCGACCGCCGAAGCGATCACGTCCTTGAGCTGGTTGCGCCCGCTGTTCTGGCGGATTTCGTCGCCGTTGAGCGAGGCCGAGACGTTCAGGTTCTTCGGCGTGAACTCCGCGTCGCGGATGGTCTCGGCGGGCTGCGGGTTCAGGAAGTCATACCCGTAATACCACGTCGCCGTGTCGGCGAGCTGATACCGGAGACGATACCGGATGGTCGGGCCGCTGTAGGTCTTGAACCGGCCGCGCGCCTTGAGCACGGCGGTGATGACGTTGCTGTCCGAAACCAGGTCCTGCGTTTCCGAGGACCGGTCCTCAAGCGCCAGCGAGAACGCCTGAGACAGCTTGTCCGTCGAGATGGGCATTGTTGCCACTCCTCAATGGGTTGCTGATTGGGGCAGCCTCAAATGCCGACCTGCTGTAAGGCCCATTCGATGCTGTCCCTGCGGTCAGGCGGGGGCGTTCTCTGCGCCGGGTTCGAGCCGGGCGAAGGCGCTCCGCTTACTGACAGGTTCGCCGCCGGCTTGCGAGGCTGCGGCGGCGGAACCTGCTCTTGCGCCACGACGGGCGCGGGGGCGGGCGCGGGTTTGAGCCGCTCCGCCTTGTCATATGCGTCCTCAAGCGAGGTCGCAAATCCGGTCTTGAGCATCGCGGCGATATCGCCCGAAAGCTCATCGAAGCGCGGGTGGCTGCCAGCGAATTTCGTCACGAAATCCGTAATTTGCGACTGCCGCTGCTGCTCGAATGTCTGACTGACCGTGCCGACCTGCGACTTGAGCGCATGAAGCTCCTGCCGCAGCCCGTCGATTACCGCGTCCCGCTCTGGCGCGGGCTGGCCGAGCGCCTTCGCCGCCACGTCGCGAAACGAGATGCCGAGGCCCTGGCAGATGTGCTCGAAACCGGCCGCCGGGTCGCGCCGGATCATGTTCTCGGCGCTGATGTAGCCGTTCAGCACGTCCGGCAGGCTCACGCCCTGCCGCTCGGCCATCTCCATGTGCTGCCGCAGCGGCTCGTACCGCTGGCGGTACTGGTTCAGCCCGCTCTCCAGCTCGCCCACGCGCCGCGACACGGCCGCGCGGAGGGACGGGTCCGCAGCGCCCCAGAGCGCGCGCTCGGCGGGCGAGAGGTTCAGCCCGACCTCGGGCACGGGCTCGGCCTTCGCCGGCTCCTGCGCGGCCTCCTGCGGCGCGTCGGCAGGCTCCTGGGGCTCCTCGACCGGCTTCGCCGCGAAGCGGCCGTGCTCGTCTCGGTTCGGGCCTTCCTCTGCCGGCGGTTCCGCGGCCGCCTCAACAGGCGCTTCGTCCAGAACGGGGGCGTCCATGCCCTCGTCTTCGAAGTCCGCGTCCGTGATGCCGGCGCGCGCGAAAACGTCCTGCTCGACAGGTTCGGTCATCCTCGTCCTCTCAGAAAATCAGTCCGAAAGCTCGTCCCAGAGCCCCGTGCGCTTCATCGCGCCGACGACGGCCGCTTCCCGCGCCTTCGCGTCGCCCACGCGCGGCGGCGGCGAGGCCATCGGCCCGTCGTTCCCGACCTCGATGACGCCCGCAGCCTTGTAGGTCCGCCGCAGCGCGCTCTTGCTGTCGTACATCTGCCCGTCGAGCATGGACTGGATCGGGTCCATCCCGTCGCGGTTCAGGAGCGGCAGCGGGAAATCGCCCCGAGCCACACGCTTCGGCTGCCAGCACTCCGCCGGCCAATCGGACGGCGGATGCCAGCCGCGGCAGGTTTTGCAGTAGCGTTCACGCGCCATCCAGAAACTGCTCCATGAACGCGACGAAATCCGCTTCGAGCTCCGACAGATCGTCGGGCTTCGGCTCTTTCGGCTTGGCCTTCGGCTTCATCGCCTCCGCGACCGCAGCGACCGCTTCCGGCTTCGGCTCGCGCTTCGGCTTAGCCGGCTCGGCCAGAACGTCGGGAATGTCCGCCGTCGTCGCGATGTAGTCCGGCGGCGCTTCCTCTTCGTCGTCGTCGCTGCTGCCGACGTACTGCGCCGTTACGGCAGGCCCGCGCCGCCGGGTGCTGCTGCCGCCCCCGCCGCCATGCCGTCGCGCCGGCGGCGCTTCCGGCTCCGGTTCCGGCGCTCCGACCGTCCCCGAGCCCGCGAACGTGTCCGCGCCGCTCTCCTGCGCCGCCATCGTGCCGGTGATCGGCTCGGGGCCTTCGTCTTCCTCGCCTTCCGTGATCTCGACCGCGATCAAGCCCGCGGCAACGTCCGATCCGCTCGCCGCCACCTCGTCCCACAGCACTGTAGCCGAGGTCGAGCCGTCGCGGCTCTGGATCGCCTGCGTGAGCGAACCGGAGCCTCCGGTTTCGCCCGTCGCGCCGAACCGCTCCCAGACCTCAGTCCAGCCCGTGCCGACCGCCAGCGTCGCGTTTTCGCCCGCCCCTTTGACGTATACGGCGGAGTAGACCCGCGAGGTCGCCAGCGGGGCCTGGTCGAGATCGAAGCTAAGCGACCCACTGGCATTGCCGCGGTCAGCCTGCCCCAGCGCGCGGAAGCCGATCACGTCATCGGCGGACAACTCGACCACCACCGCGACCGCGCCGTCGTTGTTGGGCGACCCGGAGACCGTCACCGCCATGGACGACGGCGAGCCGCCCACCTGCGCCGACCACAGGCCGATGGCGGCGACGCGCGACCCCTGCGTGCGCCAGTGGATATGCCGCAGCGTCCACGTCAGACCGCCGCCGGAAACCGTGATCTTGCCGGTCGGGTCGCCGGTTTCGGTGAAGCTCGCGCCGCCGAAGCACAGGAGCGTGCTGTTCGCCGCGGGCGTGAAGCTGCTCGTGACCCCGCTCGGAATGTTCGCGACGCCGTCGCGGAAAGTGGCGCTGAAAGCCATCAGGCGTGCGTGATCGTCGCCGAGCTGAGCGTCACGTCCTGCCCCGTGGCGATGGCGACGCTGCTCAGGTTGATATCCGCGCCCGACGTGCCGACCGTAAGCCCGCTGATCCGCACGTCGCCGCCGCTGTCCTTTATCACCGCCGCCGCCGCGTCGCCGTCGCCGGTCGCCGCAACCGTCGCGGCGTCGAACTCCAAGGTCCACACCGCGCCCGACACGTCGCCGCCGTCCGCCGCGAGGCCGAACGTCGCCAGCACCGACGCGCCGCTCGTCCGAAGCTCAAGCGTGCCGTTGGCGCATTCGTCCCGCGTCGCCGTCATGCGCGCGGTCTTGGTGGCGGTGTCGTAGGTCACTGCCATCAGTCCGCCTCCACCTCGAACGGCCGCCCGCCGAACGTGCCGCGGGCGCGCTTGCCGCCGGCCTCGCGGGTCAGCTCATACGGCCGCCCGTTGAACGTGCCCTTCTCGCGCATGCGCGGCGGCTTGCCGGGCTGCTCGGCCTTCGCCGCCGCCTGCTTTTCGGCCGAGGCGATCTTCGCGCCCGCCTGCCGCTCGCCCGACGCCATCTGCTCGCGCGCAATCTCGCCGTCCTGCGTCAGCTTGCCGCGGGCGATCTCAACGTCCGCCTCCGCCCGCCGCCCGTCCTGCTCGACCCTCGCGCCGTCGAGCTCGACGCGGCGGTCATCCTGGTCCACCCGCCTGCCCTCAAGCGCGAGCTTCTGGCCTTCCATTTCCGTCTGCGCCTTCGTCGCGTCGATCTCGGCGAAGATTTTAGCCACCTCGGCTTTCAGCTTGTCGATCTCGGCGGCGCTCTTCTGCCCCTCGATCTGCAGCTCCTGCTGCTTGACCGTCATCTCGCCCTGCGCCTTCTGCGCCTCGACCTGCAGCTTCTGGCCCTCAAGCTGCATCCTCGCCTGCGCCTCCTGCGCCTTGGCCTGCACCTCGGCCATGCGCGCCGCATGCTCGCCGCTCTTGTCCTCCTGCGGCTCCTGCGGCGGCTGGTAGTTCTCGAAGCCCTCCGCGAGCTTGTCGATAGCCTCATCCATCGTCCGTGCGACCTTGAAGCCGCCCGCGACGAACCGGATGCTCTCCGCCACGAACGCCCCGAGCTGCGGAGCGAGCTGCATCGCCTGCACGCCCTGCTGCAGCAACGGGCCGAGCGCCGACATGAACTCGACCCGGTTCTGCTTTTCCGCCATGCGGTCGGGCTCGATCGTGCTGTCCGTCTCCACGTCGAGCGCGAACGGCCGCATGCGCTGATCGCGCAGGAGCGCCATCACCGCGTCGATCGTCACGACCTGCTGCAACTGCGCGATCTGCTGCTGCGCCTGCCCCTCGATCTGCGCCGCCTGCTGCCGCGGGTCCGCCGGCTGTCCGTCCGGGCCCGGCTGTAGCGGCTGCTGCATCAGCGCCGCGACCTGCTGCTGCGCCTGCGCCTGTATCGCTTGCGCCTGCTGCGCGATCTGCGACGCGGGCGGAAGCTCCGTCTGCGCCAGCGCCATCAGCGCCTCGGCCGGGTAGTGCTCGGCCATGATCTCCGCCTTGATCGCGAGCACGTCCCGCGCCAGCCGCTGCATTTCCATCTGCCGCTGCTTGACGCGGACGCTGCCGAACTGCGCCTTGAGCTGCTGCGCCCCCAGCGTCTCCTGCGCCTCGGTCGCTCCGCGCATGATGTCGCTCAGGCCGGTGATCTCGTACACGTCCTGCATGAGCTGCCGCCGCAACTCGACGCATGCCGTGAGCGTCGCCGCGACCTGCTCGATCGGCATCCACGTGATGGCGTCCGCAACCTTGGCGTTCGGCCCCAGCGCCGCGAGCGAGGACAGCGGGACCATGATCGCCCGGTTGTCCATGTCCGCCATGGCAAGCTCGATCGCCGAGCCGACCTCGCCGTTGCCCGCCAGGTAGAAGCCCTTCAACCGCAGGCTCTCGGACAGCTTGGCGATGCGGTCCGTTAGCTCGTTGATCTCCGCAAGCTGGTCCTCGTAGTAGACCACATCGGGGATCGGCGTGAGCGTGCCCGGCCGCAGCGTCCCCAGCGCGGGCTTCGGCATCGGCCAGAACGTTTCGAGCTGATACATCGGATCGCGAACGTCCGCGATCTCCTTCGCGCCCTCGGCGACCCAGACGACCTTGCGCTTGCCCTTCGCCCAGATTTCCCAGACGCGCGCCTTGGCCTCGCGGCTGCCGCGCTCGTCATCGTCCTCGTTCTGGTCCCGCGCCTCCGCCCGCGAAACGAACTGCACGCCGTCGCCCGGCTCGCCAAACCGCGTGCGATACTCCGGCCGCGTGTAGTAGCCGCAGAACGCGACCCAGCCGACCTCCTTCCAAAACCGCCCAGGCCCATGGCGGAAATCGCGCCGCGGGACGAACGTCGCCGGAACGCCCGGCTCTTCGTCCTCCGTAAGCGCCACGCGCACCACGCCGCGCGCCAGCCGGGCGAGATCGTCCCGCGCGAGGATCAGCGTGTCATGCAGCTCGTCCCGCTCGGCGTCCGTCTCAAGCCCGCGCTGGAGCATGTCTGCCGCCGCCCGCTTGACCGGATCGCGATCCTTGAACCGCGGCGCTACGTCCGGCTGCGGCGGGCGCGAGTAGATCGTCGGGCCGAGCACTTCCATGTTCGCCCAGAACACCTGAAACTCACGGTCGTTCGACGTGTCGAGCGAGGTCGCCCGCGCATACATGCCGTCGATCTTGTCGCACCGCTCGTGATACTTGCGGTCGCAGTCCTCCGCCTCCTTGAGCATCGCCAGCCACGGCTTCGCATCGCGCGGGAACTCGGCCTTGTCCTCGTCGGAAACGCGCGTCGTCTCGTCCGTCATAGACGCGCCCCCTTGCCTCTAGCCACCTTCGGAGCCTGGAACCGGACGCCGCCTTGCAGCTTCCACGGCTTCGGCTTGGCGGGCTCTTCCTCGCGCGGCATGCGGAACGCCAGGCCGAGGTAACGCCATGCCGAGCCGATGTGCTCGGCCCAATCCTTCACCGGGTTCTCACGGAACGTCTTGAACTCGTCGTCCCATTCGCGCCGATAGGCTTTCAGGCCCTCGCAACCGTGCGCCACGCGCTCGGCGCGCTCGTCGTCGCCGGCATGGAACGCCGCCACGTTGATCGCCATGCGGCCCGCCTGCAGGCCGTCCGCGACGCTCACCTTGGCGACCCGCACCGGCTTGCGACCCAGCGCCACAAGCCGCTCCATTCGCGTGCGGCTGCTGCCCCACTCGCCGGCGGTGATGTCATGCGGCACGTAGTCGTTGCCGTGGTAGCCGCGCTCGTCCAGCCAGGCGACCCAATCGTCAAGGTCCTCGCTCTCGGGGACGTAGAAATCCACGATCCGCAGCCAGCCATTGACCGCCTGAAAGCACCAGATCGGATTGTTGACCGCCTTGCCCAAATCCCAGACGGTATGCACCGGATGTCGCGGGTCCACCGGCACGTCGAGCAGTCGGCCTTCGCGCTCGGCCTTCGCCATCTCCGCGCCGAAGTAAGCGCCGACCATCGCGCCGCTGAACGAGCACAGGTATTCCTGTTCGAAGTAGGCGCGGCCGAAGTCGATGCCGTAGAGCGCCTGATACTCCGCCAGCGCCTCGGCCTGCTGCGCCTGCGTGAGCGCGCCCGTGTGCTCGACGTTGCTGACCTCGGCGAACCAGCTCGGGCTCTTGCGCGCCATGTCGAGCATGGCCTTGGCGTGATTATTCCCGCGAGGGGTCGTGATGAACGCGGCCCAGCCGCCGTTCTCCTCGATCATCGGGCGAATGTAACCCCAGGCCGCCGGGTTCGCGAGCGCCCATTCCGAGAACACCACGCCCGCGACGCCAGCGCCAACAAGGCTGTTGTAGTTGTCCGACCCGACGAGCTGCCATGTGGAGCCGTTGCGGAAACGGATAAACATCTCCTGTTCCTGCGTCGCCGCCCGCAATTCCTTCGGGAAGGCTTCGTCTATGCGCCGCTGCCCCGTGTGCGGATTGACGGCCGTCCAGAGCGCTTTTCGCGCCTGCGCCATCTCCGGAAGCATATGCCAGTAGGACGCAACACGCTCGTGAGCGGCAATCGCTGTCCGATGAAGGATCAGGTCGTCCTTGCCCCATCTCCTGTGGGCGATTTCTATGGCGCGCTTGCCGCCATTTTCGAGGTA
>CAZRWU010000024.1:0-26568 GCA_964603915.1 uncultured Rhodospirillaceae bacterium
GCCGACGGATTACGAATGCCAGGGGGTGCGGAGGGATGGCGCTCTGCTGTGGGCTGGAACACGGGTTCAACAGGTTATCTGGCAGGGGGAAACCGCGACCCAGTCGACCGTGACGGACATCACGTTGCGCAAGGAGTATGAGGAGAGATTGCATCGCCAAGCCAACTTCGATGAGGTGACGGGCCTGCCGAATCGGGTTCTGGCGCTCGACCGGCTGCAAAGCGCCGTGATCAGCGCGCAACGCCACGGACACAAGGTCGGCGTTCTGTTTATCGATCTGGACCACTTTAAGAAAATTAACGATACGCTTGGTCACGCGACGGGCGATCAATTGCTGAAGGCGGCGGCGGATCGGCTGAGGAAGTGTGTGCGTGCCGAAGATACTGTCGCGCGCCTCGGAGGTGACGAATTCACCGTAATTCTTCCCAATCTGGCGTCGGCGACGCACGCCGAGCCGGTAATCCAGAAGATATTGGAGACATTCTCCCTGCCGTTTCCGCTTGGCCGGGAAGAGGCCTTCATCAGCGCCAGCATCGGCGTGACCGTTTCGCCCGATGACGGCAAGGATCCGCATATTCTGATGCAGAACGCCGACGCCGCCATGTATCGGGCGAAAGAGCGCGGACGGAACACCTTCAACTTCTTTACGTCGGAGTTGAACCGCCGCGCGGTTGAGCGGATGCGCGTGGAGAGCCACCTGCTCCACGCTCTCGACCGGAACGAGTTCGAGCTGCACTACCAGCCGATCGTCGACCTCCGCCTCGGCACGGTCATCGGCGCGGAGGCGTTGTTGCGGTGGACGAACGCGGTTCTTGGCAACGTTGAACCCGATCGCTTTATTCCGCTTGCCGAAGACACCGGGTTGATCGTGCCCATCGGTCTGTGGGTCCTCGAGACGGCATGCGCGCAGCTCGCCGAGTGGCGAAGATGTGGCGTTCCGCCCTTGCGGGTGGCCGTCAACATCTCGAGCCGCCAGTTCCGCGGAACCAATCTGGTTGAGGCGGTGTCCGACATGTTGCGGCGGCACAACGTTCCCTCCTACCTTTTGGAGCTGGAAATCACGGAGGGATTGCTGATGGACGAGCTTCCGCAAACGCGCGCCAATCTGCGCGATCTTGCGTCCCTGGCGGTACGGCTGTCCCTTGACGACTTCGGCACCGGGTATTCCAGCTTGCGCTATCTCAAGCAGTTCCCCGTTGATACGTTGAAGGTCGACAAGTCGTTCGTCAGCGAGGTTCCGCAGGACGCCGGCGACGCGACGGTTGTCGAGGCCATCATCGCCATGGCGCATCGCCTCGGTCTTCAGGTCGTCGGCGAAGGCATTGAAACCGAGGAGCAACTCAGCTTTCTGCAGTCACGGGGATGCGACCTTGGACAGGGGTTCTATTTCAGCAGGCCGCTTTCCCCGCCTGCCTTTCGCAGATGGCTTGATGTACGGATGCCGCTTTTCGGAGAAGCGCTTCAGGATGCGACCTGAACCGGAGGAGTCGGAATCCTCGGCGCCGGCTGAAGAAAGAGGGAAAAGAAGAAAAAGAAGGAAAGTTGCCCACGTGGTTGCGCGTTTTTCAAGAGTGATGGCGTGATAGCTGCTCTAAGGAAAATTACCTCGGCGCTGGAGCGGTTGACTCAGGCGCCCGCGGGATCGGGTTCCATCGAACAACATCACGCATGCGTGTGGGACCCGCAAAGGCGGCGAATGCGCCCCGTCCGCAACGTGAATTTCATCGACCTGCAATTGCTCAAAGGGATCGACCAGCAGGCTCATGTTCTTTTGGAGAATACCCGGCGTTTCGCTCACGGCCTGCCGGCGAACAACGCCTTGTTATGGGGCGCCCGCGGGACCGGCAAGAGCTCCTTGGTCAAGGCCGTGCATGCCCGGGTCGCCAAGGAACTGCCGGGCGCCTTGACGTTGATCGAGATTCACCGGGGCGACATCTCGACCCTGCCCCAGTTGTTGAACATGGTGCGGAGCACCGACCGCCGCTGCCTGTTGTTTTGCGACGATTTGTCGTTCAACGACCATGACGCCTCCTACAGATCCCTGAAAGCGGTTCTCGAGGGGGGCCTTGAAGATCGGCCGGAGAATGTCGTGTTCTACGCGACCTCCAACCGGCGTCATCTGATGCCTCGGGAGATGATCGAGAACGAACGTTCAACGGCGATCAGTCCGGCCGAAGCTGTCGAAGAGCAGGTCTCGTTGTCCGATCGCTTCGGCTTGTGGCTCGGGTTTCACGCCCACGACCAGTCGACCTACCTCGAGATCGTCGAGGGATACGCCGCCTACTACCAGCTTGACGTGCCGCCGGACCAATTGCGGGCCGAGGCGCTGGCGTGGTCGGTAGCGCGCGGCGCGCGATCCGGACGTGTGGCCTGGCAGTTCATTCAGGACCTCGCCGGCCGGCTTGGCAAGCGGCTCGATCGAGCCGGACGCCATGGCTAGGCCGTAAACAGCGGCAATTGCGCCGCGGGCACGCCCTGCTTACGCGCTGCTGTCGCCCCGCAGATACTTGGTCGGATCGATCGCGTTCTTTCCTTGCCGCATTTGAAAATGAAGCTGGGGCTCACTCACGCCTCCGGAGCTTCCCACGGTCGCGATATCCTGGCCTTTGCGGACGATTTGACCCCGGCGAACGAGAAGCTCGTCGTTGTGGGCATAGGCTGTGATCCAGCCATCCGAGTGCCGGATCAGCACAAGATTGCCAAACCCCCTCAGTTCATTGCCGGCATAAGCGACCACGCCGTTCTCTGTCGCCCGGACCGGCGTTCCCCGCGGCGCCGCGATATTGATGCCATCGTTCTGGCGCCCCTGTTCCTTCACGCCAAAAGCTGAAATGACTTTCCCTTTGACCGGCCAGATGAAGCCGTCGCCGGAAATCGGAGGTGGTGCTGGAATGGGCGCCGCCGAATCTTCCGGACTGGCGCTTGGCGGCGCGGGGACTTTACGCGCCGTCATCTCCTCGCGCGAGGGTTTCGGCGGCGAAGGAACGACTGGCGCGCGTGCTTCCTGGACAGGCTGCGAAGGCTGCGCGGAGCTGGAGGCATGAGCTGTCGAAGCGGTGTCGGTTGACGGAATCGTCAAGGCTTGCCCTTGGCGAAGACGATACGGGGCGACGAGGCCGTTGGCGCTGGCAAGGGCGTAGATATCGACGCCATATGCTTGCGCCACGCTGTAGAGCGTCTCGCCTTGGCGAATCACATGCTCCCTGCCCGATTGCGAGCGCATCCCCTGCGCCATCGGAGGCGGCGTGCTGCTCGGCTGGCCCACGATCGGGGGCAGTGCGGCGGTCTGCACAGATTCCGACGGAACGGCTGGAGCCGAGGTTGGCGCCGGCGGCGCGGTCGGTACCTGCGCTGCCTGCTGTGTTGCCGGCGGTTTGGGATCGGCGGGCCGCGCGATCACTGGCTGCTCTCGACCCGGCGGTGGCCATTGCGCCCAACCGCAAGCCGCGACCGGAAGCAGGAGCAGCACGACGACGACAGCGCGAGTCATGTCATATCCGTCAGCAGTTTCAGTTTACCGGAAAATTATCGTCGAGCGCGGAGCTTGCTGCAATCACTCCTTCCGTCACCCCGGCGCCGGCCCGGCAATGAGCGGAACAAAGCGCATGGCGCCGAGGTCCTCCGTGTCGAGCCGGCGGCCCTCGCGACGCACCCTGAGCAGGGTCTGAATGCCGGTTCCATCGTCGATTGGCACCACCATAAGCCCGCCTTCCGCCAACTGATCGGCCAAGACCGGAGGAACGTCCGCAGCCGCGGCGGTGACGATGATTCGCTCGAACGGCGCCTGCTCGCGCCAGCCCAACGTGCCGTCGCCCGCCCTTGATGTGATGTTGGTAATGCCAAGAGAGGCGAATCGCTGCTCCGCCACTTGCAGCAGTTCGCTGTGGCGCTCGATCGTATAGACCCGCCGGCACAAGCGAGAAAGGACGACGGTCTGGTATCCGGAACCGGTTCCGATCTCGAGAACCTTCATCCGTTCGCCGACTTCTAGAGCTTGCGTCATTTGGGCGACGGTGATCGGCGCGCTCATGGTTTGATGGCAGGCGATAGGCAAGGCCGTGTTCTCGTAGGCCTTGTCGCGGAATTCATAAGGGGCGAACAACTCGCGCGGAATCCGCTCAATTGCGCCGAGGACGGCGGTGTCGCTGACGCCGGCGTGGCGCAGGTCCAAGATCATCCTGATTTTGCGCGAAGCGGGGCTCACTGAAACAAGTCCTGCAGGTCCTGCAATGCCCGCTCGGCCGTCAGGTTGCGAGTCAACGGCGTAACCGAGACGGCGCCTCGCAATACGGCTTCGAGATCCGTTCCCTTGCGATCGCGGATCTCCTGCCGGTCGGCGCCTATCCAGAAGTACTTTTCGCCGCGCGGATCGAAGCCTTCGATGATGGCGCTGCCGATCTTGCGCCGCCCCTGCCGGGTCACCTCGATGCCGGTTACCGCATCGGGGTCAACGTCGGGAAAATTGACGTTGATCAACACGTCATCGGGCCAACGCGCCCGCGAGAGCCGGTCCAGCGTCGGCGGAATCCACCGCTCCGGCGTGGACCATTGAACATTGCCGGCCTCCACATAATGCAAGCTCAATGCGACCGATCGGAACCCGAGCAGGGTGCCTTCCATCGCGGCCGCAACGGTGCCGGAATACGTGGCGTCCTCGCCCATATTGGCGCCTCTGTTGATGCCGGAGAGAACGAGATCCGGCGGAGAGTTCTTCATCACCTTGTGAACCGCCAACAATACGCAGTCGGTCGGAGTTCCATCGACAATGTACCGCCTCTCGTCGACCTGACGCACATAAAGGGGCCGCCGCATCGTCAGAGAATGGCTGGCCGCGCTTTGCTCTGTTTCCGGCGCAATCACCCAGACTTCTCGCGCCAGCCGGCGCATGACCGTCTCGAGAACCTGAAGTCCCGGAGCATGAACGCCGTCGTCGTTGGAAATGAGAACCCGCGCCGCCCCCAGGGAGAAAGCTTCATGCGCCATGGGCGGTGATCGCTTCGGCGCCGCCAAGATAGGGTCGGAGCGCTTCCGGAATGGTGACCGAGCCGTCTGCGGATTGATAATTTTCCAAAACGGCGACCAGAGTCCGACCGACCGCTAGCCCCGAGCCGTTCAAGGTGTGCACGAACTGCGTTGCCTTGTCGCCCTTGCGGCGGTAGCGCGCGCGCATGCGGCGCGCTTGAAAATCGCCGCAGTTGGAACAGCTGGATATCTCGCGATACCTTTCCTGTCCCGGCAGCCATACTTCGATATCGAAGGTTTTTTGGGCGGCAAAGCCCATGTCACCGGCGCAAAGCAGAACCACGCGGTAAGGAAGGTCGAGCCGCCTCAGAACTTCCTCCGCACAGGCCGTCATTCGCGCGTGTTCCACGTCCGATTCCTCGGGCCGTGAAATGCTCACGAGTTCCACCTTGGTGAACTGGTGCTGCCGGATCATGCCGCGCGTGTCGCGCCCCGCCGCCCCCGCTTCCGCCCTGAAACAGGGCGTCACCGCCGTATGGCGAATCGGCAAGTCGGCGTCTTCGACGATTGCATCGGCAACGAGATTGGTCAGGGGCACCTCGGCCGTCGGGATCAGCCAATAGCCGTTGGTCGTCCGAAACAGATCATCGCCGAACTTGGGAAGGTTGCCGGTGCCGAACAGAACATGATCGCGCACCAGAACTGGTGGACTGACCTCGGTGTAACCGAACTCCCGCGTGTGCAGATCCAGCATGAATGCCGCTAGTGCCCGCTCGAGCCGAGCCAGCGCACCCTTCAAGACGACGAAGCGCGCTCCGGAGACCTTCGCGGCGCTCTCGAAATCCATCAGTCCGAGAGCTTCGCCGATGGCAAAATGCTCCTTCGCGACGAAGTCGAACCGGCGCGGCTCGGCCCACCGACGAATCTCCACATTAGCGGTTTCGTCGGGGCCGTCCGGCACGTCGGCAGCCGGCAGATTGGGTAGCGACGCGAGAGCTTCCCGCAGCGCGTCCTCCGCCGCCGCCGCACGCGCATCGGCGTCGCCTTGTTCGGATTTCAGCCGCGATACCGCGGCGACAAGATCGCCGGACTCCTCGCCCCGCCGTTTTCGGATGCCGATTTCCCGCGACAGCTGGTTGCGCTCGGACTGCAGGGCTTGCGCCTCGGAGAGCGATTCGCGGCGTCGCCGGTCAAGCTCGATCAAGGTCTTGGCCTCCGGCGCCAGTCCTCGGCGCCGCAATCCGGCGTCGAACGCTTCCGGATCTTCGCGAATCTGCTTGATATCGAACATGACGAACAGCCTTAGCGCAGCCAAATTGCGGGGTTAGCGGAACGCGCGCAAGCGGTCAAGCGGCGGCGTCATTCGGCCTTGGCCACGGTCGCTCGACAAGCTGAAAATGATGAGTCTTCCAGTAAACGCGCAGCCGTCTGCCGAGCTTAAACCGCGCGCGCGGCCGCTTCGCGCTCCCTGCTGCGCTCAATCAATCGGACGGCGTAAATCGAGATTTCGTACAGCAGAATCGTCGGAATGGCCAAGCCGATCTGGCTGATCACATCGGGGGGCGTCAAAATCGCCGCGGCGACGAATGCCAAGACAATCGCGTAGCGGCGTTTATTCTTCATGCCCTCGGAGGAAATGATCCCCGCCCGCCCGAGAAGGGTGCAGGCGACCGGCAGCTGGAAACAGAGCCCAAAGGCGAAAATCAGCTGCATGACGAGGCTGAGATACTCGCCGACCTTGGCTTCAAGCTGAATAGGCAGCGGCGATGCGTCGGCGCCTGTTGCCTCGAAGCTCAGGAAGAATCTCCAGGCCACCGGAAACACAAAATAATAGACGAAAGCACCGCCTAGGAAAAACAGGATAGGAGTCGCCACCAGGAATGGCAGAAACGCCCTCTTCTCATGCTTGTATAGTCCGGGCGCCACGAACATCCATATTTGGCTGGCAATAACAGGAAAACCGAGAAACATCGCTGCAAAAAATGCGACTTTGACATAAGTAAAGAATGCTTCTTGCAGTGCTGTATATATCATTCTCCTTTCTCCCCCCATTTCGGCCGTAATATCGGCAAGAGGTCTCACCAGAAAGGCGTAGATATTTTCAGAAAAGTAGTAGCAGACAAAAAAAAGTATGACAACCGTGGTCAGAGAATAAACAAGCCGCCGCCGCAACTCTATCAAGTGGTCGATGAGCGGCATTTTCGTATCGTCAAGATCTTCGTGAACCAAGATCCACCCGCTCCCGCTCTAAGCACCGCTTGTTCTTTTGGCTTGTGCGGACATAGAGGCCCCTTGGTCTCCCGCGGTCTCGCCGCCGCGAATGCGGTTCTCGGGCTTTTCGCATGCGGGACTTTCATCGGCGGGCGCGCGCCGAGCAGCCGCATCGGCAGATGAAGGCTCATCGATGCTAACCCGCCGTTTTAACTCGCGCGCCAGCTCACGCGGATCGAAGTCCGCCGTCAGGCCGCTGGTGGGATCGTCGCCCGCCGTCGGATCGTCAAAGACATCGAAGCGCTTGCTTTGCTCGACTTGACGCTTGATTTCGTCAAGCTCCGCTTCCCTCACCAGCGCTTGCACCCCGTTGCGGAACTCGCGCGAGAGGCCGCGAAGCTGGCGGGCGAACTGCGTGACGGTGCGAATGGCGTGCGGCAAGTCCTTGGGGCTGATCACGATGATCGCAATCACCGCGATCACCATCAGCTCCTGCCAGCCGAGGTCGAACATCTAGCTGGAACCTGCTTGGCCCGTTGATCCTGGGCCGTTGATCACGAATTGGCGGCTTGATCCCGTTCGCGAATCCCCTCGACAACGGTCGGCTCGGAACCGGCGCGCAAGGCTTTGGGTTCAGCCGGGACGTCATCGTTCTTGTCCTCATCCCGCAGGCTTTTCTTAAACGCCTTAAGGCCGTTCCCGACATCCGCCATGATCTGGGAGATCTTGCCCTTTCCCCCGAACAACACCAGGACCACGATCAGGACGATGAGCCAATGCCAGATGCTAAAAGTACCCATGAAACTTTCTTTCGACGTTGACACTCAATGATGGCCGAAACGGCCCTCAACCGCAATGGCCGACGTCATCCTCGGCGGCATCGGGCTCCATTGCGTCACGTCCATCGCCGACCGCCGCCGCTCCATAAGTTTCGATAGCAGGTCGTGCGTCGAGCAACCCAGCGGCCTTGAGATCGTCCACGCCTGGAAGATCGTCAAGGCTCTCAAGGGCAAAATGATCGAGAAAGGCTGAAGTGGTGCCCCATGTCACGGGGCGACCCGGCGTGTTCCGCTTGCCCTTGGGCCGGATCCAGCCGCATTCGAAGAGCACATCCAAGGTGCCCTTGCTCAATTGCACGCCGCGCACTCCTTCGATTTCGGCGCGCGTGATCGGCTGGTGATATGCGATAACGGCCAACGTCTCGATCGCTGCGCGCGAGAGCTTGCGCTGGACCTGCCGCTCCGGCGCCAGCAACGGCGCAAGATCGGCGGCAGTCCGGAACGCCCATCCGTCGCCGATCTTCATCAATCTGACTCCGCGACTGCTGTAGTGCGCTTCGAGTTCCGACAAGGCCGTCCGAAGATTTGCGCCATCCGGCAGCCTTGCCGCAAGATCCCGCTCGCTGACCGGCTCCGCAGAGGCAAAAAGGATTGCTTCGACAAGGCGCCACACGCTTGGCTGGAGCGGAGTCATCCCTTCTCCTTCCCGTCATGGCGCGCGGAAGATCCGAGGTAGAGGGGGCCGAACATTTTGCCCTGACGCAACCGGACGCGGCCTTCGCGCGTGAGTTCGAGACTGGCGGCGAACGTCGCGGCGAGCGCGGAGCGCGCCGCGGTCGAGCCTTGGCGCAGACCTTCGGCGGTCTTGTCCGGCAACAAGCGGGACAACGGCGTCCACCCCGACAAGCGATCGAGCATTTGCCGCAAATGTTTAAGAGCGCGGTCCACCGACCACAAATCGGACGCTTCGATACGCAGCGCGCGAGGCTGAAACCGAACAACTTGGGTGGCGTACGCTTTGAGAAGATCGTGCAAAGTAGGCTTGACAACGTGGACCACCGCGACTTCGGGGAAGCGCTCGACCTCTCCGCGCGGGAAAACATCGTGATGGAGACGAGGCCCCGACATCAACCGGTCTCCGGCGTCTCGCATGGCTTCCAGCCGACGCAGTTGATACGCCAGAGCCGCCGCCATTTGCTCTCCGGATGGCTCGTCCGGCCGCGGCGGTTCGGGCAAGAGCAGGCGCGATTTCAGGTAGGCCAGCCACGCCGCCATAACGAGATATTCCGCCGCCATTTCAAGGTTGTCGCGCCGTGCTTTGGCAATGAAGGCGAGGTACTGATCGGCCAACTGCACGATCGAAATGTGCTTCAGATCGACTTTCTGGTCACGCGCCAGGTCGAGAAGAACATCGACGGGCCCTTCATACCCGTCGATGTCGACGATAAAGGCGGGCAAGGCTTCGCGGCGCTCACAGCCCCCCGATAGCTCGCCGCCGGAATGAGACATTACGGAATGCCGGTCACAGCCAGGATCAACTGCATCAATTGCATCGCCGGAATGAAAACAAGCCAGCGAAAAACATCGAGATTGACGCCGGCATAGCTTCCGGCCAATGGCAGCAGGAAAATGGCGCCAAGAATGATCGCAAAGCCGAACGGCTCCAAACGCGCCAAGGGAACCGCGAGCCGGTTGGGCAGCAGGCCGACGGCGACCCGTCCGCCATCCAACGGCGGTACAGGCAACATATTAAAGACAGCAAGCAACACATTGATCCAGATGGCGTTATAAAGATTGTGTCCAACCCAGGTTCCGAATCCGCCGGGAAGAAGCATGGACAGGTGGATCGCTATGGCCGCGGCGAGGGCCATCGCGATATTCGCTCCCGGCCCGACCGCAGCGACCAGGATCATGTCGCGACGCGGGTTGCGCAATCGCCTGAAGTTGACCGGCACTGGCTTGGCATAGCCGAACATGATTCGGCCTCCCGACAGGATCAGCAGCAATGCCGGAAGGAGAACCGTGCCGAAGGTATCGATGTGCCGAAAAGGGTTGAATGTCACCCGCCCCGCCCGCAATGCGGTATCGTCGCCGAGCCGAGAGGCGACAAAGCCGTGCGCCGCTTCGTGAAAAGTTACGGCAAAAAGAACAGGCAAAATCCAAACCGAAGCCTGAACGAGAATCTCCGTCATGCCGTATCCGTCGCTCGGTCCATGAGCTCGGCAAGGCGGGCCGCCGTGAGCAGCCTGTCGAACGGGACATGATCGCGCCGCAACATCTCCGCGCGATGCAGCCGCTCCTGTGTTTGCGAAGACATGGCCGGACAGACCGCGGCGACGGATGCCATCTCCGCGATCGACCCACTGCAATGGAGAACGACGTCGCATCCGGCGCGCAGCGCCGCCGAAGCGCGTTCGGCATGCGGACCGCCGAGAGCGGACATGCAAATGTCGTCGGACACCAGGACACCCTGAAAACCAATTGCGCCGCGAACCACTTCCGTGATCACCGTTCGCGATGTGGTGGCGGGAAATACAGGATCAAGTGCGGTAAACACCACATGCGCCGTCATCGCCCACGGCATTGCCCGTAGCGCGCGGAACGGAACGTAATCGACCTGCTCCAATTCCTCGCGCCTGGCGGCGACGACCGGCAGGCTGGCATGACTATCGACCAGTGCGCGGCCATGGCCCGGGACATGCTTGATTACCGGCAGAACGCCGCCGGCGAGCAGCCCCTCGCACCACGCCTGCCCGAGCACAGTGGCGCGCTCGGGCGTGTCGCCAACCGCGCGATCGCCGATCACCTCGTGCGCTCCAGGCTGCGGGACATCGAGAACGGGGGCGCAGTTGACCGTGATTCCCAGTTCGGCAAGATCGGCCGCCAGCATCCTGGCGTTCAGCCATGCCGCCTCCTTTGCGCGCGCTTGGCTCGTGCGGGCGAGATCAGCGAACTGCGCCGCAGGCGGAGCATGCCGCCAGTGAGGTGGCCGTAAACGCGCGACCCGGCCCCCTTCCTGATCGATCAGCACCGGCGCATCGGCGCGACCGACCGTATCTCGCAAATCCGCAACCAGCGCCCGCACTTGCCTGGGGTCGATGCAGTTGCGGGCGAAGAGTATGAAACCGAGCGGATCGGCATCGGCGAACAATGCGCGCTCGGCATCGGTCATCGCCGGTCCGCCGAGACCAAATACGACCGCCCGCGGCGGCTGTCCTGTACGCCGACCCACTTAAGGCTGCACGACGATGCAGTCGACCTTGCGGTCGACGAGAGAATCGCACAAACGGCGCGCCGACGCTTGGCCAGTGATCGGCCCGGCGCGGAGCCGGTAGAACGTTCCCCGATTCCCCAGATCGGCTTCCAAGACGGTAAGGCGGAGGCCGCCGAGAATGTCGGCATGGCTGCGCTTCAGCCGCTCCCATTCGATATTCGCTTCCTGGCGCGACCGAACCGACCCCAGCTGAATGGCGTAGCTTTCCGTCTGCGTGCCCATCAACAGCGTTTGCGCCATGCGCGCTTCCGCCGACAATCTTGACCCCGACGCTGGCGCTTCAGGAGCCCGCGGTCGCGGTCTCGGCGGCGGCGCCATCGCAACGGGCGGTGCGGCGGCGGCTGGCGGAGTCTCCACCGCCGACGGCGGCTCCGAGTTCGTATCGCCCGGAAACGACTCGAACGGCTCGATAACGATGCTTTCCTCGGGAGGAGCGTGGAGAGATTCGCTCATCGTCCCCTCCGGAGCCGCCGGAGGAATTTCCGAGAACGCGCTTTCATCGCCGTCGCCCGGCGGCGGCGCGGCTTCCGGCGCTTCTGTCCGAGGAGGCGTCAGCGGTTCCTCCGGCGTCGTGAGCAGGCGCTCGACCGTTCGTGTTTCCTCCTCGCCGGTTAAGCGGTGATAGATCAGCTTGTCCCGGTGCGCCACATACATGCCGCCAGGGTCTTCGGGTCGAACCTTGGCCGGCTCTTCCGCAGCCTTGATCAGCGGCACATCGTCGGCGACGTCGTTCGCGGGATCGTTTGCGGAACCGAACCAGAGCAGCGCCGCGACCCCAAGGCCCAAGGCGGCCCCGCCCCACCTTATCGATCGGCGCCGCCACCACGGATGGCGATCGGGATGCGCGTGTTCGTCGTCGACGATCGGACCGCCAGGAGGAACAGTCGCCGCCATTATCTCAGCTCCTCGACCGGTTGAACGCCGAAGACATCGAGTGCCGAAGCGATAACCAGCTGGACGCCGCGGACCAACGCCAAACGAGCCATGGTCAACGGGACGTTTGCCGCCAAGATGAACCGCAGGCTGGAATCGTCCTTGCCCTTCGTCCATAGCAGATGAAACTGCGACGCCAGATCGTGCAGATAATAAGCAATTCTATGGGGCTCGTGCGCTTGCGCCGCACTTTCAACGATCCGTGGCCAACCTGAGATTGCTTTCATCAGATCGATTTCGCTCCGATCAGTCAAGTGCTGGAAATCGGCACGACGCAGGGCCTCGTCCAAAACCGCCGCGGCGCCGAACTCGGCTTCCGCGTGGCGCAACACCGACCGGCAGCGCGCGTGCGCGTAGTGGACGTAAAATACCGGATTCTCTCGTGTCTGCTCTGTCACCTTGCCGAAATCGAAGTCTAACTGAGCGTCGTTCTTGCGCGTCAGCATCATGAAGCGAAACACATCGCGGCCGACCCGATCGACAACCTCCTGCAACGTGATGAACTGGCCCGAGCGCTTCGACATCTTCAGCGGTTGCCCGTCGTCCAGCAGATTCACCATTTGGCACAGTTTGACGTCGAGTTCGCCATCGCCCCCGGTCAAAGCCTTCACAGCGGCCTGCACCCGTTTGACGTACCCACCGTGATCGGCGCCCCAGACGTCGATCATGGTGCGAAAGCCGCGGCGGTACTTATGGAGATGATAGGCGATATCCGAAGCGAAGTAGGTCCATGATCCATCAGACTTCTTCAATGGCCGATCAACGTCGTCGCCGAAGGCGGTCGATCTGAACAATGTCTGTGGCCGCGGCTCCCAATCCTCCGACATCTTGCCCTTCGGCGGATCGAGAACCCCGGTATAGACATGTCCAGCCGCGACGAGCTGGCGCAATGCCCTGTCGACCGCGCCGCTCGCGACCAGCTCTCGCTCCGAGACGAAGGTATCGAAGTGAATGCCGAGGCCGTCCAGGCTCTCTTTGATTTTCCGCAACATTTGCTGGACGGCGACATCACGAAACACCGGCAGCCACTCGTCTTCGTCGCAGTTCCGCCATTTCGCGCCGTCCGTCGCCTTGATCGAATCGGCAACCGGTTGCAGATAATCGCCCCCGTACTGGATCGCGCCGGCCTCCTTGGCGCGTTCCCATTCCTCCTCCGTGCGCGCTCCGATGGCGATGAGGTAGCGAAAATAAACGGACCGCGCCATCCAGTCAACCTGGGCCCCGGCGTCGTTGACATAATATTCGCGCGAGACCCGGTAACCGGCCTTGCCCAGGAGGGACGCCAGCACATCGCCAACCACCGCGCCGCGGCCGTGGCCAACGTGTAGAGGACCGGTCGGATTCGCCGAGACATACTCAACATTCACCATCCGGCCGGCGCCGAGAGTCGAATCGCCATAGGCTGTGCCGGCTTCAAGCGCGTCCGCGAGCCGGCCATACCAGAACGTCGTGTGCAGGCTGATGTTGATAAAGCCGGGGCCCGCCACATCGACACGAGAAATGTCTGCGAGCAGCCGCAAGCGGTCGGCGATGAGAGCCGCCACGTCCCGGGGCTTCATGCGCGCCGCCTTGGCGAGAACCATGGCGACGTTGGTTGCGGCATCGCCATGATTGGAGTCGCGCGGCGGCTCGACGGTAACGCCCGAGGTGTCTAAGCCGGTGGGAAGCGTGTCCTCCGCGGCAAGCGCATTCACTGCCGCGATCACCTGCTGCTCGAGATAACGGAATACGTTCATGAGCTTCTCGATTGAACGTCAAGCAGCCGGCGGTACTCATCGAGCGCATAGCGGTCCGTCATTCCGGCGATATAGTCGCAAACTACCCGCGCCGTCTCGGGAGACCGGGGCGCGCCCGCAAGGCGCTGCCACTCAGTGGGCAGGCATCCCGGTTCCTCGACCAGCAGCTGAAACACCTCGCGAACCACCTTTTTCGCCTTACTGCTCATGCGATTGAGCTTGTAATGCCGGTACATGCGCTCGAACAGAAATTTCTTGAGGGCTTGCTCGTTTCCCTGCATTTCCTGCGAAAACGCCACCACCGGCGCGCTGGAACGCCTGATGTCCGAAGCGTTTTTCGGCTTGAGGGCGTCAAGGCGCCGCGTGGTCTCGGCAACCACATCATGAATCATGTGGCCGATGACGCGCCGCACGGCCTCATGAATCAGCCGCGAATCCGTGAGATTCGGATACATCTTGCGAACGCTGGAGAACATCGGCCCGACCAAGGGCACTTCGGCGAGATCATCGACCGAGAACAAACCGGCGCGGAGCCCGTCGTCGATGTCATGGTTATTGTAGGCAATATCGTCCGAAAGAGCCGCAACTTGGGCTTCCGCGCCGGCGAAGGTATCCAGTTCAAGATCGTGAACGGCGACATATTCGGCGATGATCTGCGGCAGCGGGCGCTCGCCTCCGGGCAGGAGCAAGGGGCCGTTGTGTTTGACGAGCCCTTCCAGCGCCTCCCACGTCAGGTTGAGGCCGTCGAATTCCGCATACCGCTGCTCCAGCTTCGCGATCAGTCTCAGACTTTGCGCGTTGTGATCGAAGCCTCCATAGGGCTCCATTGCCTCCTGCAGGGCATCTTCTCCGGCGTGACCGAACGGCGGGTGGCCGAGGTCGTGGGCAAGAGACAGCGCTTCGGCCAAATCCTCGTTCAGCCGCAGATTGCGGCAGATCGAGCGCGCGATCTGTGAGACTTCCAGGCTGTGCGTCAACCGGGTGCGGAAAAAGTCCCCCTCGTGGTTGACGAAAACCTGGGTCTTATATTCGAGCCTCCGGAACGACGCCGAATGAATGATCCGGTCGCGGTCGCGTTGAAAGCAGGTCCGCGTCGCGCTTTCCCGTTCTGCGTGGAGTCGCCCCCGGCTCTCTTCCGGCCGGCAGGCCCAAGGCGCGAGGCTGTCATTGGCGATCATGACGGAAATTCTCGCCTGCACGGCAATGCCGACATTCCCTAACCTCCGCGATCAGGTGGATAATTTGACACCGCGCGTCTTGCCGCTACATAGTTCCATGGGCAGCATAAATCAAAAAGCGCGCGAGCTTGGAAACTTTCCCGTAAACAGGAGCAGCAGGCAGTGGCCAGAGAGGCAATCGAGGAAGCCGGCGCCAGCGTCCGTCTATCGGATGCCGCCGCGCGCCGTATCGCAGCGTTGACCGCCGACGATCACGCCATGATGTTGCGCGTGACCGTGTCGGGCGGCGGATGCTCCGGCTTTCAGTACGGCTTTGCGCTTGACGATCAGCGCAATGACGACGATCTGGTTTTCCGGCGAGAAGGCGCCACTTTGGTTATCGACGAGGTTTCGCTGGAACTCCTGAACGGTTCAGAAATCGATTTCGTCGAGGATTTGATGGGCTCCTACTTCTCCATAAAGAATCCTCAAGCTGTTTCAACCTGCGGCTGTGGAACATCGTTCTCGCTCTGACCGGCAGCGCCTGCCTCCATGGCGCGTCGGGTTCCGATGATCCGCTTCGATGACGCTTAAGATCGCCACCTGGAACGTCAATTCGATCAAGGTACGGCTGCCCCACCTCCTCAAGTGGTTGCCCCAGGCGACGCCGGATGTCGTGTTGCTGCAGGAAACGAAGGTGGTGGATTCGGCGTTCCCGACGGCCGAGATCAACGATCTTGGCTACAATGTTCTCGCCGTCGGTCAGCGCGGTTACAACGGGGTGGCGGTCCTGTCGAGGCATTCGATCGAACCGCTGAGAAACGCGCTGCCGGACGACGGCGACGCGACCGACACGCATGCCCGCTATGTCGAGGCAGTGACGGGCGGGCTGCACGTCGCCTCCGTTTATCTTCCCAACGGCAATCCGCTCGGCACCGACAAGTTCGCCTACAAGCTTCTCTGGATGGAGCGGCTTTATCGTCATGTCCAGGACCTGCTGGAGAGCGAGGTTCCCTTCGTTCTGGCGGGGGACTACAATGTCGCTCCCGACGATCGCGACGTCCACGATCCCGACGCATTCAAGGGCGACGCCATTTGCCAACCAGCCGCGCGAGCGGCATTCCGCAAGATCCTCTATCTCGGGGTCATCGACGCCATCCGAGCGTTGAAAAGCGACCCGGGCCTTTACACCTACTGGGACTATCAGCGTGGCGGATTCGCAGCCGACCGCGGGATCCGCATCGATCATCTGCTGTTGTCGCCGCAGGCGGCGGATCGCCTTGAAGAGACAGCAATCGATAAGACGCCGCGGGGTTGGGACAGGCCGTCCGATCACGCCCCTGTCTGGTGCACATTGAACTCCGCGCCGCCCTGACGATCTCGTTTTCTCCGTTCGCCGATAAGCAAGCGGTCATTGCCCCTTCACGGGGCTTCTTCTTAACGCTTCTATTGCTGTGGAGAAGCGCTGTGCCGGATCTTGAGACCGCGCGGCAAGCGTGTTTCCGCATTGGCGTCGGCAACGTCGATCTGCGCCTGGGTCAGCCCTTTGACGCGTGAAAGATTGGCGCCGCGCAAATCCGCATGCTCAAAGACCGCGTTGCTCAGCTTGGCGCCACGAAGATTGGCTCGCTGTAGATCGGCGTCCTTCAGGTCCGCTCCCTCCAAGTCAGCGCGTGAGAGATCGGCATGCCGAAGATCCGCCCATCGCAGTTCCGCCCGATGCAGGTTCGCCCGGCGAAGTCTCGCCTTGTTGAAATCCGCGCCCTCAAGATCCGCTTCGCGCAGATCGGCGCGGATCAGATCGGCCCCATGAAAATCCGCGTCGGCGAGCAAGGCTGAATGGAGGTTGGCGCCGCGCAGATAAACTTGATGAAAATCCGCGCGCTTGCCGACCTCCCAGCCGGACGCAACCCACGCCTCGTGCCGATCGAGCGCGATCCGCAAATCTGCGCCCGACAGCACCGGCTTTCTTGCCGCGCGCATGTAGCTGCGCGCTTGCGCCGCCACCGTGCGTTGCAGTACACGAAGACGAATGCGGTGCAGCCGGTATCGCCTTTCGGTGCGGAACTTGACGTCGGCGATCAAGCGGCCGCCGACCCACGTCGCCACCCGAAGCGGCTGCCGAACCGAGGCGACATAATCGCAGGCTTGCGCCGCCACGCTCCGTCGCAGCTTTCGCACGCGCACCTTGTGCACGCGGTATCCCCGCTCCGTGCGCGTCAACGTTTCCTGCCAAAGGCGCGATCCGAGCCAAGCGACGATGTGCCCCTGGTACACGAGATAGCGGCTTAACGCGGAGGCGTTGATGTGCGCGGCGTGCAAAAGGATATCGGCCGCTCGCGCAACGGGAAGCAACGACAACGCCACCCGCGAAACCCGCCACCGCACCTGGCGAACGCAGATATCCGGAACGCCGGCGTCCGCAAGCCGGCGCAGATCCTGGCGGCCTTCATGGCGATCCGGCTGATCTGCGGTGAAATCGCCGGGTCGATCGATCTCTGCTGCAAACACAACGTGTCTCCGCCTACCCTACTCTTATATCGGCCACCCGGCGTTCCCGCCTTCTCGCAGCGCCTCGCTTCGGTCCTGTCGGCAGATGCACGCTTGCCGCCGCCCGGTCGGAAGGGAGCGCCGTGAAGGTCTAAATGAGTATACAACAGAGGGGTTTATTGTATACAGTTTTCAGCAATTGATGAAGCGGATCGGCTCGCAGATTCACTGTCGGAGCGTGATCGGATGCCGACACGAGAACCGACTTCCGGCATGCGCCTGCGTCAGGCCCTCGAAGAAGAAATATGTACCGGGCACCTGCCGCCGGGAACGCGCCTGGAAGAGCATAATCTGGCGGCGCGATTCGGTGTCTCCCGCACGCCGGTCCGCGAGGCGTTGAGACATCTTGCCTCCTGTGGCTTGGTCGAGATGCGGCCGCGCCAAGGCGCGATCGTGACCATGCTCACTCCGGCGCGGATGATAGAAATGTTCGAGGTCATGGCCGAACTTGAATCGCTGTGCGCCCGGCTCGCGGCCCAGCGCATGACCGAGAGCGAGCGCCGCCATCTTGAAGACATTCACCATGCGACGGGGCCGGTTCTGGAAGCGGAGAACCGCGAGCAATACTACGTCCTGAATCTGGCGTTGCACGAATGCATCTACGCCGGCAGTCACAATACCTTCCTTGCGGAAACCACACGGTCCGTCCGCAATCGGTTGACCCCTTTCCGGCGCGTGCAATTGCGGCGACCCGGCCGCATGGCGGACTCGCGAAGGGAGCACGCTGAAATCGTCGCAGCCATTGTCGCGGGCGATGCCGAAGCGGCAGGTGGGCGCATGCGACAGCACGTCACGATCCAGGCGAGCGCCTTTAGAGACCTGATTTCAATGATGGGCGGCCCGGCATTTGGAACAACCCCCGCGTCTCCGCAAGGCGCATGACCGGATAGATCGGGACGGACGAAGTTTCACGAACCGAAAGACGCGCAAGCTAGGCGCATAATATGATTCGCGGCTTTCTTGCGCCGCCGGCGAACTGTCGATACACCCCGGGTGACAAACGTATCGCCGAGCCTTTAGTTAAGAGCGACCCATCTTATCAAGCAACGAAGGGAAATCCGTCATGCGCGTCTACTACGATCGCGACGCCGATGTGAATTTGATCAAATCGAAAAAGGTGGCCATCGTCGGGTACGGGAGCCAAGGTCACGCGCACGCCCAGAACTTGCGAGACAGCGGCGTCACCGACGTCGTGGTGGCGCTGCGGCCGCACTCTCCGAGCGCCGCCAAGGCGACAGCGGCAGGCTTTAACGTTCTGGCTCCGGCGGAAGCAGCCGCTCAGGCCGACGTCGTCATGGTGTTGACCCCCGATGAGCATCAGAGGGCGCTCTATAACGAAGATCTTAAACCCCACATGCGTGACGGAGCCGCTCTCGCCTTCGCCCACGGCTTCAACATCCATTTCGGCCTTATCGAGCCCCGCGCCGACCTTGATGTCTTCATGATCGCGCCCAAGGGACCCGGTCACCTGGTCCGCTCTGAATACCTGCGCGGCGCTGGGGTGCCTTCGCTCGTGGCGCTCCAGCAGAACGCTTCGGGCAACGCCCTCGAAATTGCGCTTTCCTATGGCTGCGCCATTGGCAGCGGCCGGGCCGGCCTGCTTGAAACGACGTTTCGCGAAGAGTGCGAAACCGATTTGTTCGGCGAGCAGACCGTGCTCTGTGGCGGGCTGTCCGCGTTGATCGTCGCCGGCTACGATACCCTTATCGAGGCCGGCTACGCCCCGGAAATGGCCTATTTCGAGTGCCTGCATGAAGTCAAGCTGATCGTCGATCTGATCTATGAGGGCGGCATCGCCAACATGCGCTATTCGATCTCCAATACGGCCGAATACGGCGATTACACTCGTGGGCCGCGTCTCGTCACTGATGAGACGCGAGCCGAGATGAAACGCATTCTCGAGGAAATTCAGAGCGGCAGGTTCGCCCGCGAGTGGATGCTGGAGAACCAGGCCGGACAGCCCAGCTTCAAGGCGATGCGGCGACGGGCGGCGCAGCATGACGTCGAGACCGTGGGGACGCGGCTGCGCGCGATGATGCCATGGATCGCCGAGAAACAACTGGTCGATCGCTCCAAGAACTGAGCGAACCGTAAGCGGCTCAGGGGCGCGATCTTGCTTTCTCACGATCCGGCGTCTTTGGTGAATAGGCTCAAGAATCCGATGGAGTGGATATGGCGAGGTGGCTGATCCGCGCCGTCATCGGCGTTGCGATGGCCACCTTGCTCCTCCTCGGCGGAGGCTATTTCTGGCTGCACACATCGCTACCGAAGGAAGACAGGGAGATCGCGCTCGCCGGGCTGAGCGCGCCGGTGGAAATCTTTCGCGACGAAAACGGCATCCCTCACATTTTTGCCCAGACGGAAGACGACGCTGCTTTCGCTCTGGGCTATGTTCACGCGGAGGATCGGCTTTGGCAGATGGAGACCATGCGCCGCATGGGCTCAGGGCGCCTGTCGGAACTCTTCGGAGCATCGCTGCTTGACCTGGATCGGCATATGCGCACGCTCGGGCTGCATCGACTCGCCAAGGAGCAGTCACGGCGGGCTTCGGAGCCGGTGATGCGGCTGCTCAAGTCATACGCCGCCGGCGTCAACGGCTGGCTGGGCGCGCGCAAGGGCGCCTTGCCGCCGGAATTCGTCGTCCTTGGTTTTGAGCCGGAACCATGGGAGGTCGCCGACTCCATGCTGTGGGGTCCGCTCATGGCTTGGCGGCTGGGCACCAACCGGCATGACGAGCTGCTGCGCGCGCGTCTCTCTGATCGGTTGAGCCCTCGGCAAATAGCCGAACTGTGGCCGTCTCTCGGCAATCATTTCGATGCCGCCTTAGCATCGCAGATCAAAGTCAACCGTCAGGCAAGCGCGCAGGGTATCCTTGCGGGAGAGGATCCGATGTCGCCACGCGCCGGAGCGTCCAACATCTGGGCCGTCGGCGGCACGAAGACGGCGTCAGGCAAACCCCTGCTCGCAAACGATCCGCATCTTCATTTTTCGGCCCCCGGCACGTGGTATCTGGCGCGCGTCGTGACTCCCTCGCTCACTCTCGCGGGCGCCACCTCGGCGGGCGTGCCCTTCGTCATCCTCGGCCATAACGATCGCGTCGCCTGGGGGATGACGACCGCCAATGCGGATGTCGAGGATTATTATATCGAGGCGGTTGATCCGACTGATGCGAGCCGCTACCGCGTGCCGGGAGGTCGGTGGGAGCTTTTCGAGACCCAGCGGGAGGTCATCGCCGTCCGCGGTGGCGAGGCCAGCGACATCGTCGTGCGCAAAACCCGGCATGGGCCGGTCATCTCGGACGCTATGGCCGGCGCCGTCCCACTGGGGCGCGGCGCCGACGAGGCCATTCCCGGCGCGCCGGTACTTGCATTCGCCGCTTCCTATCTCAGAGAGGATGCCCGTCCCGCCGAGGCGATCTTTGCCCTCAATCGCGCCCGCAACTGGGAAGAGTTCGTTGGCGCGCTCGCCCGCTACGACATCACGCCGCAGAACATCTTCTATGCCGACATCGACGATAACATCGGCTTCGTGATGCCGGGACGGGTACCCATTCGCCGCAGCGGCAGAGGCTTGATGCCGACGGCGGGATGGACCGGCGACACCGACTGGATCGGTTTTGTTCCTTATGACCGTCTCCCCCGCAGTCTCAATCCGCCCGACGGATTGCTGATCAACGCCAACAACGACATGTTGCCGCAAGACTACGCTTGGTTCATCAGCGCGGACTGGGAAGAGCCGTTTCGCGCCAAGCGAATCGCCGAGATCCTTCAAATTCTGGCGACGGAAGCGCCGATAAGCGCAGATGCGATGTCGGAAATGCAGAAAGACAACGTGTCGCTGATGGCGCAGCAGTTGCTTCCCAAGATGCTGGCGCATCTCCCCAAAGGTTCATCCCTGCCCGAGCCAGCGCGCGGACTCGTTGAATGGAGCGGAGAAATGGACCGCCACCGGCCGGAGCCCCTGCTGTTCGAGGCTTGGCTGAGAGAACTCAACAAAGCTGTCTACGCCGATGAACTTGGCGACGCTTTCCCATCCTACTGGTCGCATCGTCCTCTATTCATAGAGTTTGTCCTGGAAAATGGAACGGCGTGGTGCGACAACGTGACGACGCCGGTCGAAGAAACCTGCCCCGAAGTCGTGGCGCAATCGCTCGATGCCGCCGTGCGGATGCTTGAAAAGGCGATCGGTCCGGCACAGACATGGCGCTGGGGCCATGCCCATAATGCGCGCCTCGATCACGATTTTTTCAATCGGCTTCCTCTTGCTTCACGTTTGGCCAGCCGGCGCATTGAAGCTGACGGGGGAGCCTACACGATCAACAGGGTCGCCAACTTTCTCGGCAGCAGCGATCAACCTTTTGCCGGCGTTCATGGTTCCGGTTACCGCGCGGTTTACGATCTTGCGGATCTTGCCGCTTCGCGTTTCATGATCGTGCCCGGCCAATCAGGCAACCCTTTGTCCCGAACTTACGACGATCTGCTCACGACTTGGCGCGATGGCGGCTGGATTCAGATGGAGTCCGATCGTGACGAGATGCGAAGAAACGCAAAGGGCCGGGTGTTGCTTCGGTCGATGGAGAGCCTCCCGTGAGCCTAAGCCTGACCAGGAAGCCTGAAGATCCGCCGCGGCCGCCTTTCGATCTGCCGACCGCCGGCTGAAGCGTCAGATGGGATTGCCGCGCTGATGGCCGGCTGTCTGCGGAACCTGAGGCATCAGCTTGACCGTCGCTGCCGCACCGACTAAGTTGCCCGGCATGACGCGTCTTATCCGGGGCACTGTCTGGATGAGAGTCGATGACGCCAGGGCGCGGTGGCGGAGTGGTTACGCAGCGGCCTGCAAAGCCGTGTACACCGGTTCGAGTCCGGTCCGCGCCTCCACGGTTGATCCGGAGTAGCTCAGTGGTAGAGCAAGCGGCTGTTAACCGCTGGGTCGGGGGTTCGAATCCCTCCTCCGGAGCCACCGCTCCTGACGGCTTTGCACAGGCGCGAATTCAGCTGCTGATTGCGCCGGCGTGACCACCATAAATAAGCCATAAACCATATATTTTTACTATAGGTATGCTGATTCGCTTCCCAGGGGGGAGGAAGTGAACCAACGGCGGTGCCACAACGTTTTGCCGAGGGCTCTCTTGGTTCCCAACCCGGTCGTACGCTTTTCTCATCCATCTGTGAGTAGTGGAAAAGGCGCCTTGAGGTCCAAAGAGTTGACCTCAACCCCCAAAACAAACGTAACATGTGGTGCCGCAAGCCGGACAGCGTTATTCTATATAGCCATCAGGTTTCCGATCGATTGCCTGGTGCATCGTCATCGCAAGAAGGACCAGGGCAATGCGTGAGACCGCAGGGCTCTCAGCAAGGATGCTTTCCGCGCTCACCGCTGTTTTGTCGCGCCTTAAAAACCGCACCGACAGCGAGCACGAACAGGCGATCATCCGCGTCGTCATCGTCGCGTTGGTTTTCGGCTATCTCCTGCTGCTGAGAACGCTTGGGGAAAAAGCGTCGATTGTCATCGTGTACGAAATTTGGGTGCTGGGGGGATATCTTGTCCTGTCCTGCATCTATGTCGGTCTGATCGTGCTCCATCCGCGCGCCTCGCCGGTTCGGCGGCTGGTCGCGATGCTGACCGATATGGGCGCGACTTCGGCCGTCCTTCATTTCGGAGGCGCTGCCGCGGCGCCGTTCTATCCGGTGTACCTGTGGATCGCCTTCGGCTTCGGCTTCCGATACGGTCTTCCCTATTTGGCCGCATCGGTCGCCGCCGCCGTCGCCGGCTTCGTTACGGTGATCGCAACGACCGCATACTGGCAGGAGCAACTGGCGCTTGGCCTCGGATTGCTTGCCGCCCTGATCGTCCTTCCCGCCTATACATCGACGCTGATCCGAAAATTGACGGAAGCGAAGGCGCAGGCCGAGGCGGCCAATCATGCCAAAAGCCGTTTTCTCGCCAGCATGAGTCACGAACTGCGAACGCCGCTGAACGCCGTTATCGGCATGAGCGACATCCTGCACGACACCGCGCTCGACCGCGAGCAGAAGGAAATGGTCCACACGATCAAGACGTCGGGAAGCGCCCTGCTGTCTCTCATCGACGATATTCTTGATCTTTCGCGGATCGAAGCCAGCAAGATGGCGGTGGTGTCGGAAGATTTCGATCTTCACCGCGAGGTTGCCGATGTGATCGCCGTTTTGCGGCAGCAGGCCCGCCACAAGAATCTTCGGCTGGCGGCGCATGTGTCTGCAGAGGTTCCCTATCGGCTAAGGGGCGACCGCCGACACCTTCGCCAGATCTTGATCAACCTGGTCGCCAATGCGATCAAGTTCACTGCTGAAGGCCATATCCTGATCAACGTCGTCTTGCTGAGGATGGAACCGGATAAGGCGACAGTGCGTTTTGAGGTAATCGATACCGGAATCGGCATCAGCGAACACGACACGCGACGGATTTTCGAGCGGTTTACGCAGGCCGACGACTCCATAAACCGCCGTTATGGCGGCGCCGGGCTGGGCCTTGCCATTACCCGCAGTCTTGTTGCGCTGATGCATGGCAGCATCGGGGTCGAAAGTCGCCTTGGCGAGGGAAGCACATTTTGGGTCGAGGTGCCATTCGGCGTTCGCGAAGCCGAAAATATGGAAGAAGCCGTCGGCGCGGCCAACGTTGTTGTCGTCACGCGCGAGCGGTTGCTTGTCGATGCATGCCAGCATGACCTTCCGTCACGTCTGCTTCGGATCGTTGCGCGAGATACGCTTGCCGATGCGCAGCAGGCACTTGCGGAGTTGAGCCGTGAACGCGCAGGAACGCGAGTCGTCGTGCTCGACCAACGTCATGATGAGGTTGTGATCGATGATATCAAGACCGCCGTTGAATGCCCCGGTTTCGGGACTTTTTTGAGAATGACAGATGAAAAAGGAAGTTGCGAGGCAAGTCCCTGGTTCGTGGCCTCGATCCTCGCTCCGTTGAACGCGGGGCAGTTCATAAATGCTCTTCACGCGGCGCAAGCCTTTGATCGAAGCGACGACGCGGTTGCTCGAGATGATGCGGAGCCTATTCTGGCGCGCGAGGGGCACGAGCTCCGCATTCTTGTCGCGGAGGATAACCCGATCAATCGGAAGGTCACGGGGCGTATTCTCGAGCACGCCGGGCATCGAGCGCGCATGGTCTGTGACGGCGACGAGGCGTTGAACGCCTTGGAAGAAGAAACGTTCGACGTTTTCATTGTCGACATCAATATGCCGGGGATGAGCGGAATCGATTTGATCAAGTTTTGCCGGTTCGCGCGGCTCGGCGACAGCCCCTTGCCGATTATTGCGCTGAGCGCGGATGCGACGCCGGAGATGCGCGCGGCATGCGAGGAAGCGGGAGGCGATGCCTACCTCACCAAACCCGTCGAGGCGCGGCGGCTGCTCGATGTCATCGACAGTGTGGCCGCCAAGACGGATAAAGAGCATGATCGGGCGCCGCAGCCCAGCGAAGCGGCGACGACTGTCACCCAGATCTCAACCCATCCCCGGTATCGCGCCGACGGTGTTCCCGCCATGGATTGGGCGGTTATCGACAAACTCCGAGAGTTCTGTTCGGACGATGAATTCATTGCCGAGATGCTCGAGGAGTACCTTGTCGATACAAAAGGTCTTATCGAGGAAATCGAAGCGGCCGTCGAGGAGCTTGACGCCGGCAAGTTCCGGGACAAGGTCCACGCTCTGCGCGGAACCTCCGGCAATGTCGGAGCGCAAGGATTGCGTCGCGTCACGGAAGAGTTCAGGGGGATCACGCAAAACGACCTCAAGCAGCACGGCCAGGACTTTGTCGGGCGGCTTACGTTCGAGTTCGCTCGCGTCCGGTCGGAGATTTCACAAAATCAAACCTATCTGAGCCTTCTGGAGACCAAGCACTAATCGGTACAAGCCTGGGCCATCCGCGAAAGCCTCAGCTCGCTGTTTCCAGGGGGGCGAAGCGTACGGGTAGAATTTCCTTCGTCCTGACACGCCCTTCACTGTTCTTTTCAACCAAGGTCAGATTCTGCGCGTCGGCCAAGCCGGAGGGAACAACCATTTTCCCTCCCGGCTTCAGTTGCCCGATGAGAGCCGGCGGCGCCAGTTCGCTTGCGGCGCAGACCACGATCTTGTCGTAGGGCGCATGTTCGGGCCACCCGTACTCGCCGTTTCCCGTCCGCGTGGCAATGTTGCCGTATCCGAGCGGGCCCAGTCTGCGTTTTGCTTGCGCCGCCAATTCTTCAATAATTTCAACTGAGTAAACCTGCTGAGCGAGCTCCGCAAGGACGGCCGAGTGATAGCCCAAGCCGGTTCCGATCTCAAGGACCTTGTCGGTCGGCTGAATGTCGAGGAGGTCGGTCATGAGCGCGACGATGAACGGCTGGGACACCGTCTTGTCACAGCCGATCGGAAGCGGCTGGTCGGCATACGCATAAGCGGCAAGTTCCGGAGGAACGAATTCGTGCCGGGGAACGCGACTCATCGCCCGAATTACCTTCTCGTCGAGCGTCTCCTTCCCGATTTGCTCCCGCGCATAAAATGCGTGAGCAGCGATGACTTGAATCATCTGATCCAGCATCAATGTCAGCATTCTGTCGAACATGGTGGGGCCTCAAGCCTTCGAACGACGTCTATATGACAGCTTACTGCACACGCGTGCCAAGCGATAGGCCGCCTTGCGAGGCCCGAGCACCTCCCGTAGCTGGATGGGTTCAGTTCACCACCGGCGGACGGTCGAGGATCTCCCGCACTTTTTGCGCCAAGACCCGGGTGCGATAGGGCTTGGCCAGCAGCTCCAGTTTTTCTCCAGAGTCTTTCGCCCGGTCGAGGATGTCTTGGCTGTCTCGACAAGCGAACAGCACGCGTACGTGATCTCGTCGGCGATGAACCTCGTGCGCGAGTTCGATCCCGCTCATTCCATCCGGCATGACGACCTCGGTAAAGAGAAGATCGAGCCGCGGCGATTCCTCGACCTGG